>CAXSGV010000019.1:0-13214 GCA_964236615.1 uncultured Polyangiaceae bacterium
CATCTCGGTGACCGGGTGCTCGACCTGGAGGCGCGCGTTGACCTCGAGAAAAAAGAGGCTGCCGTCGGCGTCCGCGATGAACTCGCACGTACCCGCGCCGACGTAGCCCACGCTCTTCACGACGCGGAGCGCGGAGTCGAAGAGCTTCCGCCGACGCGCCTCGCCCGCTTCGCCCTGGAAGAACGCGGCGGGCGAAGGCGACTCCTCGACGATCTTCTGGTGGCGCCGCTGCAGACTGCACTCGCGCTCGCCGAGCGCGTAAGCATTGCCGTGTGTGTCACAGAAGACTTGAACTTCGATGTGGCGCGGCTCGCTCACGTAGCGCTCGAGGTACACGCGCGCGTCGGAGAACGAGGCCTTGCCGCGATCGGCGCAGCTCTTGAGCGCGCGCTCGAGGAGCGCCTCGTCCTTCACCACCTGCATGCCGATGCCACCGCCGCCACCGACGGCCTTCACGACGACGGGGTAGCCGACTTTGGCGGCGACCTTCTTCGCGTGCTCAAGGCCTTCCGGCGTGTCGATGGCGATGGGGGCGTCGGTGCCAGGCACCGGATCGGTGCCGGCTGCGAGCGCGACGTGACGCGCCTTCATCTTGTCGCCGAACGCGTCGAGCACGTCGGGCGAAGGGCCGATGAAGGTGACGCCCTTCTCTGCCACGGCGCGCGCAAAGCTCGATTTCTCGCTCAGAAAGCCGTAGCCGGGATGCACGGCGTTCGCGCCGGATTTTTCGATCGCACCGAGGATCGCCTCGACGTTCAGGTACGACTCCTTCGGTGACGCGGGCCCGATCGCGATCGCTTCGTCGGCGTCGGTGACGTGCGGGGCTTCGGCGTCCGCCTCCGAGTAGACGGCCACTGTCTTGATTCCCAGGCGCTTGCACGTACGCATCACGCGACGCGCGATCTCGCCACGGTTCGCGATGAGGACTTTGTCGAAGAGCGGTGTCGGCATGGGCGCCGAGCTTAGCAACTACTCGCCTGGCGCGGGAACCACGTGGACCGCTTCGATGGCGCGGAAGCGCTCGAGCAGCGGGATCGCGGCGCGGTACATCACCGGCAGCACGACGAGCGTCAGCAGAGCGGCCGACACGGTGCCGCCGACGATGACGACCGCCATCGGACGCTGCATCTCGGCGCCCATTGCCTTCGAGAAAGCGGCCGGTATGAGGCCGAGCGCCGCCAGCGCAGCCGTCATCAGCACAGCGCGTAGGCGATCGTTCGCCCCCGCCTCGATGGCCTGATCGAGGGGAATGCCGGTCTTCCGCCGCTCCTCGATTGCCGAGAGCACGAGCACGCCGTTGAGCGCAGCTTGGCCGACGAGCGCGATGAACCCGACCGCGGCGGCGATGGAGACGGGCATATCGAATGCCCACAGGCCGACCGCGCCACCGACGAGCGCAAACGGAACGTTGAGCAGCACGAGCAACGCCAGCGACACGGAGCGGAAGACGTTGAACAAGAGGCCGAACGTGACGAGCAGCGCGAGCGGCACGACGAGGCGCAGCCGCGCCATCGCGCGCTCCTTCGACTCGAACTCACCGCCCCACGTCATGGTCATGCCGGGCGTGTGGGTGACCTTCGCGTCGACGGCCTTGCGAGCCTCGTCGACGAAGGTCCCGAGATCGCGGTTACGCACGTTCATGCGGATACCGACGTAACGCTGGCCGTTCTCGCGGTTGATGGCCGCGCGGCCATAGCCGATGTGTACGTCCGCTACCGAGCTGAGTGGGATGAGGGCGCCCGAAGGGGTCGGGATGCGCAGATCCGAGAGCTGCTCCATCGTCTCGCGGTTGCCGCCCGGAAGACGAAGCACGACGTCGAAGGAGCGGTCGCCCTCCCAGAGGTCGGCAACCGCCTTGCCACCGAGCGCGCTCGACAGGAAGCTCTGAACGTCGTTCATCGTCATGCCGAAGCGCCCGAGCAGCTCGCGGTTTGGCTTCACCTGGATCTGGGGCGCCTCGCCACTCTTCACGATGCCGAGGTCGGCCACGCCGCGCACGCCAGCGATCGCGTTCTTGGCTTCGGTGGCCGCACGCTGGAGATCGGCCGGGTCATCGGCGAAGATCTTGAGCGCCACCATCCCGTACTGGCCGGCGATGTTCTCGTTCACGTTGTCGCGGATCGGCTGCGAGAAATTGACGTCGACGCCGGGGATGGCCGTGAGCGCGACGTTCATCTTCTCCATGAGCGCCACCAGCGTCGGCGTGTCCTTCGGCCACTCGGTCGCGGGCTTGAGCTTCACGAAGTACTCGAGGTTGTTGGGCAGCGTGGGATCGGTGCCGTCCTCGGGGCGACCCAGCTGGCTGAGACGCGAGGCGACCTGCGGGAAGCTGTCGATGATCTCGGCGAGCACGGGCTCGGTGCGCCGCCCCTCCGTGAGCGAGGCGTTCGCAGGAAGCGTGAACGTGAGGTACATCGCGCCTTCGTTCAGCTCGGGCAAGAACTCGCTACCGCGCGTCGCGAGCACTTCCACCGCCACCAGCAGCGAGAGCAGCGCCGCGCCGACGACCACGAACGGGTGACGAAGCGCCGCACGCAGCGTCGGCACATAGGCGCGGCTTGCCGCACGTAGGACGGGCGACTCGCGGTGCTTGCGCGGTTTGTTGTAGGCGAACGTCGCGAGCACGGGGACGAGCGTGATCGAGAACACGAGGCCAGCACCGAGCGCCGCGACGACGGTGTGGGCCATCGGCGCCAAGATGCGGCCCTCGACGCGCTGAAGCAGGAAGATCGGCAGGTACGCGGCGATGATGATCATGAGCGAGAAAATCGTCGGACGCGCCACGTCGGCGACGGCGCGCTGGATCTTCTCGGTCGGCGATAGCTCGGCGTGATGAAAGTCGGTCTGCTGCATCCGGAAAGCGATGGCTTCCATGATTACGACGGCGCCGTCGACGATGATCCCGAAGTCGACTGCCCCCATCGACAGCAGGTTCGCCGCCATGCCGCGCGAGTAGAGGTAGATGAACGCGGTGAGCAGCGAGAGCGGGATCAGCACGGCGACGATGAGCGCCGCGCGGATGTCGACGAGAAAGACGAACAGGACGAAGACGACGAGCACCGCGCCCTCGAGCAAATTCTTGCCGACGGTCTTCAGCGTGGTGTCGACGAGCTCGGTGCGATCGTAGAACGGGTTGACGCGCGTGCCCTTCGGCAGGATGCGGCCGTTGAGCTCGTCGACGCGCTCGCGCACGCGGTCGAGCACGCGCGACGGGTTGTCGCCTCGGCGCATGAGCACGATGCCTTCGACGGCGTCGTGGTTGTCGGCGCGCGCGACGATGCCTTGGCGTGGCTGCCAGCCGATCTTCACCGAGGCGACGTCCGACAGCAGAATTGGTGTGCCGCCGCGTGACGCGACCGACACGCGTCCGATTTCGGCGACGTCGCTGAAGAGCCCTTCGCTGCGAATGACGAACTGCTCCGAACCGCGCTCGAGCACCCCGCCGGACGCGTTGCTCGAAGCGCTGCGCAACGCGGTCTCGATGTCGCCCATCGTGATGCGGCGCGCCGCCATGCTCACGGGCTCGGGGTGCACCTCGATCTCGCGCACGAGCCCGCCGTAGCTGACGACGTCGGCAACTCCCTCGACTTGCAGGAGCCGCGGCCGCACGACCCAGTCTTGCAGCGTGCGGAGGTCGAGCGGATCGCCGGCGCTCGAGACGAGCGTGTAGCGGTAAATCTCGCCGATCGGCGTCGAGATCGAGCCGAGCTCGGAGTGCACGCCTTCGGGAAGCTCGACGAGCCGCAAGCGCTCCGCGGTTTGGGTGCGGGCAAAGTAGACGTCGACCTCGTCGCGGAACGTGAGCGTGACGAACGACAAGCCGAACAGGTTGATGCTGCGCACGCGCGCGAGACCCGGCATGCCGTTGACGGCGCGCTCGATCGGGATCGAGATCTGGCGCTCCATCTCCTCGGCGGGCTGGCCCGGGTTGCTGGTGATGATCTGGACCTGCGTATCGGTCGGATCCGGAAACGCCTCGATCGTCAGCCCGGAAAAGGCGTACACGCCCCACGCGACGAGCACCGCCGTCGCGACCAGCACGGCGAGGCGCGACCTCAGACAAGCGCGAACAATGAGATCCAGCACGGCGGCACTGTAGCCCGAGCCGCGCCGGAAAAACGCGGCTACTCGGCCGGATCGCCGACGGTGGGAACCACGCCTGCGTCGATCGCACGCATGCGTGCGAGCAGCGGTACCGCCGCGCGGTACATGACCGGCAGCACGAAGAGCGTCAGAAACGCCGCCGAAACCGTGCCGCCAACGATGACGACGGCCATCGGCCGCTGCATTTCGGCGCCCATCGCATGCGAAAAGGCAGCCGGAACGAGCCCGAGCGCCGCCAGCGCGGCCGTCATCAAGACGGCGCGAAGGCGATCGGAAGCGCCCGCCTCGATTGCCGCGTCGAGATCGATGCCGGTGCGACGTCGCTCTTCGATGGCCGACAAGACGAGCACGCCGTTCAGCGATGCCTGGCCGACGAGCGCGATGAAGCCGACGGCCGCCGCAATCGACACGGGCATGCCGAAGGCCCACAGCCCGACGGCACCCCCGACGAGCGCGAACGGCACGTTCAAGAGAACGAGCGCAGCGAGTGCGACCGACCGAAAGACGTTGAAGAGCAGCCCGAACGTGATGAGCAACGCGAGCGGCACGACGAGGCGGAGCCGCGCCATCGCGCGCTCTTTGGATTCGAACTCGCCACCCCACGTGATGACCATGCCCGGCTTGTGCGTCACCTTCTCGTCGACTGCGCGGCGGGCGTCGTCGACGAAGGAACCGAGGTCGCGGTTGCGCACGTTCATGCGGACGCCGACGTACCGCTGGCCATCCTCGCGGTTGATCGCCGCGCGTCCGTAGCCCACCTCGATCGACGCCACCGATTCGAGCGGAACGAGCGCCCCCGACGGTGTGGGGATACGCAGGTTCGACAGCTGCTCGACCGTCTCGCGCGTGGCGCCAGGGAGGCGCAGCACGACGTCGAACGAGCGATCGCCCTCCCAAAGATCGGCGACCGCGCGGCCGCCGAGGGCGCTCGCGAGGAAGCTCTGCACGTCGTACATGGTCAGACCGAACCGACCGAGCGACTCGCGGTTCGGCGTGATGTGCACTTGCGGCGAGAGGCCACTCTTCACGATGCCGACGTCGGCAACGCCACGCACGCTCGATACGGCAGCTTTCGCCTGTTCGGCCGCGGCTTGAAGGTCGGCGGGGTCGTTCGTGAAGATCTTGAGCGCCACCTGCCCTTGCTGGCCCGAGATGTTCTCGTTCACGTTGTCGCGAATGGGCTGCGAGAAGTTGACGTCGACGCCCGGAATCGCCGTGAGCGCAGCGTTCATTTTCTCCATCAGTGCGACGAGGTTCGGCGTGTCCTTCGGCCACTCCGACTCGGGCTTGAGCCTCACGAACACCTCGAGGTTGTTCGCGAGCTTCGGATCGGTGCCGTCCTCGGGGCGACCCAGCTGGCTGATACGCGACTCCACTTGCGGGAAGCGGTCGATGATCTCGGAGAGCACCGGCTCGAGACGGCGACCCTCGTTGAGCGACGTGTTCGCGGGGAGCGTGAACGTGAGGTACATCGCGCCCTCGTTGAGCTCGGGCAGGAACTCGCTGCCGCGGGTCGCGAGGATTTCGCCGGCGAGCACGAGCGACAAGGTCGCCGCGCCGATGACGACGAAGGGCCGCCGCATCGCTGCGCGAAGCGCGGGGAGGTACGCCCTGCTCGCGGCGCGAAGCACCGGTGACTCGTGGTGCTTGCGCGGCTTGCTGTACGCGAAGCTCGCGAGCACGGGGACGAGCGTGACCGAGAACACGACGCTACCGACGAGCGCGGCGACCACGGTGTGGGCCATCGGCGCGAAGATGCGGCCTTCGACACGCTGGAGCAGGAAGATGGGCAGGTAGGCCGCGATGATGATCATCAGGGCGAAGATGGTCGGGCGCGCGACGTCGGCGACTGCACGCTCGATCTTCTCGGTCGGCGACATGTCGGGGCGCGCAAGGTCCTGGTGCGCCATGCGGTACGCGATCGCCTCCATGATCACGACCGCACCGTCGACGATGATTCCGAAGTCGACGGCACCCATGGAAAGGAGGTTCGCCGCCATCCCGCGCACGTAGAGGTAGATGAACGCCGTCAAAAGCGAGAGCGGGATCAGGATGGCGACGATGAGCGACGCGCGAATGTCGACGAGGAACACGAAGAGCACGAAGACGACGAGCACAGCGCCTTCGAGCATGTTGCGCCCGACGGTCGAGAGCGTCGTGCCTACGAGCTCGGTGCGATCGTAGAAGACGTTCACGCGCGTGCCGGCGGGGAGCACCTGCGTGTTGAGGTTGTCGATCCGGTCGCGCACGCGCTTGAGGACGCGTGTCGGGTTCTCGCCGCGGCGCATCATCACGATGCCTTGCACCACGTCGTGGTTCGCGCCGCGCCCGGCGATTCCCTGCCGAGGTTGCCAGCCGACCTTCACCGTGGCGACGTCGGAGAGCAGGATCGGCGTGCCGCCACGCGACGCGACCGAGACGGACCCAATCTCGGCGACGCTGTTGAAGAGGCCCTCGCTACGGATGATGAGCTGCTCCGAGCCGCGCTCGAGGACGCCGCCCGACGCGTTGATCGACGCGCGCCGCAGCGCCTCCTCGATGTCGCTCATGGTGATGCGCTTGGCCGCCATCTCGACAGGGTCGGGGTGCACCTCGATCTCGCGCACGAGCCCGCCGAGGCTGACCACGTCGGCGACGCCCTCGACTTGAAGCAGCTTGGGGCGCACCACCCAGTCCTCGAGGGTGCGGAGCTCGAGGGGGTCCCCGCTCTCGGACTCGAGGGTGTAGCGGTAGATCTCGCCTATCGGCGTGGAGACCGAGCCGAGCTCGGCCACGACCCCTTCGGGCAGGTCGACGAGACGCAAGCGCTCGGCGGTCTGCGCGCGCGCAAAGAAGACATCGACGTCGTCTTTGAACGTGAGCGTGACGAACGAGAGCCCGAAGAGGTTGATGCTCCGGACGCGCGTGAGGCCCGGGGTTCCGTTGACGGCGCGCTCGATGCGAATCGAGACCTGCCGCTCCATCTCCTCGGCGGGCTGGCCGGGGTTCTTCGTGATGATCTGGACCTGCGTGTCCGTGGGGTCCGGGAAGGCCTCGATCGTGAGACCGAGAAATGCGTAAACGCCCCAGACCGCGAGAATTGCCGTCGCGATCAGGACGGCGATCCGCGACCGGAGGCACGCGCGAACGAGAGCGTCGAGCATGGCGTCAGCCCTTGACGTCGATCGCGTTCAACAAGAGCAGCGCGCCGCGTGTGACGACGCGCTCACCCTCGACGAGGCCCGAGAGGATTTCGGTGCGCTCCTTGGTCTGGCGGCCGAGGCGAACGTTGCGACGACGAAGCACGCCGGGCGTGAGCTCGACGAACACGACGGACACCGATCCGTCGCTCACGACCGATTCGGCGGGGACGAGCAGCACGCGATCGACCTTCGAGGGCGCGAACTCCGCTTTCACGAACTCGCCCGGACGGAGGCGATGGCCGTCGTTCTTCACGCGGATGCGGATCGGGACCGTCTGGCGCTCCGGATCGAGCATGTCGCTCACCGATTCGATCGTCCCCGGCAGCGGCTCGCCATGCGCGGGGGGCTGGACCGAGACCTCCATGCCGACGCCTAGCGTGGCAGCTTCGGTCTGGGCGACGTCGCTCACCACGAGCACCTCGTCGAGATCGGCGACGGTCGCAATGGGGTGATCCTTGTCGGGGCCGACCTGCTTGCCAGGCACGGCGTCGAGCTGCACGACCGTGCCGCCTCGCGTGGCGAGCACCCAGAACTCGTTCTCGCCGGCCTGCCGCACCGTCAGCGATCGCAGCTTGGCGTCGGCGGCGGCCGCGGTGAGCTTGGCCTCCGCGAGCTCCCCTTGCGCGACCATGAGATCGTTCTGCGACGCAGCTCGCGACTCGACGAGGAGCTTCATGCGGTCGGCGAGCGCCTGCTTCGTCTGGATGGCGAGCTGTGCCGCGTGAAGCTCGCGCTCCATGGTCGCGAGATCGCCGCTCCGCACCATGACCAAGCGATCGCCCTGCTTCACGTGATCGCCGATGTGCACGGCCACCTCGACGACGCGACCGTCGAGCGGTGCGAAGCTCGGACCGGTGCGCGCCTCGACCGTTGCCACGCGCGCGGTCACAGGCGCGCGCGCGAGCGGCGTGCCGAGGTCGACAGTCGCGGTCTCGAACTTCATGGGCACCGCATTCGGCTTCATCACGAGGCTGTCGCCTTCGACTTTGAAGGCCCCCTCGGTGCCGGCGGAGGCGTGGTGGACGCCGCCGCGCGCGACGACGACGGCGACGATGGCGGTCGTGGCGACGCCCCCCAAGAACGCGCCCACGACGCTTCCCCACTGAACCGACGACGATGCGATGGTCAAAGCTTCTTCTCCACTGCGGGTGCTTCGGGAACTTCTTCGAGCAGATCGACGGCGCGTGCGAACAGATCGCTGTAGGTATCGGCCTCTTGGATGAAGAGCTCGTTCAGCGTGCGCCGCGCCTGGATGAGATCGGTGAGCGGCAAGAGGCGGTTGTTGACCGCACGTTGAAGGTCCGCGATGACGCTGCGCGCGCGCGGGAGGATCCCCTGCTCGAGCGAGTCGCGCCGGCGCTCTTGGCCGCGAAGCGCGTCGCGCAACGCCGCTTGGCGAAGGTGGCTCGTACCGACGATCGACGATCGCAGATCGCGGAGGCGATCGTGACGAGTCTCGGCGGCGTCGGCCACCGCTTGGCCGTGATCGAATAGCGGAAGGGGCAGCGTTACGCTCAGGCTCAACGAGTTTTCTTGTGCGCCCGCCGAGGTATGCAAGTCGCGCGTGTAGCCGACGCGCACCTGCGGATCGGGGATCGCCTGCGCGTGACCGAGCTCGGCCTCGGCGCTCGCGGCCCGACCGTAAGCGTCGAGCGCGCGTACATCGGGGCGTTGTTCGACGCTGCCGCTCGCGCGATCAGCGTGCTCGACCCAGACTTCGACGAAGCGACGCGCGTCGGCGCTGCTCGCGAAAGGCGCGCAACGCTCGCGAACGACCTGCGTGCATTCTGCAAGTAGCATGAGCTCTTCGCCCTCGGTGGCGATTACCTCTTGCTCGACGCGATGGAGCTCGATCTCGATGCGGTCGACGTCGAGCGGGCTACCGAACCCCGTGTCGAGGCGAGCCTTTGCGAGCACGATGAGATCCCTGCTCTCGGCGACCTGGTTACGAAGGCCATCGACCTTCAATGTCGACGCGGCGAGCGTGCCGAACAGGCGCGCGAGCTCGAGTGCGTTTCCGCGCGCGACCGCTTCGACGTTGGCGTTCGCGCCCTCGACGAACGCCTGCGCGCGATCTTGCCGCGGGCCGCGCTTGCCGAGGAGGAACGTGTAGCTGAGACCCACCGTGTAGCTCGGGATGTTCGCGAGCGGCGCCGGCTCGCCGGGCGGGTTCGTGGGCCCGATCGGGATGGTCGCCCAGGTGGCGTCGAGCACCGGGTTGGCGAGCAAATGCGACTGCCGTGCCTCGGACCGCGCGGCCAGCGCGGTGAGATTCTCCGTCGCTACGGCGACCGAGCGACGCGTCACGAGCTCCATGAGCGTCTTCAGATCGAGCTGCGGGGTCGGTACGAGCACGCTGCCCTCGCTGCCGGCGGCAGGCGCAGCGGCGCGCGCGGGACCCGCCGCGGAAAGGGCGAGGGCGATCGCCACCCCGAGCGGCGCCAGGGTGGCGGAGATGGAATGCCTCATGACCTCGCTAAGCTAGCTAGCCGGCTCGACCGGCACATGAAGCGCCGATGAAGCCTCCTTCATCTTGTGGGCGGGGCGACTAGGCTTCTCGTATGAATCCTTTCGAGTGTGCGCGATGCCCCTGGAGCACCCTCCCGTGAAAATTCTCGTCGTCGAGGACAACAAGAAGCTCGCGAACTTCCTGTCGCGCGCCTTTACGGAAGAGGGCTTCGTCGTCGACTCGGCTGCCGACGGCCGCACCGCGTTGAAGCAGATCGAGGCGATCGCCTACGACCTCGTGGTGCTCGACTGGATGCTCCCCGGCCAGGATGGCGTCGCCGTGTGCCGCGAGCTTCGCGGTCGCGGTAGCCGCGTCCCCATCCTCATGCTCACCGCGCGCGCCGAGGTCGGCGAGCGCATCCTCGGGCTCGATGCGGGCGCCGACGACTACCTCTCGAAGCCCTTCGATCTCGGTGAGCTCATGGCGCGGGCGCGCGCCCTTCTTCGGCGCACCCAGGGCGGCGACGCCGTCACGCTCCGCGTGGGCGGATTCATCCTCGATCGCGTCGAGCGCACGGCCACATTCGACGGCCGCACGCTCGATCTCACCGCCCGCGAATTTGCGCTCCTGATGCACCTCGCGCGCGAAGCTGGCCGCGTCGTTCCGCGGAGCGAGCTGCTCGCCAAGGTGTGGCAGACCTCCTTCGACCCCGGATCGAACGTGGTCGAGGTGCACATCAAGAACCTGCGCGAGAAGCTCGGCAACGAAGCGTCGATGATCGAAACGGTGCGTGGCTCCGGCTACCGCATGGTCTTGCACAAGCCGAGCGAGACTTCGACGTGACCGCCCACGAGATGACGGCGCCATGAGGTTCCACAACCGCCTCACGCTGGGTCTGCTCGGCGTCACCGCGTCGACCTTGCTCGCGTCGTTCACGACCGTGTACGTGCTGGTCGACCGCGACGAAGTACGCGATCTCGATCTTGCTCTCGTCGCCCAGGCCGAGACCGTGTCGCGCCAGCCGTCGATCGAGGGCGACGCGCGCGTGCCCGAGAAGCCGGCCACGTCGATCCTCCGTTTCGCCGTTCTCTACGGTGAGGACGGCGCTCCCCGGACGTACACACACGCGTTCGGTGATCGCCCACCACCCACGCTTCACGCGCTCGGTATCGATGGTCGTCCGCCCGACGAAGGTGTCCCCGTCGAGCTCGAGGCCGTCGGCAAGAAGCTACGCGGCGTCGTCGTGCCGACCGCGCGCGGCCCGTTGCTCTTCGCGGTGTCGCGAAGATCGGTCGACGAAGACCTTCGCTACCTCGCGCGCTTGCTCGCGGGTCTCTTCGTCGGAGCGCTCGCGATCACGGCGCTCATTGCCCGGTTCCTCGGACGCCGCTTGGCGGAGGACGTGAGCGCTATCGCAACCACCGCGCGGGACGTCGCAGCAGGCAATCTCAGCGCGCGCGTCGCGCAAGGTGCTGGGCGCGGAAGCAACGAGACGCGCGCGCTCGCGAACGATCTCGACGCCATGGTCGCGCAGCTCGAGAAGCTCATGAGCGCGCAGCGAACGTTCATCTCGCACGCCGCACACGAGCTGCGCTCCCCGCTCGCCACCTTGCGCGGGGAGCTGCAGCTGGCGCTACGGCGCGAGCGAACCGCGGACGAGTACCGCGCCGCGGTGGAAAAAGCGTTGATCGACGCCGAGGAGCTTGGGCAGCTCGCCGAAGATCTCCTCACGCTCGCGCGCGTGCAGCAGGCTCCTCGTCCCACGCCCGCCAAACCCGTGACCGTCGACGTGCGCACGCTCGTCGCCGACGCCGCGCGCATGGCACGCGGCCACGCCGTCGCGCATGGCGTACGGATCGATGGCCCGTCGGGCGATGCGCTCGAGAGCGAGGTCGCTGGCGGTCGTACCGATCTCGCGCGCGCCCTCCGCAACTTGATCGACAACGCCGTGACCCACAGCCCCGAAGGGGGCGTGGTGAACGTCTCGGCGCACGTCAGCGACGGGCTGGTCGAGATCGTCATCGAGGACGAAGGGCCTGGCGTCGAGGAGCACGACGCCGACCGGATATTCACGCCGTTCTGGCGCGGGTCGAGTGAAGAGGGCCACGATCTCGGCGCCGGCCTCGGTCTTGCCATCGCACGCGAAATCGCGCGGCAGCACGGCGGCGACATCGTCCTCGACCGCGATCGCGCGCGAGGCGCGGCGTTCGCGCTTCGCGTACCGAAGGCTCAGCTCACTTCGGGCGGTCGGTCTTCGTGACGGTCGGCGTGGGCGACCACGTGAGGTGGTCGAGGAGAACGCTCGAGTCGTAGTTCGCGTCGCCCGTGTCCCAGATCATGAACTCGAGCGTGATGACCTCGCCCGGCTTGACCGGCGCCTGCGACGTGAGCCAGCCAGTCGAGCCACCGCCGGTCGACTGCTTGCCGGCGC
Organism: uncultured Polyangiaceae bacterium; assembly: GCA_964236615.1. Lineage (GTDB taxonomy): Bacteria > Myxococcota_A > Polyangia > Polyangiales > Polyangiaceae > CAXSGV01. The sequence goes on from CAXSGV010000019.1 coordinate 12,167, forward strand.
AGTATTTCCCCTTGGCCTCGAAGCCCGTCCCGGCGAGCTCGCTCTCACCGCCAGCGCAGGCCGCCGTCTTGAGCGTGCCACCGCCGAAGATCCCGCCGCCGGAGCAGCCGGTCTGCGTGTTGGGCGTGCAGTGATCGAAGAAGCCGTTGTTGACGCTGACGGGGTTGTTCTGCGCGTCGAACGAGATGTTCTCGGCCTTGCCGCCGTTGAACGCCGACGACGTGAGGTACGCGATGAAGCCGTCGTTGTAGGACGTGCAGACGAACTCCGGCCACTCGCCCGAGTGGAAGTTGAAGTCGAACGCAACGCCCTGGGCGTTGTCGGGGACCTTGATCTCGACCTTCACCGAGATGACGTCGTGCACGTCCTTCGAGACCGTGCAGCCGCTCGCCGCCTTCGGGTAGCCCGGCGGAACCGCGCCGTTGCCCGTCATCGACGTGCCGCCCTTGAACTTGGTCGAGCCGCTCGCGTCGTCGTACTCGCGCGCCCAGCCGGTCGAGAGAATGCCGAGGGTGCTGCCTTCGCGGGGCTTCACCATGTTGCCGAACTTGCCGAGCAGACCGTGCTGACCGTCGGCAGGAGCGGCCGACTGGTTGTACCCCTTCGTGTAGCTGGCCGAGATGACGCCCCACTTCTTGTCGGTCGCGTTCGCTGCGACGTTGCACACACCGAGGGCCTTCACGAACGCGTTGGCGTCGCCATTGACCGCGAGGCCGGTGTCGCAAGCCGAGGCGGCGTTGTCGACCTTACCGTCGCCGTCGTCGTCGCAGCCGTTGTTCGGAACTTCGTAGTTGCCGGCCGCGGGCGCGCAGACCGAGCCGCCACCCTGGCCGCCGTCCGTGTCGCCGAAGCCCGGCGTGCTCCCGGGATCGCCCCCGCCCTGGTCGGGCGTCGCTGCCGGATCGTCACCCTTGGCGGCGGCAGGTTCTTCGAAGCCGCTCGGCCGCGTGGCCGTACCGCTGCAAGCGGTGACGGCGAAGATGCCAGCAGCGGTGAGGACGAGAGAGAGCTTGGAAGTCGTCTGCATTGCGCGCGAGTGTCGTCTTTT
>CAXSGV010000019.1:13224-18140 GCA_964236615.1 uncultured Polyangiaceae bacterium
CGTCTCAAACCCCTCTCGAAGAGGCTTGAAATCACGATTGGGAGGACCGCGCCCCACATGCGCTTGCACGGGTCTACAGCGGTCGCCGTCGCACTTTCGCGTGGGTCGCGGCCGTTGCGACGCCGCGTGCGTGCTCGCCTGTCAGCCTTCGGAGGGGCCGAGCGTGGGCCGCGCTGCGGGGGCTGTCGTCGTGCGCGGCTCCTTGAGCTCGACGAACAGCACGTGCGTCGGACGGTCGCCGATGTTGTGACCGCTGTGAATCTGCGCGTCGAGCCACCGGACTTGCCCGGCGGCCAACGTGACGTCGCGCGTCTCGCCCCCCTCGGCGACGAGACGACGGTCGAACGACGAGAGCGTGTACATCACACTGTCCGGATGCCGGTGCGGCTTCGTTTGCTGGCCGGGCTCGTCGCGGTACTCGAGGACACGCACCCGGTCGTTCTCGAAGATCACCTTGTACTTGTCGGGATCGGTGCACGTGGGGTCGGCCATGTTGACGCTCCTCTGCCTTGCTCGTCGGCTGGGTGCTTCGCCTTAGATCAGGTAGTCCTTATCGCGCAGCTTCTTCGGAATGTACTGCTCCGTGATGAAGCTGATGCTCTTCGTCAGGAGCGAGTCGACTTCCATTTTGAAGCCGTTGTGGAGGAGCTCGTCGATCTCCTTCTGCCACTTCTTGTCCTTGAACCACGGGTACGCCTTCATCTGCTCGGCGCGCGCGATGTCTTCCTTCGAGAGCTTGATCTCGACGGCGTTGGGCAAGGTGAACTTCTTGTAGTCGAACGAGCTCATGCCGAGAAAACGCACGTTCGGAACGGCCATGCGCATCGACTCGTAGGCGAGGCTGATCGAGCCCTGCTTGAGGACCGAGTAGATGTAGAGCCCCCACGGATCGTTATCGACGAGGATGTAGATCGGGATCTTGAGCTCGGTCGCCATGCGCTGCAGAAAGCGCCGCGCGCCGCGAGCAGCCTGGCCTTCGGTCGTCATCAGGAGGCAGTTGTTGGCCTCCCAGAAGCGGTCCTCGTTGAGGCGGTGGAAGATGGCTTGCTTCTCGACGACGAGGACGTAGTCGGCCTTGTTGCGAACGAACTTGAGGCGGTCCTCCTCGCAGATGCTCGGGACACCCCACCCGCTCGAGCCCATCTTGCCGAGATCGATCTCGTCGCGACCGTCCTTCACGACCATCGCGCCCACCACGAGGCCGCGGCGGTTGGCGAACAGATGAAGCTCCTCGCGGAGCGCGTCGATGCCGACCTCGAGATCCTCGATGATCGGATCGCTCTCGCCCTGATCCTCGAAGGTGTTCTCGCTCGTGCCCTTGATGGTGTGCTTCGTCATGTAGAACATCTGACGAATGCTGATGGTCTTGTTCTCGTGAATCAGGCGCTTGCAGCCCTCGGCAACGAGGAACGTCTGCATGAATTTGCGCGCCATGTTGGTGTTGAAGAACTCGCGCGACTGCGTGCGATCGCCGAGCTCGATGATTCGCTTCTTCTCGTTGAACGAGACGTTCGATAGCGAGCGCGTGCGGATCTCGAGCGCGGGGTTCGAGCCCTTCTTGACCGTGTTCACCGCCGCCTGCGCGAGCTTGTCGATCTTCGAGAGCGTCTTCGCGTCCTTCGCGGTCGCCTCTTTCGAGATCGCGGGCGCAGGCGCGCCGAACGCAGGGGAAGCGGTCTTCGCGGCGGTCTTTGCGGCGGTTTTTGCGGCGGTCTTCGTGGCGGTTTTCGCCGCCTTCTTCTTGGCTGCCATGGTTCCTCTTTAGAGCGAGAGCTGGTCGCTCTTGGACGGCTTCTTCCCCTTGGGCGTCTTGCCCTTGGAGGCCGGCGCGGCGGGCTTGTCGGCGACCTTGCTGGCCGCCTTGCTGCGACCATCTGCGACCTTCTTGGATGCGACCTTCGACGGCAACGCAGGCGGCGCCACCGAGTCCGACGGAGGCGGCATCATCGTCGGCTTCGGGGGGGCACCATCGTCGCCGCCACCGCCGCCTTCGGGATCGTTCTCGGTCTGGCTCATCTTCACGAAGTTCGGTAGCGCCTCGTGGAACGCCTGCTCGATCTTGTCTTTGGTCATGTTGCCGAGGATGTCGGCGAGCGCCTTGGAGACTTCGGGAATGTAGCGCTGGAAGATCCCGAGCCGCTTCATCTCGCTCGCGCCGCGCGCTTGCGCACGAAGATGGGCGCCGAGCTTGCGCCCACACTCCTGCACCGCGAGGCGCATCTCTTTCAAGAGGTCGTCGTAGTGCGCGACCGCTTCTTTGGCCTCGCTCGTGAACGGAACCCAGACGCTCGCCAAGTGCACGACGATGGCCATCGGCGCCACGGGGAGCCCGCCCTTCGGCTGCGAGAGCTCGTACGCGCGCCAGTTGGTGTCGTAGATCGACTCGCTGATCGCGCACGCCTTCGGTTGGTACTGCAGCGGAACGCGGTTCGCGAAGCGCATGACGTCGACGGTCTCGTCGGGCGGAAGCTCACCACCGTAGGCAAGGCCGACCTCGACCACGAACGGATTGCCGCGGTAGACGGACGGCGGTCGCGTCGTCGAGACGTAGAAGTCTGCCTTGAATCGGCGCTTGAGACCTTCGACGAGGAGCGTCTCGCCAATCGGCACGACGCACGATGCAGACGGCGCCATCACCTTCACTTCGCCCAGCGCCTTGTGCAGGCGATCGACGTCGTCGCCCATGACGCTCGTCGCGAGGGTGTTCGGCTTGACCTTCGCCTTGATGCAGATCTGCTCGGCAATCGAAGCGCTCACGCGCGAGAAATCGTCCATGAGCGACTGCTTCACGGTCTTGCCCTCGGAGTCCTGCAACATCCGGAGGAGCATGCCGAGCTCGACGCCGTGCGGGTGCGGCTTGATCTCCTGCGCCTCGCGCGGAAGCTCGTTCGACACGCGCGGGTACATGAGGATTTCGCCCTTCGGCGGGTGGAACGTGAGCCCGAGGTGCGGGTTCGCGACAACGGTCTGCTCGAGGTACGCCTCGACGCCGGTGCGGCCGCCGCGGTAGGCCGCGGTGAGCTCGAGCTCGACGCGCGTGCCGTGCTCCTTGTCGCTCCAGTCGACGGTCTCGTCACCGACGACGTCGGGCTGGTTGCGCTTCGTATCGAGGCGAAGATCGATCTTGAACGCGGGGCGCCCCTTGCCGGTCTTGCTGACGATCACGACCGGCTTGCCCGTCGTGAGCTGCGCGTAGAGGCCGGCGGCGCTGATGCCGATGCCTTGCTGCCCGCGCGATTGCTTCAAGCGGTGGAACTTGGAGCCGTAGAGGAGCTTCGCGAAGATCTTCGGGATCTGCGCCTTCACGATGCCAGGACCGTTGTCCTCGATCGCGACGCGGAAGCGACCTTCGGACACCTCCTTCACTTCGACGATCAGCTCCGGGAGGATGCCGGCTTCTTCGCAGGCGTCGAGCGAGTTGTCGACGGCCTCCTTGATGGTCGTGAGGAGCGCCTTCGCCGGGTTGTCGAACCCGAGGAGGTGGCGGTTCTTCGTGAAGAACTCGCTGACGGAGATCTCGCGTTGCCGCGTCGCCATCGTTTCGGCGGTCGCACGGCGTGCCGGTTTCGTGGGAGCGGACGGCTCGCTGACGGGCGCGTCTTCCGAGGGGGTCTTATCGGGGGCTGCCTTCTTCGCCATGGCTTCGGCGAGCGGTAGCCCGGTGCGTGAACGGATGTCAAGGAAGCGTTGTCGAGCAGCCGCTCGGCCGAAGCGCGCACCCGGGAAGGAAGACCGTGTAGAACAGACACAGGTCCTTGTCTTCCGGCACCCTCGCCTCCTCGGGCACTTCGCCCGTCAGCTACGCGTTCGAGGACATCTCGGGCGACCTGCCGCGACCTCCGATGTCGGCGATGCGCGCTCTGCTTTCGTCGGGTGTCGTCATGTCGCCGCGGGGCTGGAATGGGCTCCCGGTCGACGTGCGGCAGGCGATAGCGCGTGTCGGAGCCGCCGACGCGGTCGATCTCACCAAGGTGCAGGAGCACGTCCGGAACGCGGCGGTCAGCGAGCTTCGCCTCGTTCCGCGCCTCCAAGACGCGAAGGTCGACGAGGTCCCCGTCGCGCTCGTGAACGCGCTCGCGCCCGCGCGCCGCGTCTCGGTCGATCAGTGGCGCGAGCTTCGTCCACTCGATCGTTACGTGCTGTCGGCGCTCGCGCTCAACACGCGCCTGTTGTGGCGTGCGGTGCAGGAGATCCTGCCCGAGGCCGTCGCGGGCTCGGAGACGTCGCCGTGGAAGAGCATTCTGGCGCGCTGCGAGCTGAAGATCCGACCGGACGCTCTCGTGACGCTCCAAGGCTTGGATTTTCTCGATGGCCGCGCCTTCGTCCTCGCACGTGTCGCGGGTGTACGCGCCGCCCGCCGTGCCGCCGAGACCTTCGACATGCGCTCCGACTCGGGCACCGGAACGATCGAGCTCGACTGGTGCAATCTCGACGACGCCGGCGTCTTGCTCTGGCAAGCGCACGTGAGCACGTGGGACGGCGCGTTCTATCCGGCCGCCGCGCTCGCCGCGGCAACCACCGCTGCGATCGCGCTTTGCGACATGATCCGCGATCGCGATCCGAGCGCGTCGGTGCTCGAGGCATGCATCGTCGAGGACACGTGGCAGGTCGGAAGCGATCCGTTCCGTGAGCAAGCGACGGCGGTCTTTCGTGGCAAGCCTCGGCTCGGCTCCGGTACCGAGCGCATGATCCCGGTCGCCGCGCCCGGGTTTGCAGCCGGCTCCGCGCCGACGCTGCAAGCCGCGCGCGGGTTGCCGGTTGCCCCTTCCCCCGCCGCGTTGGCGCCAGCGGTCGCGATCGCGACGGTCCCTCCAGCAGCGCTGGGCGCGCGCGCGTCGAGCCCGGAGATCTACGCAGGCCGCGAGCCGAAGCCACGGACCAAGGGCGGCGCGACGCAACCAGCGGTCGGCCAAGGT
>CAXSGV010000019.1:18150-26230 GCA_964236615.1 uncultured Polyangiaceae bacterium
GCTCGTCGTGCTCCTGCTCGTCGCGATCACGATCCTCGTGCTCGTTTGGCGCACGCCTTGATTCGGCGACCGCTCACGCTGCTCATCCTCCTCACGGGGCTGAACCTCCTCAACTACCTCGACCGCATGGTGCTCTCGGCGGTGCTGCCGAAGATCGAGGGTGCGCTCAAAATCTCGCACTTCATCGGCGGCTCGCTCGCGACGGTATTTCTCGTGGGGTATTTTCTCACGAGCCCTATCTTCGGCACGCTCGCCGATCGCGGAAAGCGCACCTACCTCATCGCGGGTGGCGTGGCCGTATGGAGCCTCGCGACGTTTGCCTCAGGTCTCGCAACGGGCGCGACCTCGCTCATCATTGCGCGCGTGTTCGTCGGTGTCGGCGAGGCGAGCTACGCGACCATCGCGCCAACGATGATCGACGACATCGCGCCCGCCGAGAAGAAGGGAAAGTGGCTCGCGATCTTCTTCGCCGCGAGCCCCATCGGATCGGCGCTCGGTTACTTCACCGGCGGAATCGCCGACAAGCACGACCAGGTCGAAGGCTGGCGCCACGCCTTCTGGGTCGCGGGTGTTCCGGGCATCTTGCTCGCGGGGCTATGCTTGCTGATCGTCGATCCGCCGCGCCAGCTCCACGATCGAAAGGGCGAGAACCTGCTCGCGGCGGCGAAGGAGCTCGTGCCCCTCCGCATCTTCCGGCGAGGCGTCATCGGCTACTGCGCCTACACGTTCGCGATCGGCGGCTTTGCGTACTGGGCGCCCACCTTCTTGTTCGAGACCTACGGCCTCTCACTCGCGAAGGCGAACCTCTACTTCGGTGCGCTCACCGTCGTCGCTGGCGCCATCGGCACGCTGGTCGGCGGCGCATGGGGCGACCGCGCCTCGAAGGTCGATCGCGGCGAGGAAGATCCCGAGCGCAACGCGGCGCTTGGCTACCTGCGCGTGTGCGCGATCACGGCGGCGATCGGCGCGCCCATCGCCCTCGCATGTTTTTTTTCGCCGACCTACCAGGTCTTCTTCGCGCTCGTGTTCCCGTGCGAGATCGCGCTCTTCATGTCGACGTCACCCATCAACGCCGCCATCCTGCGCAGCGTGCCCGCCGCGCGTCGCGCGAGCGCAGTCGCCATCACGATCTTCGCCATTCATCTCTTCGGCGACCTCTGGTCGCCCCCCCTCATCGGCAAGCTCGCCGACATGATGCCGATGCGCGTCGCGATGATGCTCTTGCCGATCTTCTTCGCGCTCGGAGCGCTCGGCTGGTGGCTCCCGGCACGCAACCGTGCACGCGCCGTGGCGAGCTAAGTTCTGCGTGGAAGCGATGGCTGCACGTAGAATTGAATGACCTTGCCACCGTTCAGGAAGCAGCCCATCCGCTCCCACCTCGAGGCTCGCCGCGAGGTGCGCGTCGCCTCGCTCGCGGTCGGCCTTTTCAGCCTGCTCGTCGGCGCGTGCTCGACCTCGCCGCCTGCGCCAACTGCGCCAGCTGCGCGATCGGCGACCGCGGCATCTGCGGCGTCGTCAGCCGCGGGGACGTCCGTGAAGGCCGCTTCGTCTCTTCCCCTGCCCTTCGTGGAGGACGATTACGCGCGCGCGCTCGCGACGGCGAAAGCGAGCCACCGGCCTCTGTTCGTCGATGCTTGGGCTCCGTGGTGCCACAGCTGCATGAGCCTGCGGTCGTTCGTTTTTCCGCAGCCCGCGATGCAGGCGAAACGCGATCGCTTCGTGTGGCTCGCCGTCGATACCGAGAAATCGGACAACGCGGCGTTCGTGTCGAAGTTCGCGATCTCGGTGCTGCCGACGCTTTGGGTGATCGATCCAGACACCGAGAAGCCACTTCTCAAGTGGCCGGGCACCCTCACGGCAGACGAGCTCGCGGCGCTGCTCGACGAGGTCGCGGACGCCTACGCCGCGGGTGGTGAAGCCCTCGCGCGCTTGCGGAGCGGCACGGCGTCGCGCAACCGCGATCGCGTGATCGAAGCGGAGATCCTCGCTCTCGCGGAGGCAAAAGATCACGCCACATGCGCCACGCGCGCGGTGGAAGAGCTCGACCGTTTGCAGTCGGGGACCGCGCGTGCCGATGTGGCAGTCACGGGCGCGTCGTCTGCGATCGAGCTCGATCCCGCGAGCGCTGTGCGCAAGGCAACGCTTCCGAAGCTCGTTGCCGCGCTCGAGACCATTGCGGCCGATCGCACCCTGCCGCTCGTCGCCGACGATCGCTCCGACGTGTACGAAGCGCTCGTTGCCGCGCTGCGGGCAGAGCCGAGCACGTCCGCGCGCGCGATCCCGGTCGCGCGCGCGTGGGCCGAGCTCTTGGAGGCCGAGGCCGCCAAGGCCACCGATCCGACCGCGCGCGCCGTGTTCGATCCGCACCGCCTCGGCGCCTACCTCGAGCTCGGCCAGCCCGAGCGTGCGCTCCCTATGCTCGAGGCGACGGCCCGTGATCTGCCAGGCGACTACAACCCGCATGCCCGAATGGCGCGCGCCCTCTTCGAAATGAAGCGCTACGACGACGCGGTCGTCGAGGCCGATCGAGCGCTCCGGTTGGCCTACGGTCCCCGCAAGCTCAAGATCCACCTCCTGAAGGCCGACATTCTCGCCAAAAAGAGCGACCGTACGGCCGAAAAAGCTGCCCTCGAGCAGGCCATCGCCGACGCCCACGGGCTTGTTCTCAGCGAGGGTTACAAGCGGCTCATCGCTTCCATGCGTATGCGAGCCGATCGCCTCAAACGTTGAATTCAAGCCGGAAATAGCCGCGCTGCACCGATAGGCGCGGTTGACCTCGGAGCCTTCACTGCGCTACGAGTCGGCCCACTTCCGTTGCCCCCGTGCCCCCCGCCCCGCTCCGAGCAGCACGGTAGAGTGATGCGAACTCGTTCGCCCGCCTGCCTCCCCCCCACGCCTCCGCGGCGTGAACGGTGGGTATGGCGGATTGCGATCGCCTTCGCGACGTGGCTCGCAGTCGTCCTACTCGCGTGCCTCACGACGAGCCCCGCGCTCGCGCAGCGCCCCGACGCAGGCGCTCCTGCCGTGCGCGCCAATGATGCCGGCGTCACGCCACGCGCGAACGGTGCGAACGGTGCGAACGACGGCGGTGCACCACGCGCGAATGCCGCAGGCCCGCGGACGACCGCCACCGCCGACGCAGGCGCGCCGCGAACGAACGACGGTGGTGCGATGGCGGCGAGCGCCGACAGTGGTGCACCGAGCACCGACGCCGGTGGGGCCGCGGTCGGGCAACAAGATCCGCTCGACGTGACGGCGGCGAACGCGAGCGCACCGCAGATTCATCTTCCGCAGACCGAGGCCGAGAAGGCCGACGGCAGCACGATTCTTTCGATCGACGTCACCGGCAACCGCCGTGTCGCGAAGGACGACGTCATCTCGTACTTGAAGGAGAAGCCCGGCCAGATCTTCAAGTCCGAGACGCTCACGCTCGACGTGCGCGCGCTCTGGGACGCCGGCTTCTTCGACGACATCGAGGCCGACCTCACGCGCACCGACAAGGGCGTGACCTTGCGCTTTCTCGTGCGCGAGCGCCCGAACATCAAGGGCGTCGAGTTCGAAGGCAACGAAGAGCTCGAGGCCGACAAGCTCGGCGAGGCAATCGAGGTCAAGCCGAACACGATCCTCAGCGTGCCCGCGGTCCGTCGCAGCGTTCAAAAGGTCAAGGACGCGTACGCCGAGAAGGGCTACTTCCTCGCCGACGTCGAGTTCGTGATCGAGCCGCAGCGCGACAACGAGGTCATCGTCCGCTTCAAGATCAAGGAGCACCAACCGGTCACGGTTCGGCGCATCACCTTCATCGGCAACGAGAGTGTTCCCGACTCCGAGCTGCGCGAGCAGATGCAGACGGGCCAGGGCTCGCTCTTCTCGTTCGGCTCCGGCGGCCCGTTCCGTCAGGACATGTTCGAGCGCGACGTCCTGATGCTCAGCGCCCTCTATTACGACAAGGGCTATATGAGCGTGCAGATCGGCACGCCGCGCGTGATGCTCACGCCCGATCGCGAAGGCATCGAGATCACGCTCGTCATTCACGAGGGCCCGCGCTTCAAGGTTCGCCAGCTCAAGGTGTTCGAGCGCGACGCCGACGGCAACGAGGTCGAGCCCATCGGGGGTCGCCGCGCGCTTCGCCAGAAGATCCGCGCGCACTCGGGTGACTGGTTCAACCGCGCCGAGATCATCAAGGACCTTCAGGCGGTCCGCACGCTCTACCGCGACGCCGGCTACTACAGCGTCGAGGCCGATCCCGAGACCGAGGTCGACGCCGTCCACAAGGAAGTCGACATCATCATCCCGATCCGGCGCGGCCCACTGACGCGCGTCGAGCGCATCGAGATCAAGGGCAACACGAAGACGCGCGACAAGGTCCTCCGTCGCGAGATGGAGATCGAGGAGACCCAGCTCTACTCCGAGACCAAGATCGAGGACTCGAAGAAGCGCATCACGGCGCTCGGCTACTTCGAGCGCGTCGACGTCACGACCGAGCAGGGCTCGGCGCCGGACAAGGTCGTCGTCTACTTCGAGATCGCTGAGCGCCCGACGGGGACGTTCCAGGTCGGCGCCGGTTTCAGCTCCGTCGAGAACTTCATCGCGACGGCGCAGGTGCAGCAGGCCAACCTGTTCGGCAACGGACAGTCGCTCGCGCTGCAGGCGCAGGTCTCCGGCCTCCGCCAGATCATCAGCATCCGCTTCTTCGAGCCGTACTTCCTCGACTCCGACTGGTCGTTCTCGACCGAGCTCTTCGATCAGCTCTACGTGTTCCCGGATTTTTCACGCCGCTCGCTCGGCGCCTCGGTGACGTACGGCTACGCGCTCGTGCAGCCATGGCTACGGCTTTCGCTGACGGCGACGGCGGAGCACGACAAGGTCGACACGTCGGCGGTCAACACGTTCTTCGGCTCGACGTCTGGCTTTGCGAACGTGTTCCAGCGGCTCCCGCTCGCGAACCTCTTCAACGACGGACGCACGTTCTCGCTGCGACCCGCGCTCATCTACGACACGCGTGACAACCGTCTCTTCCCGTCGTCCGGCATCTACCTCCAGCTGTCGACGGAGTGGGCGAACGAAGCGCTCGCGAGCGAGATCGAGTTCCTCCGCCACCGCTTCACCGGGCGCTTCTACTACCCGCTCTTCGGGCAGACCGGCCAACCGGGATCGGGGGTCGTGCTCAAGCTCCACACCGAGGTCGGCTACATCACGAGCCCGAACGCGGCCGGGGTGCCGATCTTCCAGCGCTTCTTCCTCGGCGGCATCCTCGACGTCCGCGGCTACCGCTTGCGCACGATCGGTCCGCGACTACCGCTGAATCAATCGCTCGACGTCAACGCGCCACCCATCGCGAACGGCGCGAACATCGGCGGCAACTTGCAGGCGTACGCGAACCTCGAGCTCGAGTTCCCGATCGTCGACAAGGTCGGCATCCGCGGCGTCGTCTTCGGCGATGCTGGCAACGCGTGGAACACCGAGAATCAATTCTGTCGAACGACGCCAGCGCCTCAGTTCAACGCGGTCGTTTCGCCGTGCTTCGACGCGGGCGCGCTCGGCAACTTGCGCACGAGCACGGGCTTCGGCATTCGTTGGTTCTCGCCGCTCGGCCCGCTCCGCTTCGAGTGGGGATTCCCGCTGGCGCCACTCCCGTACGAGGAGAGCTACGTCTTCGAGTTCACTATCGGAAACTTCTTCTGATCCGAGTGACGCCATGGCCTGATTTCTTGGCCCGATCCGCGCGTGTTCGAAGCGTTCGGAGCCTGGACCCTACTGCGCCGACGTAGTACGTAGCGGGCGTGACGAACGACGTACCGCCGACCCCGCCGACCCCGCCGCTTCCGCCGACTCCGGCAGGCCCGAGCAACAAGGTTCCCGTCTCGATCCAGGACGAGATGCGGACGAGCTACCTCGATTACGCGATGAGCGTGATCATCGGGCGCGCCATCCCCGACGCCCGCGACGGCTTGAAGCCGGTCCACCGCCGCATTCTCTACTCGATGTACGAGCAGAAGATCCTGCCCGGCAGCGCGCACCGCAAGAGCGCCAAGGTCGTCGGCGACGTCCTCGGTAAGTACCACCCGCACGGCGACTCGAGCGTCTACGACGCGATGGTCCGCCTCGCGCAGGACTTCTCGATGCGCTACCCGCTCATCGACGGCCAAGGAAACTTCGGCTCCATCGACGGCGATCCGGCAGCCGCGTACCGCTACACCGAAGCCCGCCTCTCGCGCATCGCGATGGAGCTGCTCGCCGATATCGAGAAAGACTCGGTCGACTTCACGCCCAACTTCGACGACTCCGAGCACGAGCCGTCGGTCCTTCCGTCGCGCATTCCGAACCTGCTCGTCAACGGGTCCGGCGGCATCGCCGTCGGCATGGCGACCAACATCCCGCCACACAACCTCGGCGAGGTCGTCGACGCGGCGATTTACCTGATTCGCAACCCGCAGTGCGTGGTCGACGACTTGATGCGCTACGTGTCGGGCCCCGACTTTCCGACGGCCGGTCTCATCTACGGCCGCGCGGGCATCGAGCAGGCGCAGCGCACCGGCCGCGGCTCGATCCTCATGCGCGCGCGCATCGACGTCGAGAAGTCGCCCGGTCGTGGCGAGAAGGAATCGCTCATCGTCACCGAGTTCCCCTACCAGGTGAACAAGGCGCGCGTTCACGCCAAGATCGGCGAGCTCATTCGCGAGAAGAAGATCGAAGGCATCGCCGAGGTCCGCGACGAGTCGGACCGCGACGGCATTCGTCTCGTCATCGATCTGAAGAAGGACGTCGTCCCTCAGATCATGATCAACCAGCTTTATCGGATGACCGATCTGCAGACGACGTTCGGCGTGATCAACCTCGCCATCGTCGCCGGTCGACCCGCCGTGCTCGATCTCCGAAGCACGCTCGCGATCTTCGTCGAGCACCGCCGCGACGTCGTCACACGCCGTTCGCGCTTCGAGCTACGCCAGGCGGAGGCCGAGCGTGAGATCAACGAAGGCCTCGGCATGGCCGTCACCGACATCGACAAGGTGATCGCGACCATCCGCGCCGCGCGCGACAGCGATCAGGCGCGCGCCGACCTCATGAAGCTGCCGCTCCGCGGCCTCGAGCAGTACGTCATGCGCGCCGGTCGGCCGGTCGAAGAGATCGACGAGGCCAAGAAGCGCGGCGACTACTTCCTCTCCGAGCGTCAGGCGAAAGCCATCCTCGAGATGCGTCTCTCGCGCCTCACCGGCCTCGCCGCCGAGGAGCTCGCGAAGGAGTACGGCATCCTCTGCGACACCATCGCGCGGCTTCGCGCGATCCTCGCCGACGAGAAGCTGCTCTTCGACGTGATCGTCTCGGAGCTCGAAGAGATCCGCGCCAAGTACGCCGACAAGCGCCGCACAGAGATCGTCGCGAACGAAGGCGAGATCAACGAAGAAGACCTCATCCAAGAGGAAGAGATGGTCGTCACCATCTCGCACGCCGGCTACATCAAGCGCACGTCGACCAGCACGTACCGCGCCCAGAAGCGCGGCGGCCGCGGGAAGATCGGCATGGAGGCCCGCGACGAGGACTGGGTGACCCAGCTCTTCGTGGCGTCGACCCACGCCTACGTCTTCTTCTTCTCCGACAAGGGGAAGGTCTACGTGAAGAAGGTCTACGAGATCCCGCAAGCGGTCCGCACGGCGAAGGGCCGCGCGATCGTGAACTTCGTCGGCATGGAGCCGGGCGAGAAGGTCGCCGCGATCGTCGAGGTCCCGAAGATCGAGCCCAACAAGTTCGTCGTCACCCTCACGCGGCGCGGTCAGATCAAGAAGACCGAGCTCACCGAGTACGAGAACTTCCGCGAGAAGGGCATCATCGGCGTCAAGGTCGAGGAGGGCGACCAGCTCCTCTCGGCGGCCATGACCGATGGCACGCGCGAGTTCGTCATCGCCACCAAGATGGGCATGTCGATCCGCTTCTCCGAAGAGCAGGTGCGCCCGATGGGCCGCGCGACGATGGGCGTCAAGGCAATCGACGTCGGCGAGGACGACGCGGTCGTCGGTCTTACCGTCACCGAAGACGCGCGCCACCACGTGCTCGCGGTCTGCGAGCGCGGCTTCGGCAAGCGGAC
>CAXSGV010000020.1:0-23316 GCA_964236615.1 uncultured Polyangiaceae bacterium
CCCGCACCGCGCGTAGCAGACCGAGCTCCATCGCGCCCAACTGCACCTCTCCCATCGACGTCACCTCGATGCACCTTACATTCTCGTCAGCCCGCCGTGCCGATTCGAACGAAGCGCTACAACGATCCCGCCGAGCCGGAGGACGGCTACCGCCTCCTCATTTGTCGCTACCGCCCGCGAGGGGTGAAGCGCGAAGGTGAGCCGTGGGACGCATGGTGCTCCGCGCTTGCACCGAGCGTCGAGCTTCACGCGGCGGCGTACGGGAAGACGGGCGAGGTGCTCCCCTGGGACGAGTACGTGCCGCGCTACCTGCGCGAGATGGAGTCGCAAAAATTCTGGATCCGAGGCTTTGCCGAGCGCATCGCCCGCGGCGAGACCATCACGCTGCTGTGCTCGTCGGCGTGCGTCGATCCAGCGCGCTGCCACCGTACGCTGCTCGCCGATCTCCTCGAGCGAACGGCCGCGCCCCCAGCGCCCGCAAAGTCACCGCTTCTTCGACGACGCCTTCGGTGACTTCGGCGCAGGCTGCGGCTCGATCTTCGGCGTGCCCTCTTCGCGCGTGAAGGTCGCGCGGCATTTCAGGCACGAATAGACGCTGCCCTCGACCGCGCGCGCGCGCGCTTGAATGTGCGCGCACTTCGGGCAGCGAAGCTTGATGAGAGCTCCAGCAGAGGCTCCGCCGAAGATGACCATGGAGATCTCGTACGCGCCGAAGCGCCTTGGCGCCACCCGCTTCTGTGCTCAGATGGCCGGCGCGGAATGCGAGAGCGACTCGAAAGTCTGATGCTGGTGCTCGCGGTCGGTGCCGCGGTAGCCATCGCTGCAAAGCGCGCCGGCGCCCCTTACAACGTCGCGCTCGTGGTCGTGGGCCTGCTTCTCGTCTTCGCGGACGTGCTCCCGCACACGCCGCTCGATCCGGAGGTCGTCCTCGTCGCGTTCCTTCCCGTCCTCGTGTTCGAGGGTGCGCTCTTCGCCGACGTCGACGCGCTGAGGCGGGAGGCGCGCCCCATCCTCACGCTCGCGCTCCCCGGCGTCGCCGTCTCGCTGCTCGGCACCGCCGTGGTTGCGACGTTCGCGCTGAAGCTCCCCTTCGCCGCGGCGCTGCTGCTCGGCGCCCTACTCGCCATCACCGATACCGTGAGCGTCTTGCTCGCGTTTCGGAGCGTGCGTGTGCCCACGCGCCTCGCCGCAATCATGGAGGGCGAGAGCCTCTTCAACGACGGCACCGCGCTCGTCCTCGTCAGCCTCACCGCGGGCGCGCTCGCGACTGGCAAGCTCGACGCGGCGACCACTGTCCGCAGTCTGCTCGCGGCCATCGGCGGTGGCCTCGCGGTCGGCGCTGCGTTTGGCGCGATCGGCGCGATGGTCTTGCGGCGCACGCCCGATCACCTCACGGCAATCCTGGCGTCGAGCGTCCTCGTCTTCGCGACCGCGCTGCTCGCCGAGCGCATGCACGCTTCGCCCGTGATCGCGGTCGTCGTCGTCGGGCTCGCGATCGGGCGCGCGGCGCGCAAAATCCTGGAGCCCTCGCGCGTGCTCGCACTGCAAGGGTTCTGGGAGGTCGCGGGGTTCGTCATCAACGTCGTCCTCTTCTTGCTCGTCGGCATGCAGATCCAGGCCTCTTCGCTCGTCACCGAGGCCGGCTCGATCGCGCTTGCGCTCGTCGCGCTCCATTCGGGCCGCGCGCTCGCGGTCTACGGCAGCTTCAGCATCTCCCCACGCGCGCGCGCCGCGGTGCCAACGCGTTGGCAGCACGTGATGGTGCTGGGCAACATCAAGGGCGCCCTCTCGATGGCCGCTGTCCTCGCGCTCCCGGAGGGGCTCGCCTACCGCGAACGGCTCATCAACATCGTCTTCGGCGTGACCTTCGTCACCCTCATCACGCAGGCGCTCCCGTTCGGACGCCTGCTCCGGATGCTCGGCGTCACGCTGGGCACCAACGCGGCCGAGAACAAGGCGAAGGCGACCCTCATCGCGGCGCGACGCGGTCAGACCGAGCTCGAAGACTTGCTCGCGACGGGCCTCGTATCGCGGAAAGATCATGCCGAGCGCCGCGCCGAGCTGCAGCGTCAGGTCATCGAAGCCGAGGTCGTGCTTCGCGCGCGCCCCGACGAGCCGGGGCTCGACCCGCACGTGGAGGTGTCGTTGCTCACGGCGCAGAAGGCCGCGCTCACCGACGCGGCGCGCCGCGGCCTCCTCGATGGCGACGCGGCGGAGCACCTGATTGCCCAGCTCGATCGGCAGCTGCTCGCCACCACACACCACGGGCAGGACGACGAATAGAGGAGCGGAGACGATGCGGGTCATCATCGCGGGTGCGGGACGAGCAGGTGTGAGCGTGGCGGTGCACCTTCGAAAAGGTGGCCACGACGTCGTCGTGATCGATCGCGACGCCGACATGACGAGGCGCGCCTTCGAGGAGTTCGGCCTGGTTTCGCTCCTGGGCGACGCGTCCGAGCCGAGCATGCTGCAGGCCGCCGATGTGTCGATCACCGACGTCGTCGTCACTCTGCTCCGGCGCGACGCCGACAACCTCGCCGTCGCGCTGCTCGCCAAGCACGCGGGCGCCAAGCGCGTGATGGTGCGTATGCGCGACACGGCCTACCGCGAGGTCTACGCGGCGGCCGGTGTGAGCCGCATCGTCTCCGAGATCGACATCTTCGTCGGTGCGCTCGCGACGGCGATCGAGCACGAGTCGGTGCGTCACTCGATGATCCTCGGCTGCGGCGAGTCGGTCGCGTTCGAGCTCTCGGTACCCATCAACACATGGGTAGCCGGCAGCACCATCGGCGAGATCGACGAGCACCCCGAGTTCCCGACCTCGTGCGTGTTCGCGGGCTTGATCGAGGAGAGCGGCGTCGTGCACGCACCACGGGGCTCCTCCGTCGTGAGCGGCGGCATGACGGTGGTTCTCGTCGCGCGAAGGGACGAGCTGTCGCACGTCATTGCCTTCTTCATGCGAACCAAGTGAGCGCGGGGTGAGCCGTGCGCCGCGGCCCCCGCTCGCTCTTGACGAACTTCGTTACTACGTTACTATGTTGCTCATGAAGACCTTACTGCCCTCATGCCTCGTCCTTTTCGCGCTCGTTGCCTGCAGTGGCTCTGCTGCCGAAGTGCCGGGCGATCCCTCGGGCACGCTCGTGGATCCCGACGGCGGCGCGGCCACGGGCGACAGCGGCACGAAGGCCGATGCCGCGCAGGGCGACGGCGCGCAGGGCGACGGCGCGACGACGCCACCCGATGGTGGGCTCGTGCCGCCCGGCAACGCGATCGATCCCATCCAGCTCGGCTACGCGTGGACCTACGACGTGACGATCCTCGGCACCTACGCCATCTGCAAAGCCGGCAAGAGCACGGGCAAGGTGATCGGACAGAAGCTGGTCGCGGGCAAGAACGCGTTCCAGGTGCTGTCGCTGTGCCCCGGCGCGGGAACGAGCAACTACGCGGTGACGGGTGACAAGGTCGAGGTCGAGTACCAGAACGCGTGGATCCTCGCGCTCGACGCGCCGGTCGAAGCGGGCCACGCCTGGTCGAACGGCGTAACGACCTACGTCTGGGAGGACGCAGGCTCGATCACGGTTCCGGCCGGCACGTTCACGCAGTGCTGGAACGCAAAGGAGTCTGCGGTGCCTTCGAACATGACGACGTTCTGCCGCGGCGTCGGTCCGGTGCACTGGCACTACGCGGACGCCAAGGGCAACGGCTACGACGCCGTGCTCAGCGCCAAGAGCTTCTGACGCTCAGCGTGAGTGGCTGAGGGCCGTCGCTGCGATCATCGCCACGAGCCCGAGCACGAGCAACACAGCGACGGTCCACCCGAGCACCTTCCGTCGATGAGAGCCGTCGAGGCCCGGCGGAATGTCGATGTCGCCTGCGTCGCTCACGAACGTGCGTGGCGCGAGCGCCGCGTCGGCCGGCGGCCACACGTTCGACGCCGGAGCCGATGACGACGGTGCAGACATCTCCGGCGGCGCAAACGAAGGCGAGAGCGCGAACGGCACCTCGCGCACGACCGCGCTCGCGGGGACCGGCACGGGTGGCGGCGCGCGCAGTGGGGCGGGAGCCGGCGCGTCCACGGGCGCAGGCGCGCGCATGGCGGCGGACGTCGTGATCGTCACCGGCGGTGGTGCGCCCATCGGCATGTGCGTGATGACGGCGTCAGACGCGCGGGCGTCGGACGCGCGGGCGTCGGACGCGCGGGTCGTGAGGCGGTCGAGACGCGCTTCGATCTCGCGCTGCGCACGCGCGTAGGGCGCGAGCGCGTCGTCGATCGCGAGGCGCGCGATCATCCGCACCTCGTCGCGCATCGCCGGCGTCATTCCGATGTTCGCGGCGCTCGCCTGCGCCGCCTGCGCCGCCTGCACGGGCTGCACGGGCTGCGCCGCCTGCACGGGCTGCACGGACTGCACGGGCTGCACGGGTGGTGGGGCTGGCGAAACGACGCGCCCCGCGGGCATCTGAGGAACCGGGTTCTGCGGCGTCTGGCGATCGTCGGCAGCGTCGGTGTCGTCCGCCCACCCGTCGTCGGGCGGCAGTCGCCAGTTGGAGCTCGCCGGGCTCGCCACCGGCGGTGCTGCTGGCGTCGTCGGCTTGACCACAGGCGATGCGAGGCCCGTGGTCTTCAGTGGCGCGCGCGCCACGGGGGCAGCCGGAACGCGCGAGACCGACGGGGCGACAACGGGCGCTGCAGGGGTGGCGGGCGCGACGGGCGCAGGTCGACGAGGCGGCTGATTCACAGGAGGCGTCAGCGTTTCTGATGCGCTCGCGAAGCGCAATCCGAGATTTTTCGGACGCGACTCAGGGGCAGTCGGCCGCTTGCCCCGGCGTGCCGTAGTCCGAGATCGCGGACCAGGACGTCGACGAGAAGCACCAGCTCGACGCCGTCGTCGGCGCCGTCATCGTCTTGAGCTGGATGCTCTCGCCGTTGAGGGCGGCGCTCCACTGACCGAAGGGAACGGTCGCGAGCGTCGTCGTGCCCTGCTTGATCGTGAGCGCGCCGGTGGTGCCGTTCGCCAGCGTCAGAAGGCTGTACTCGTGGATGATCTTCGCGGACGGAACGCCGGCCGCGACAGCCACGGTCTTGTTGCGCGCGAGGACGACGTAGCTGCTCGCAGGCACGTCGAGGGCAGGCGTCGCGGGAATCGTGTAGGAGTTACCCGAGCCATCGGCGAGCACGAGGCCGTTGAGCGAGCGCGCGGCGGTCGCCCGGTTCGTCACTTCGAACCACTCTTCGTCGGGCTCGCTGCCCGACGGGTTGTAGAGGACTTCGGTGACGAGGAGCTCGCCCGGGGCGAACTGCGGCGTGACCGGTGGCGGCGGAGGCGGTGGCGGTGGCGGCGCGCCCGTGTCTGCCTTGGGCGTTCCCGAGTCGGTGACGGTGCCCGCGTCCGACGAAGGCGTGCCGCTGTCGACGACGACCCCGGAGCCTGCGTCGTCGTCGACGGTGGAGTTGTCGTAGGGCGCGGCGTCGGGCGTCACGTCGCCCGAAGCCTGAGGATCGCCCTTCGCGTTGCCGCCTGTTCCGTCCGGTGAAGAAGCTCCGTAAGCACACGCGGCAAGGCCGAGCGCCGAGGCCAGCCCTACGAAAAGCGTGACGCGCGAATTCATGGCCAGGAGAGATGCCGCGCAGGGCATCGGTCGGCTCATTTCACGAGCGTCTCAACGTCGTTTTCGTACGAGAGACGCGCACTTTGGAACCGGTGGCGGCAGGCCAACGTCGATGTAGGCCTTCGCATTTTCCCGAAAAAAGGCGTGGTAGCGTCCACGCCCGATGACCCTTCCGCCTGTGTTGCAAGAGCGAACGATCGACGAGCTCACCATCGAGGACGAAGCCTCTTTCGGGCATGTCGCGCTCTACGCCGATCTGAAGGAGGTCCTTCGTCGCGCGGGTTACCGCTTTCGCGTGCTCCCCGAGAGCGCGCACGGCCGGTGGGATCGCGCCCTCCTTCTCAACCTCACCTTCTGGGGCGCGAGCTCGGGCGGTGACGTGCTCATGGATGACCACGTTCCAGCGGACGTCGTCGCGCATGCCGCGTGGCACCACCTCGCGTCGCGTGCGCTCGGCGTCGACGCGGGCGTCGCCATGGATGCGGACACGCTCTTTCTCGGCGAGGCGATCGCGAGCGCGTTCGATGTCTACCTCGTCGGTCGTTTGCTCGGACATGCGCCGAGCTCGTCGTTTCTCGAAACGCAGGTGCCAGCCATGGCGGAGGCCGCCGACGCCGCGGGGCTCGACGAGGACGACTTCGAAGCGCTGCTCGGCGACATCGCGAAGGATCCCGATCGCGCGTTCGAAGATCTGCGGCAGCTCCTGTTCGACGCCACCCGCGCACTGATGCGTGCAAGCGACGCCGGCGAAGCGTTCAGCGTGCTCGCCGCATTCGATGCGCACCGGCTTGCGCCGCTGCTCCATCGCTACGAGCTGTCGAACTGGGTGCTCTACGCGCGCGCGTACGCCGCGCCGGGTGCGGGGACCGCCGCAATCGCGATCGATCGCACGCTGCGCGCCGAGCCGTCCGCGATCGACTGGCTCGCGAACGCTTGGCTCAAGCCCGCGGCTTCGTGAGCTCGAGCGCGGTCGGCACGATCGCGGCGGCCGCGACCTCGGGATCTTCGCTCGAAGGCGCGATGGCGAGCACGAGCTCGGTGGGCACGCCCTCTGCGACGACTTCTTCGACGGTCACGCCCGTGACGATCGCGACGATGCCCGCGTCGAGGCAGACCTTCGCCGTGAGCGCGCTGTCGACGACGGTGGCGAGGAGACCGTGATCGAAGAGCGTGCGCTCGGTCGCAAACGCCGTAGCCAGAAGCTGGGCGCCGCGGGACGCATCGGTCGGTGCGAGGACGAGGACCGCGCCGCTGTGGCCGAGCCGCTCGTGGCGCTCGCGCGCGCTGACCTGCGTGCGCTCTGACCTAGACTCGCCGATGGCTGCAGCGCGGGCGGCCGCGGGCTCGATCATCCCGGCGGCCACGGTGTCGTTGGTGAGCGAGTCGATGAGGATGAACGATCCCGTGATGCGATCGGCTTTGTACGCATCGATGAAGAGCGGGCGGCGCGCGCGCACGCGAACACGCGCGATGTCGTTGAGCGCAAGAGGCGACGCGCGATCGGGGGGCTTGGTGTGCCCGAGCGTCTCGAGGTCGACCACGTATTCGACCTCCTCGATCTCTGCGCGCACGATCTGCGTCGTGTGCTTGAGCAGGTACGTCTTCGTCGGATCGAGAGCGCGCTCGTGCATCCAGACGAGCATGGCTTCGAAGCGCTGCTCGACGCGCGGTGGACTTGCCGGGTGCACCAGCATGTCGCCGCGACTGACGTCGACCTCGTCGGCGAGGCGAAGCGCGACGGACATCGGCGCGAAGGCCTCGGTGAGCTCGGTGCCGTAGGCGTCGATGCCGACGACCTTCGTCTTCTTCTTCGACGGGAGCACCATGATCTCGTCGCCGGGACGCACTGTCCCCGACGCGATCTGCGCGGCGTACCCGCGGTAGGTGTGGCTCGGGCGTAAGACGAGCTGCACCGGAAAGCGGAACGGCGAGGCGACGCGCTCACCGCCGACGGGTACCGCCTCGAGGTGCTCGAGAAGCGTGGGCCCCGCGTAAAAAGGCATGCGCTCGCTACGGACCGCGACGTTGTCACCCTGCAGCGCGCTCATCGGAATGAAGGTGACGGCTTCGAAGTCGAGCTTCGCCGCGAACGCGCTGAACTCCTTGCGGATCGACTCGTAGACCGGCTCCGCCCAAGCCTCGAGATCCATCTTGTTCACGCCGACCACGAGGTGGCGGATACCGAGGAGCGACGCGATGAACGCGTGACGTCGCGACTGCGTCTGCACGCCGAGACGCGCATCGATGAGGATGATGGCGAGGCTCGCGGTCGACGCGCCGGTCGCCATGTTGCGCGTGTACTGCACGTGCCCCGGCGTGTCGGCGATGATGTACTTGCGCGTCGCGGTCGTGAAGTACCTGTACGCGACGTCGATCGTGATGCCCTGCTCGCGCTCGGCGACGAGGCCGTCTGTGAAGAGCGAGAAATCGATCTCGGCCCCGGCCATCGCCGAAGCGCGCTTCACCGCGGAGACCTGGTCGTCGTAGACCGCGTGCGTGTCGTGAAGCAGCCGGCCGATGAGCGTGGACTTCCCATCGTCGACGGAGCCGACGGTCACGAACCGGAGGATCTCCTTCTTCTCGTGACGCTCCAAGTAGAGCGCCACGTCCTCGGTCGTCTCGATGCGCGGCTCCATCTCAGAAGTACCCTTCTCGCTTCTTCAGCTCCATCGAGCCCTGCTCGTCGTGATCGATGAGCCTGCCCTGGCGTTCGGAGTGTCGCGCCACCAGCATCTCGCGGATGATCTCCGGCAGCGTCGTCGCGTGCGATGGCACCGCGCCCGTGAGCGGGTAGCAACCGAGCGTGCGGAACCGCACCCACTCTTGCATTGGGACCTCGCCCGGCTTCAGACGCATGCGCTCGTCGTCGACCATGATCAGCGTGCCGTCGCGGTCGACGACGGGGCGCACCTTGGCGAAGTAGAGCGGGACGATCGGGATGTTCTCGAGCTGGATGTATTGCCACACGTCGAGCTCGGTCCAGTTGGAGAGCGGGAAAGCTCGGATGCTCTCGGTCGGCTTGACCTTGCCGTTGTAGAGGCTCCACAGCTCGGGGCGCTGCGCCTTCGGATCCCACTGGCCGAACTTGTCGCGGAACGAGTAGACGCGCTCCTTCGCACGCGACTTCTCTTCGTCGCGGCGCGCTCCGCCGAACGCGGCATCGAAGCCGTACTTCGTGAGCGCTTCGAGGAGGGCATGCGTCTTCATCACGGTCGTGTACTTGTTGCTGCCGTGATCGAACGGGTTGATGCCCTGCGCGATCCCCTCCTGGTTGGAGTGAACGAGCAGGTTGAACCCGTTCTCCTTGCAGAAGCGATCGCGGAACTCGATCATCTCGCGGAACTTCCACGTGGTGTCGATGTGAAGGAGCGGAAACGGCAGCGGCGCGGGATGAAACGCCTTCTGCGCGAGGCGCACGAGCACCGCCGAATCCTTACCAATCGAGTAGAGCATCACCGGTTTTTGAAACTCGGCGACCACCTCACGAAGGATGTGGATGCTCTCGGCCTCTAGCTGACGAAGGTGAGTGAGCACGCCGCTAGGCTATCACGACGCACGGCGTCACTCGTCGACGTACCAAGGCCGGGAAGGAAACGGCGTGGTAGGTGGTTCGACCATGATGCCGACGACGCGCCGAGGCGCACTTCTGGGCGCTGGCTTGGTTCTTTGGGTCAGCCTCGCCGCCGCGGATGCCGCGCCTCCCGAGCCCCAATGCGTGACGGCGTTCGGTCAGACGGCGTGTGGCCACGGCTGCGTGGCGAACAACGGCGTCGTCCGCTGCGCGCAGACACCGCAAGGCGTGTGCACGAGCGGCGCGGGAACGGTCGCTTGCTGGGATCCCCCGGCCGTCGTTCGCACGACCTTGAAGACGCGCGTGCCCTCGCCCTCGTGTCTGGCAAGCGCGGGGCAGATCGCGTGCGGCTACCATTGCGCGACGGCGTTCGACAAAGTCGCGTGCGCGCAGACGCCGTTCGGTGCGTGCCGCGCCGATCAAGGAACCATCGTGTGCGCCGATCCGCCGGCCGCGGTCATCGCCGAGCGCCGCGAGCGCACGCCGACGGTGCAATGCATCTCGCAGTCGGGGGCGGTCGCCTGCGGCTACAAGTGCGCCGCGAACGACGGGCAGGCGAAGTGCGCGCAGACGCCCGACGGCATGTGCCGCTACGAGCGCGACACACTTTTTTGCTGGGATCCACCCGAGGCCACCCGCGCGATGTCACCAGCGAGCGACATCGCTTGCTTGAACGCAGGCGCGCGCCCTGCCTGCGGCTACCACTGCCTCGCCGCGGGCGCGCAGGCCGCGTGCGCTCAAACTGCGCTGGGCACGTGTGCGATCGAGCGCGGCGCCGTGGTCTGCCGCGATCCCGCGTCCCCCTGACGGGGAGATTCTCACGCCGCGGGCGTAGAAGCTCCCGTGACTACGCAGAGGAGCTTCGCAGCGGCAGCAGTCGTGCTCGGCGTGTCCTGCGCCACATGGGCATGCTCGGGCGTGGAAGGTGGCGCCGACCTCTTTGGGCCCCCTCACGCAACGCAGGAAGAGCCCGACACGACGCCAACCGACGACGCGGGAACGGCAAAGCGCGACGCCAACAAGACGCAAGGTACGGACGGTGGGTCCCCCGACTCCGAAGCGCCCGACGCGGCGACGCCCGACGCCCCGATCGAAGAAAAAGAGACCGACAGTGGCGTCCTCGACGGCGGTGCCTGCGGCGCGACGGCCACGCTGCATCCGCGCGACCTGACGACCGGACTTTACTGCCCTTTTCATCCTGGCGCGCCGAATTGCAGCGTGGGCGAGCACTGTTGTCAGCCAGCGGTGGGCAGCTCGGCGTGCTCCGCCACCTGCGCCACCGCGATCGCGGTCGACTGGGCATGCGAGGGTCCGACCGACTGCGCGACCGGCGTGTGCTGCGGTCTGACGCAGCTTCAGCCGACGACGTGCGGACTCACCGGCAAGCTGTTCAAGGGCACGCGCTGCCAGACGAGCTGCGCCGCAGCGAAGGACGAGATCAAGCTGTGCGATCGCCCCACGCAGTGTGGAGCGACGGAGCGCTGCGAGCCTTTCCGTGCACGCGGCGCCGAGCTCGGGGCCTGCGTCCCGCGCTGATCGGTTCCGTATTCGCTCAGTTGGGCGCGGCGGCGACGCTGCTCGATGCCTTCGCCGACCGCTTGGCGACCGGGACGGCGGCAGGCACGACCGGCGCGACCGGCTCCACGACCTCGATGTTCATGCCCGACTTCTTGAGGCACCAGAGAAGGCCGACGACGGTCATGCGCTTGTCCTTGAGCAGCGACGGCGGCTTGCCCTCGAAGTAGTGACCGACGAACTGAAAGCCCCAGCCCGTCGTGAACATCGCGGCGGCGAGCGGGAGGCCGACGATGGTGGCGCCGATGGGGAGGCTTGCGGCGATGAGCGGGATGCCGATGCGGTGGCAGGCCTGGTTACGAGGATCCTGGTGCTCCTCGGCGTAGGTTGCGAAGAGCTGGCTCCACTCGGCGTTCAGTCGGATCATGCGGAGTAGAATGCGAACAATTGCTCGCGTTCGCTACTCGCATTAGGACGTTCGCATGGCAAAGGCCGCGAAAACCCGCGCCCGACCGCGGAAGATGCCCACGCAGGAGCGCTCGCGGGCGATGGTTTCGACCATCCTCGAAGCAGCTACTCGCGTTCTCATGAAGGAGGGCTACGCGCGCGCGACCACGAACCGGATCGCGAAGGCCGCCGGCATCAGCGTGGGCTCGTTTTACCAGTACTTCCCGACCAAGGACGCGGTCGTGGTCGCCCTCATGCGAAGGCATCGCGAGAAGATGCGCGCGTTGCTCGAGGCGCACGTCGAGCGGTTCCGCACCGCGCCGCTCGAAGAGGCCGTGCCTGCGCTGATCGCTGCGGTCTTCGCGGTGCACGCGTCGAACCCGAAGCTCCACCAGGTGATGTTCGAGCACGTGCTCGGCTCGGACGCGCGGCGCGAGCTCGACGAGTTCGAGCCGTGGGTCGAGCGCGTGGTCGAAGAGGCCCTCACCCTGCACAAGCCCCGCCTCCGCGTCACCGACACGCAAGCCGCCGCCTTCGTCGTGGTCCACCTCGTCACCGGCGTATCGCGCGCGGCGACCTCGAGCACGCACGAGCACCTGGAAAAAGAGCTCACCGACGCGGTGCTTCGGTACCTGCTCTGACCCGCGCGCGACTGCACGCGCGCGTGCATGCCTGCGATCCGACGAAGACGAAACTACTGCCGAATCAACCGCAGATCAGGGAGCGCTCGCCGCCTTCGAAGAGGACGGCGATCTTGCCGCGTCCGGGCTGAGCGAGGACGTAGCCGGTGCCGAACTTCTTGTGATCGATCCACTCGCCGACCGAGAACGAGTCGTCGATGGCGTAGTTGCGGCGCACCTTCGGCATCGTGGGGCGGAGCTCGGCGAAGGACTTGGTCTTCTCCTTCGGCGTGTTGGCGTCGTCCTCGAACTCGAGAACGTCCTCCTGTGCGTCGATGCTTTCGATCGCGACGCTGCGGAGAGCCTTGCCCGTGAACTTGTACCGGGTGGGCTCGTCGGAAGAGTCGAAGTTGAGCTCGACGAAGCTGCCTGCGTCGACGAAGGGGGCGAGCGTCTCGAGCACCGCCACGTCCTCGGCCGCCTTGCGCATGTCCTCCGCGCTGATGCCGCGCACATCACCGGTGTGGTTTCGGCGCAGTGTCCAGCCGAGCGTCTCCAGCGCGGCATCGAGCGTCTTCGTCTTCGCAAGATGACCCGACAGGTCGATGTCCTTGCCCGCCTTCTTCAGGGCGGCGAGCGCTTCGGCCTCGCGCGCGCGCTGCATGGTGAAGCGGGTTTTTCCGACGATTAGACTGACTGCCATGACTTTCCTCGAGCTCCGTCGCGACGTGCACGCTCTCGTAGCGTGCGCACCCGCACTACCACAACCGCGACCGGTGCGGTGACGAGGGCGTATCCGGCATTCTTCTCCGAGGAAAGAAGAGATCGCGATCCGGCCGCCGATCCTGCGCGTGCATCCGGCGCCAGTGGACGCGCGTTTTCTGCAGCTTAGGCGTCGCGGCGGGCGACTGGGGGCACCTGGCGGTGGGCCGCGCGTGGGTCCACACTACGGCCATGTTCTTCCCATTCCGACCGAGCACGCCACGCCGCGTCGTCGTCGTTGGTGTCAGCGCCGCCCTTGGTCTCGCGCTCTCTTTTGCGCCGTCGAGCGCGTACGCCGCGCCCCCTGCCGCGGACTTGATGAGCAAGCTCGCGGTTCATGCCGCGAGCTTCGAGGCCATGCGCACGCGCGCGAGCTACGCGATCGACGGAAAGCTCGAGCACCTCGATAGCGATGGCAAGGTCGACTCCACCGACCACCTCGAGGCCCGCATCGCCGCCGACGGCAAGAAGGCCGACATCATCGTGATGAAGTTCCTCGAAGGCGACGAGGACAAGACCGAAGACGCGCAGGAGAAGGCGCGCGAGCGCAACGCCGCCCCCGAAGCGGAGAAGGAAAAGAAGCGGACGCACATGCCGTTTCTCGCCTCGGAGCAGCGACGCTACGTCTTCGACCAGGTGCAGTCCGATCCCGCGGATCCGACGCACGTGCGGATCACGTTCGTGCCGAACGTGAAGGACGAGACCGTCGTCGAAGGCTCGGCCTGGGTCGACACCAAGACTGGCACCGTCCTTTCTGCCGGATTCAAGATGGTGAAGAACGGGATGTTCGTCGACTACGTGCACGTGACCGTCGAGTTCGGCGCGCCGACGCCGCTTGGTCCCGCGGTCTCGAAGGTCACGCTCGAAGGCAAGGGCAGCTTCTTGTTCATCAAAAAGCGCTTCCGCGCCTCCGCGAACGTTTCGCGCTACCGCATTTTGCCCGGCAACCCCTGAAGGGGGCGGACGCCGGAAACGACTGGCACCCGCACCTACTTGAAGAGGCGCACGTTCCCGCGCTCGCCTGGGCAAGGGCCGGTCGAGAGCGCCTCGTAGACCCCGAGGATCTCTTCGAGATCGACGCTGCCGCTGAAGTGCACGGACATCGCGCCAAGCGTGACCTCGCCCGAGAACCCATCGTCGTCGACGCGGCCGACGACCTCGGCGATCGAGACGCACTGGTTGTTCTGGAGCTCGAGGGTGCCGCGCACCGAGCGCCCCTTCTGCTCGAGGGTCAGCTTCGCGGGGCCGGTGTTGGTGCCCTCGCCGGTCCCGGTCGCGGCGACGATCTGCTCGCGGGTCAGCGGCGCGGGTCCGGACTTGGTGCCCTCACCGGTCCAGGTGCCGGTCCACGTCCCGTGGATGTTCGCGTCCTCCACCGCGGTTTCGGCCTTTTCCGCGACGCTGCATGCGGTCATCGAGCCCAGCGCGCCCACCGAAACCGAGACCGAAAGAAGAAAGCCGAGGCGTGAAGGAAGCCGTGAAAAGAAAGACTGCGTTCTCATGGCCGGAGCCAATGCAACCCCCGTGCTCTCGCCCGCGGCCGTCCGAGAGCGCGATTACCCGCGGTTTCCGGTGCGAAGCGCGCTTCCTGTCAACGGCGGGCTCCACCGCCGCTGGGCCCTCAGGGCGGGCGTCACTCCGCGCAGGGCGCGTCGAGGGGGTCCGGCGGTGAGATCACGGCGACGCCAGTCTTGCGAAAGGTCGAGTGGAAGCACGTGTACTGGTGGATGACGACGTCGAGGTTGCGGTAGATCGCGTGCCCGTTCTCGCCTGCCGGCGGCGCGTACTGCGCGACGACGCCTGTGTAAGGCACGCCTGCCTCGGACTTCAGGTTGTTCTTGAGCGGATACGCGACCGGCGTGTCGAGACCGACGAGCGCCTGCGCGTCCTTCATGGTCGGCCAGACGTCGTTTCCCGCCCGCGGGTGGCGGTAAGCGAGCGCCATCGCGTCGAAGATGACCGTCGGAAAGTAAGAGTCCTCGATGCCGACGGGCTCGTAGATCGAGCGCGCGTCGTGCCCCGGAAGGGGCCTCACCGCGAGCCGTGGCGCGCTGACGATGGGATCGATCGCCTCGAGCGCGGTCCCCGCAATCTGCATCGCGGGGTGCAGCACCGTGAGCTGCTCGCGCGTGGCGAGGAGCACCGCCAGCAGACCGCCCGCCCCCGCGACAATCTTGGTCTTGAGGATGAAGTACATCCAATAACCGCCCGCGCCCGTCGGCACCGCGGCGTGAATCCGCGAGTCGCTAGCGGAGATCAGGTTCGTGTACATTGCACCCATCGACTGGCCCTGCACCGAGAGATGATCGAGCGAGAAGTGGTAGTCGGTCTCGCCGGGCGGAAGCGTCGGGCCGCTGCACGCGGCGATCACGGACGCCGGAATGTGAACCTCTTTCCACGCCGACAAGAGCAGCCGCTGCTCGAGGATGCCTTGGCGGAAGGTGTCGCGCATGGCGACAGGGTTGTTCACGTTGATGTAGTCGTAGGGCTGCACGCCCGGGACGCGCTCGGGGCTGATCGGAAGCGCGCTGCCCGCGGTCGCGAAGCCGAAGGGGGCGAGCGTGCTCGCCGGCCAGCGAAGGTTGTCGTCGCCGGTGCCCTTGTCACCGCCGTCGACGACCTCGCTCGCGACGCCGCCGGAGCCGTGGAAGTAGACGATGAGCGGGTAGCCGCCGGCAGGCATCGGCGCGCGAGGGATCGCCATCGAGATCGGGATGACCTCGTCGCGCTGCTTCTTCGGCACGCCGTCAGCGTCGAGATCGAAGAGCCCCTCGGTGTTGAACGGCGGTGTGCCGCGCTGGAACTGCGGCATCGTGACCTTCGCGCGGACGTGGCAGACGCGCGTGAGCTTGTTGCCGGGATCGGGCACGAGCTCGAAGCCCTCGACTGCGACCGAGTACTTCGCGAGCACGCGGTCGCCGAGAGCCGACGTGTCTGCGACGACGTCGCCGGTCGTGAAGACGGTGGCGGCCACGACGTCGGTACGCGGGAGACCGATCGAGTCGACAGTCTCCCAGAGCGGCGCGTAGAGCTCCTTCAGCGCAGTGCCGCGAGGCGTGGCCGGCGACTCCCCCTTCGCGAGCGTGGCGAGCATCGCCGGGGCCGCGTACGTGCCGCCGGCTTCCTGCGCGAGGCGCTTCGTCGCGACGAACGCATACTTCCGGTTCGGCGCGAGGATGATGCCGGGGCGCGCCGCGATCGCGACGAGGTTCTCCGGCACATACGGATCGGGCGCGTGCGTCTTGGCGACGACCGGGAAAAGCTTTCCGCGATCGGGCGACGCCGCGTCGACGTCGATGAGCAGCAGCGGCGCGGCGGCACCGCCCGCCAGCACGGTGTCGGCGTCGAATGGCGTCGGCTTGGCGGTGAACGTGAAGTAGCCCACGGGTACGACCGGGAAGCCCTTGCGCGCGCCGGCGCCCTTCTTCAAGCCATCGAGGATCTCGACGTTCGGGTTGGGGAAGGACGCGACGTCCGGCGTGCCCGCCGGGGTGAGCCGCATGTCCGAGGGATATGGGAACGCGAAGAACGCGCCCTCGGCGGCGAAATCCGCGTCGGGCTCGAAGCGCGATGTCGCAGGAGGCGCCGAGGACTCGCTCGACGAGCAGCCCGGCGCGGCACCGAGAACCGCGACGAAGGAGAACGCGAGCGCGAGGCGAACGAAAGAGGTCGGGCGAATCACACGCATTCCTTTACACCGTAAAATGGTCTCGCGCACGCGCGCCGCTGCACTTCGCGCCGGCCGCGCGTCGTACGTCAGCCCCGCGGGGTCAGTTGCACTTCTCGGTAGCGACAACCGGCACGCTGAAGACGCGGTCGCCGATGGTGACGTCGATTCGCGCGGTCGCTGACGGCGCCGCCGTCAGAAGGAAGCCCATGTGCCACTCCGTGGGGTCGCTCGACGGCGGCATGGTCAGGTCGCCGTCGACGTAGCGGGCGGCGCTGCCCGGCACCGCGACGATCGCTCCATCGGCGAGCACGCCGGTGAGAGCAATCGAGAGGCTCCACTTGCCCATGTAGTTGAACGCGTGGATGTCGGTGCCCTTCGAACAGAGCAGATCGGTGATCTCCACGTCGCGCACGTCTTCGAGAGGGCGCACCACCGTGTCCGCAGTCGCTAGATCGATGGCGGGCTCGTCGAGAGCAACGGTGACGTGAAGCTTACCGGCGCGGGGCGCGACGATGACGTCGCAGATCGAGAAGCTCGTGGCCTTGTCGGTAAGGACCACCACCGGCTCTCCATCGAGCGTCGCCTTTAGGTGAGCGCTCTTCGAGCCCGTACGGCAGGCGCTGACACGAGCACCCGCGACGGCCACCGGGTGGGAGGAGCCCGACGGCGACGTGGCGTGGAGCGTGAGCGTGACCTGTGGACGCTTGCCGATGATCGCTTGCGTCTTCTCGACGCGATCGCCCTCGATGTCGCCGACGACGTGGACGTCGAATTTTTCCATCCGCGGCACGTAGACGACGTTCGCACCGTCGATACGAATGTCTTTGCAGGCTTCAGCGGGCAAGCACGTGAACGACACCACCTTCGAAACGAGCACGCGCATCGTCTCGCAATCGACGTACGGGCCAAACTCGCCGCCCCGCGTCTCGCAGTCCGACGACTCGCTGCGCTGCCGGTGGATGCTGACCGTCGAGTCTTCGCCGAGCGTCGCGGTGCCGATCGAGATCGCGCCATTGCCAAGCGGGTAGTCGCCGCGTGCGCTCGACACGGAGCAGCCGGTGCCGAGCGCGATCAGCGTGGCGAGGAGAAGCAGTGAGGCAAGGAGGCCTGTCGGAAGACGGCGGAGGAGGGACATGCGCCATGTGTAGCGCACTCCTTGAGTGATTCAACCACTTTCGCAAGTGGCCAGAATCACATGGCTTGTCCCAGCGCTTCGTCCACAGCCGAGGCGCTGAAACCGACGAGAATCTTTCCGCGGACGTCGAGCACGGGGATCGATCCACCGTGCAGGCCGTTCTTCGCGAGCTTGGCGCGCATCTCCTTGCCAGCATTGCTGTCCGCTTCGACGTTCTTCTCGACGAAGGGCACGCCCTTGTTTCGAAGGTACGCCGCCGCCTGGTGGCACGGGCCACACCACTCGGCGCCGTAGATGATCACGGCGGGACGCGCGTTCGGATCGCCGCCGCCGCCGCCGCCACCGAGCTCGAGGCCGTTGCCGTTCGGATTGGCGGTCGGAGCGGTCGCGCGCATCCCGGCGTCGTCGGCGAGCGTCGCCGTGCGACCGTTCCGTCGAGCGAGCGCGATGGCGTCGAACTCGCCGCGCGTCATCGCGTGCGTCGCGTAGCTGCCGTCGGGCCGTGCGATTCGGAGGTCGGCGACGAAGACCTTGTCGTGCGTGCCCTCGTCGCGCGAGGGATCGACGACGCGCACGGCGTCGCGCGCGACCGCGGGGACGTCGGCGACCTTCTGCTCGACGTGGAAGTCGCCCTTGTCGTCGATCCACGTGAGGAGGAGCCCTTCGCTCGAGTCCTTCACCGCGAACGGCGCGGCCACGTCGGCGCTCGCGCCGCCGTCCGCCTTCTTCTTGGGGCACCCGCTCGCTGCAAGTACGAGCGCGAGCAACGCGACCACAGCGACGAGCGTGCGACCCCAACCCGACATGCAAGCGCGCATCAAACGCCCTCTTCCGACAACTTCGCCCACTCCGTCATCATGGCATCGACCTTCTTGGAGAGAGCTTGCTCCGAGGCGGCCATCTGGGCCACCTTTGCCCAATTTCCAGCCGGATCCTCGCGGAGCTGCGCGCGTAAGAGCTCGAGCTCCTTCTCGCCGGCGGCGATCGTCTTCTCGAGCTCCTCGACGCGGCGCTTTCGCTTCTCGCCCGCGCGCGCGGCCTGACGCTGCGCCTCGAAGGCGAGCCGCTTCTTCTCGGCCTCTTCCGCGGGCGTCCCGACGCCGGGTGGCTGCCCCGCAGACTGCGGCTTCGGCGGCGGCTCGGTCTTCGACTTCTTCTTTTGGTTCCTGTCGCTGCGCTGGCTGCGTGCACCGCTCTCGGCTTCCGCTTCCTCTTCGCGCTTTCGGTTGCGCATCGCGACGTAATCGCGAAAGCCACCGGGGTAGATGTCGATCGCGCCGTCGCGAACGCTCACGATGCGCGTGGTCACGGTCTCGAGAAAGCGGCGATCGTGCGAGACGAGCATCACCGTGCCATCGAAGCCGGTGAGCGCCTCTTCGAGGATCTCGGCCGCGGGAATATCGAGATGGTTCGTGGGCTCGTCGAGGAACAGCAAATTGCGCGGCTCGAGAAGCAGCTTCGCAAGCGCGAGCCGCGAACGCTCGCCACCCGAAAAGCCGGAGACGACACGCAAGGGGTCGTCGCCGTAGAAGCGAAAGCGCGCGAGGTATTGCCGGCCCGCTTCGACGGTGAAGTCACCCCGCACGCGCCGGATCTCCTCGACCGCGGTGCGCGACGGGTCGACCTCGCCGAGGTGCTGATCGAAGTAGCCCTCTTGAAGGTTGGTGCCGCGCTTCACGTCGCCGCGGTCTTCGGGGAGGCCACGACCGGCGAGGATCTTGAGCAGCGTCGTCTTGCCCGCGCCGTTTGGACCGACGAAACCGATGCGCTCGCCGCGCCGCACGAGCAGCTCGAAGTTTTCGAACAAGAGGCGACCACCGCGCGAAGCCGCGACGTTCTTGCAGTCGAGCACGATGTCGCCGGTGCGGGCCGAGGGCGCAAATCGGAACGCAATGCGCTCGGCCGAGGCCCAGACGTCCTCGGGACCGGCGAGGCGATCGATCTTGTCGAGCATCTTGCGGCGGCTCTGCGCCTGCTTCGTCTTTTGCCCCGCGATGTTCTTGCGGATGAAGTCTTCCGTCTTGTCGATGAGCGCCTTCTGCCGCTCGACGGTGGCGCGCTCGCGTTCGAGATCCTCTTCGCGTGCGACCGCGTAGTCGCTGTACTTGAGCGGGTACGTCCGCAGACCGCGCGAACCGAGCTCGAGGGTGCGCGGGCAGACGCGATCCAGGAACGCGCGATCGTGCGACACGACGAGCACGGCGCCGCGGTACGCGACGAGCCAGTCCTCGAGCCAGGCGATGGTGTCGAGGTCGAGGTGGTTCGTGGGCTCGTCGAGGAGCAGCACGTCGGCCTGGAGCGCGAGCACCACGCCGAGGTGAAGACGACCGCGCTCGCCGCCCGAGAGCGACACGACGGGGCGCTCGAGGTCGCGATCCGAGAAGCCGAGCTTGTGCGCGAGGATCGACACCTCGCGCTCGAGCTCGTCGCCGCGCGCCATGTGGTAGCGATCGGTGAGGTGCGCGAGGTTCGCGAGCGTGCGCTCGTCGCCCGAAGCGGCGTCGTGCTGGGCTTGCGCGAGCTGCGCGCGGAGATCGACGACGTCCTTGTAACCCGAGAGGAACGCCGACAGCACGTCGCCCTCGGCCTTGAGCTCGTGCGACTGACGGTAGTACGCGAAGCTCGTGTCGCGCTTGATGACCGTCGTTCCCGCGTCGGGCTCGACCTCCTTCGCGATGATGCGAAGCAGAGTGGACTTGCCCGCACCGTTGGGCGCAACCAGCGCCGCGCGCTCGCCGATCGCAAGGCTGAAGGTGACGTTCTCGAAGAGCGTGTCACCGGCGTAACCGAAGCGGAGGTTCGCGACCTCGAGCACCGTCATGGAGCCGCGTTTTTTAGCACGCGGGGTATAGTGCCGGCATGAAACTTCGCGCTTCTACGTTTGCGGCGCTTGCCCCGCTTGCCGCGCTTGCGGGCAGCGCTCTAGCGCTCGGCGGCGGCTGCAAGAAGCTTGGCGAGGTGAAGACGATCGACGTGGCAGGCGACGCCCAGGGCGATCCGTCGCACCCCGCGAGTGTGCGCATCGAGCTTGGGGCGGGCGATCTTCACGTCACGCCCGGTGGCGCGCATGTGGTCGGTGGATCGGTGAAGACCAATGCGAGCGAGCTCGAGCCCAAGGTCGACGCTGCCGGCGATCACGTCACGGTCACGCAGGGCGCGCCTGGCGTAGCGAAAGATACGAAGTACGGGAACGAGCTCATCGCCGATTGGCGGCTCACGCTCGGGCCCACGCCCATCGCGCTCATCGTCGACAGCGGTGCGGGGAACGCGGATCTCGAGCTTGGCGGGCTTGCGCTGAAGGCGCTGCGCGTTCGCTCGACCGCGGGCGCGCTGAAGATCGGCTTCAGCGCTCCCAATCCGCTCGCGGCCGACTCGGTCGACATCGACACGGGGGCGGGCGCGATCATCATCAGCGACCTGGCGCGCTTTGGAGCGAGCACGGTGCGCGTGCACTCAGGGGTTGGGGCCGTCAGTGTCGGGCTCGGGAGCAGCGTCGATCGCGACATCGTGCTCGACCTCGAGGCAAGCGCGGGTGCGCTCACGATCAAGCTGCCCGCGACCATCACCGCGCGTGCATCCGTGCAGAGTGGCGTCGGCAAGGTGACGGCCGACGGCTGGGTGAAGGACGGAACTGACTTCGCGCTCGGTGCGCCCGGCCCCACCCCGCGCGTGACCATCCGCGCGCGGACTGGCGTGGGCAACATCACGCTCCTCACGGGAAGCTGACCCGCCAGGTGCGGCGAGCGCGAGGGTCGCTTACTGCGTGTTGAAGCGGAAACCCAGGTTCACCCCTGCCCCGAGGAGCGTGCCGGCGAACATCCAGTCGGCTTCGCCGCGTGCCGCGAGGTAGACGGCGACGGTGTCCGACTGAATGATGTCGAAGCTCGTGATGACGCGCGCCGCCACGCCGAAGTGCCAGAGCGCGGAGCCGTTGGTCGCGCGGGTGAGCGAGAAGCGGAGGAGCCCCGGACCGGCCCCGACGCGGAATCGATCCCACACACCCTCGAAGAGGCAGGCGCCCTCGGCGACGTTGGTGGAGAGACCGTGCCGTGTCGAACCGACCTCGTAGTCGAAGGCAGCGTGGAACGCGAACCTCTCGCTTAGCCTCGCGCCGACGCCGACCTCGCCCCCGCCCATGTACAGCGGAACAGAGAACAAGCTGCGGAGGACCACGCCCCCCGAAGCGCTGATCTCCGGGCGGACCTGGTACCTCTCGGGGCGACGCGGCGGGTACGGGGTCAGGGTCTCGTCCGCCGCGTTGGGGTCGGGCGTTTGGGGCGCCGGCGGACGCGCAGCCTGCGCGGCTTCGGACGACAGCGGAGGCAAGGGCGGGAGCGCGGCCGGCTCGTCGGCGTGTGCGTTCGTTCGCAACCCGAAGACCAACGAGGTCACGACGAACGTCACGTGCAGGAGGCCAAAAGAGCGGCTCATCATTTCGCCCTCACGCAAGCCGGTTCGCACTTGCCGTTTTTCGTCATGTCGGCGCACGACTGATGCAGAATGCAATTACTGACCGCGAGCGACCAATCCGGGTTCTCGGAGGTCGTCTTGCTCGGCGTATCGCAGCTCCCCGGGATGTAGTCGTAGGCGTGCTGGCACGTCACGGTCATCGGGTCGAAGGCTCCACCGCAGCACTCGCTCACGTACGAGACCGCTTCTTCGCACTGGACGACGTCCTCGCGAAAATTGTCATGGTCGTGAACCTCGCCCGAGCACGCGAAGAGCAGCGGGATGGCGACGCCGACGGCGTACACGGACAGACGGGACCAACGCATCATGACGCGCCCTTCAGCAAGCGCTGTTCCACCTGCAATTTCCCGGGTACTCGGCCTGAATGCGCGCGTGTGTAGCCGAATGGCTGGCCCTGCGGGTGTCGTCGATCTTGCGTCAGTTCCGGCATGCGGCCGAGGCGCTTCAAGGCGGCGACGTGTGAAGAGATTGCCTCGACGATCCCGAGCTCGCGGTAGGGCATCCCGTGCTCGAGCGCGGTTTGCTTGACGATCCGCGCCACCGCGGGGAGATGCATCTGCGATATCCGCGGAAACAAGTGATGGGCGACGTGGATGTTGAGCCCGCCCGCGATGAAGGTGAAGACGCGGTTCCGGGGCGCGACGTCGGCGGTCGTCAGCAACACGTGTCGCACGTACGAATGAGGCAAGCGTCCGAGCGCGTCGGGCTCTGGGAACTCCGTGTCGATCGCGAGGTGCGTCGTCTGGAAGATGACCCCTATCGCCAGTCCACAGACCATGTGACCGACCAAGCACGCGAGCAGCGTCTGCCACGCGGGCGCCGGGAGCACGAAGACCGGGACGAGCACCGAGTACGTGAGGACGAACGCCTTGCTGAGGCAGATGCGGGCCAACCTCGTCGCGGAAGCGCCGCCGCGTCGGAAGTCGTACGCGTTCGCGCGGAAGGCCACGAGCTCCAGGAAGAAGACCTGGAAGACCGTGATCAGCGAGTAGATCCCGAACATGTAGAGGTGCTGGTAACGATGGACCCAGCTGTGCCTCGCGCGCGGGTTCAGACGCGCAAGCGCGAAGGAGGCAATGGCCGAATCGTGCTCGGGCACGTTGGGCGCCGAGTGATGCGCGTGGACGTGCGTCTGGATCCAGTACTGAGAGTCGATGCCGAGGAGATCGAACAGGTACGTGATGCGCTCATTCACGCTGGCGCGCCGCGCGTACGCACGATGCGTCGCGTCGTGCGCGATGCCGATGGTCATCTGAAACATCAAAAAATGCATGACGACGATGAGCACGAACGCGCCTCGATCGAACCGGCTCGACAGGAGGAGCGCGTAGGTCACGGCGAACGCACCAAGGATCAGCAGCGTCTTGGCGATCATGCGCCAACCTCCCAGACGGGAGCGCGTCGTCTCGTCGAAGTAGTCATCGACGCGTTGCCGGAGCACGCGCGCGAAGAGCTCGTCGCCCGGGGTGAATACGATTCTATCGCTGGTCGCCGTCATGCGAAGGAACCTAGCGGCGCG
>CAXSGV010000020.1:23326-25915 GCA_964236615.1 uncultured Polyangiaceae bacterium
CTGCGTTCGTCCGCGCGCCGTTCGCGTGCGTGCTCGCGCCACGCCGCGCCACGCCGCGCCGCGCCACGCGCGACTCGCGCGGAGAGCTCCTAGGGACCGCCGACTGCTCGCTGGAGCTCGGCGACCGCGTCACCGAACGCGACTTTCTCCTTGGGATCCTGGCGCAAGAAGCGCTCGATCGCGGGCATGTGCGCGAGCGCCATGTCGAGCTCGGGATCGCTTCCCTTGGCGTACGCGCCGAGCGTCACGAGATCGCGCTTGGCTTCGTAGGTGCCCATCATCGCGCGCAGCTTGCGGGCGGCGGCGCGGTGCTCGGGCGTGACGATCGCATCCATCACGCGCGACAGCGAGTTGCTGACGTCGACCGCAGGGTAGCGGCCGCGGGCGGCGATAGCGCGGTCGAGCACGACGTGACCGTCGAGGACACCGCGGACCTCGTCGGCAATGGGCTCGTCCATGTCGCCGCCCTCGACGAGAACCGTGTAAATTGCAGTGATCGATCCGGTGGCACCTTGCCCGGATCGCTCGAGCAGGCGCGGCAGCATGGCGAACACGCTCGGGGGGTAGCCTCGGCGCGCCGGGGGCTCCCCCGCGGCGAGGCCGACTTCGCGCTGCGCACGGGCGAAGCGCGTGACCGAGTCGAGAAGGAGCATCACGCGCGCGCCGCGATCGCGGAAGTACTCGGCGTAGGCCGTGGCGACTTGCGCCGCACGTAGGCGCTCGAGCGCGGCGACGTCGCTGGTCGCGACGACGACGACGCTGCGCGCGCGACCCTCGGGCCCGAGCGCGTGCTCGAGGAACTCGCTGACCTCACGACCGCGCTCACCCACGAGGCCGACGACGACGACATCGGCGGCGACGCCACGCGCGACCGCGCCGAGAAGCGTGCTCTTGCCGACGCCGGAGCCCGCGAAGAGACCCACGCGCTGCCCTTCACCGAGCGTGAGCAAGGCGTCGAGGACCTTCACTCCCGTCGCGAGCGGGGATGCGACTGCGCGCCGCGCGAGCGCCGCGGGCGGATCGCGATCGACCGGCACCATCTCGCCGGAGATCAGCGGGGCGCCACCGTCGATCGGACGACCGAGCCCATCGACGACGCGACCGAGCAGCGACTCGCTTGCCTTCACCGTGAACGCCCCGCCCGTCGCCTCGACCTCGTCGTCGGGACCCACGCCCACGAGCGGACCTAGCGGCATCGCGATCGCCTCGCCCTCCGCGAAGCCGACGACCTCGCAGGCAAGCGGTCCTCCGCGGCGATGCACGATCACCACGTCACCCACGCGAACGCCCGGCATCGAGAAGCGGAGCGCGAGCCCCGTGACGCCGAGCACCTTGCCGCGCACGCGAAGCGTGGGTGTCGCCGCGAGCTTCGCCTTCAGCGCTTCGAAGTCCACGCGATGAGCATACCCGAGCTCGTCACGTCGGCGCGGGTGAGGCTGACTCCGGATCCCGGGGAATGGGGTCGGACGGCGCCTTCTCGCGGCGCGCGAGCACGATGAAGGGGAGCGTGAGGAGCTGGATTGCGCCGGCAAGGAGGTACGACGTTCCGTAGCTCCACACATCAGCGGCCCTTCCGAGGCCGGGCTGAGCGATCACCGCACCCGACGAGCTGAGGAGGTTGTCGAAAGAGAGCACCGTCGCGCGCGAGGCCGACGGAATGAGCGCGTTGATGTACGCCTGCCGCACCGGCGCAGTGCCCGCAAACACGATGCCCCAGACGCCCATCAGCGTCAGCGCCGCGACGAAGCTCGGCACGAGGCCGATGGCCACGAGCGCTGCGGCGGTTGCCAGCGACCCGACGAGGAGCAGTGAGGTGCGGAGTCGGAACAAGACGCGTGCGTACGGCACGAGGAACCCGCCTGCGATCTGCGTCGTTGCGACGATCGCTGCAGCGATGCCGGCAATCGCATAGGACCGACTCCCACCGTGAAGCTCGAGAAGGTACGGCTGCATCGCATAGAACGCGTACATGCCGACGCCGCCACTGAATGGCGCCGACAACATCAACCAGCGCACCGGTGGTCGCCGAAAGCCCTGCTCCCACGAGGCGCGCACCGTTCGCCGCATTGCCTTCACCGCCGAGGTGCGCTTTTCGGGAACGAAGCCCATGTCGTGCATCGAGGTCAGCGCGACGATGAACGTGAGCCCGAGCATCACGGCGCGCAGCGCGTAGGGCACGCCGAGGTTCGTGAGCTGTGCAATGAATCCACCAGCGACGGTGCCGGCGAGCATCGCGATGCCACCGGCGATTTGGCCTTTGGCGAACGCCGCTTCCATCGTGCCCTCGTACTTCGCGTGCGCGAGGCCATCGACCAACCACGCTTCGGTGGCGCCGCTGAAGAACGTGAAGCCAAGACCGAGCAGCATCGAGACCAATGCCCACGCCCAGAATGGTCCGTGGGTGCGCCACAAGTACAGGTAGAGAAGCGTCGTCGCGAGGAGCGTCGCCGAGCCGAGCAAGTACGACGCGCGCCGCCCGATGGTGTCGGCCACGACGCCGGTCGGTACCTCGAACAGAACCTCACCCAACGTGAAGAACGCGTTCGCCGCGAATGCCTTGCTGATGCTCAACCCCGCGTCGAGCAAGAA
>CAXSGV010000021.1:0-5798 GCA_964236615.1 uncultured Polyangiaceae bacterium
GGCCTCGTCCCGTGATCGTTGCGAACGCGCGAGGGCCTTGGCAACGACGAAGAGGATCTCGTCCTTCTCGAAGGGCTTGAGCAAGAAGTCGGCAGCGCCTGCCTTCATGGCCTCGACCGCCATCGGCACCGAGCCGTGCGCCGTCAGCAAGATCACCGGAAGCTCGGGGAACCGCTTTCCGAGCTCGGCGAGAAGCTGCATGCCGTCCATGCCCGGCATGCGGATGTCGGAGAGGACGACGTCGAACGGACGCGTCTCGAGCAGCGCGAGCCCGCGCTCGGCGGAAACCACGTGCTCGGTCTCGAAGCCCGCTTGCGCGAGCAGCGCCGCGAGCACCTTTCCCACCGCGGCATCGTCTTCGACGATGAGAATGGATCCCGTGTCGCTCGCCATGGCGCTCGACTGTAGCGCCGATTTGGCAACTCGAACGCGGGCTCGAGCGACTGTGCAGCGGGCTGCACACCCGCGCACGACGTTGCCCGGCACGCGCCGTCTTCCGCTCGAAACGCGGCAATTTCCAATGGCACATGCCTTGCGATAGCGGTGCTTCATGGGCTTTCGAGATTGGACGTTGTTGATCGCCGCGATCGGCCACCTTGCCCTCGCCCTCGTGAGCCTGGCGCGCGCCGGCAAGAGCCCGCTCGCCTTGCCCCTGGCGCTGCTCGCGTTCGATCTGTTCGGGTGGACCTTCGCTGTATTTTGCAACCATCGCTTCGACAGCACGACGTGGCGCTCGCTCGACGTCGTCTTCACCTCGTTGACGCCGGCGTTCGTTCTCCATTTGGTCCTCGTCTACGTCGGCAAGCTGCGCGCGCTGCGCCTCGTGCTCAGGCTCGTCTACGCGGCGTTCGGCGCGCTCGCGATCTCGTCGTCGGCCGCGCTCGTCTCCACTTCCGGCAGCGCGTGGATCGAGTCACGCGCATGGGCCGTCGTGTTCCTCGCCGGGTGGATCCCGACGATCGCCGGTGAGATCTGGCTTCTCGTGCGGCACCTGCGGGCGGGCGACAGCGACGAAAAGGCGCGCACGCGTTTGATGCTCGCCGCCGCGCTCGTCGGCGGCGCCTTTGCCTCGACCGATCTCTGGAGCGATCTCGGGCTCCCCTTGCCCAGCCTCGCGCCGCTCGGGACGCTCGTGAGCACGTGCCTCGTCGCGGTCGTCGCGCTTCGCTTGCGGCTGTTCGATCGCAACCTGAGCGGCGTGACCGCGCTCTACGCCGGCGCCGTCGCGACCGCCGCGATCCTCGTCTACCTCACGCTGTTCCAGGGCCTCCGCGGCAGCTTGCCCGCGCTCACCTTCGGTGTGAGCGTCGTCACCTTGATCCTCACGGCGATCGTCCGCGAGGCGACGCGCTCGTTCTCCACCTCGCGCGAGCGTGTCGAGCGGCTGGCCGTGCTTGGTCGGTTCTCGGCGCAGATGGCGCACGATCTCAAGAACCCCCTCGCGGCTCTGGTCGGCGCAGTGCAGCTCCTCGACGCCGATGCCCCACGCGAGGGGCGCAACAACAAGGAGTTCCACGCGTTGATCCTCGATCAAGCCGAGCGCATTCGCGTCATCGTCGAGACCTACGATCGCCTCGGCCGTGTCGAGCCCGTGCGCACGATCGTGAAGGTCGACCAGCTCGTGAAGCGCGTCACTTCGCTGCAAGAGCACGGCGCGAAGAGCGACGTGAAGATCTCGCTCGATCTCGACGCCAGCGTCCCCGAGTATGAGCTCGACCCGGATCTCGTCGCCGGTGCGCTCGAGAATCTCGTACGCAACGCGTTCGAGGCCATGCCCGACGGTGGCTCGCTCGTCGTGCGCACGCGCCGCGAGATCTCGAGCGCGGGCATCGCATCGGTCGTGGTCGCGGTCTCCGACACCGGCGAGGGCATGGACGCCCGCCACGCCGAGCGCGCCTTCGACGACTTTTACACCACGAAGACGAGCGGTAGCGGCCTCGGCCTCGCGTTCGTGCGGCGCGTCGCGCTGGCACACGGTGGCGACGCTGCGCTCCAGAGCAAACGCGGCGCCGGCACCACGGTCGAGATGCGGTTCCCGATCACGACGTAGAGCGTCCTATGCTGATACGGCGATGTTCGATCCGCAGCGAGGCGACGACCAGCGGCCGGTCACCTTCGACGGGGCCGTGTTCGTGCTTCGCCGCAACTGGCGCTCGCCCGGCGTCGCGCTTGGAATCGCCACCGCCGCCATCGTCTATGCGCACTTCAATCATGCCGTCGAGCCGCTCGCATGGTTCGTCGCATGGATGGGGATCGTCTTCGCGGCGGTGTCCGTCGCGCGCGACGCTTTCCCCCTCGCGACCGCAGCGGCGCTCCGCGCGTCCCCGGCGTCCCTGACGATCGGGAACGAGGCACCCATCGCGACCGAGACGATCGCCGAAGCCAAGACGGTGCCGCAACCGAGCGGAAAAGCGCTCGTGGTGCTGTCACTCCGCGACGGCCGAACGCGGACGCTGCTCTTGGCAAGAGCGCAGGCCGACACGCTGGTCCGCGTGCTCGGCGTCGGAGCCGGCGAGCGCCGCGCGACCTTCGCTCTCGTGGCGCCGTACCGCACTCGCTTCGCGATCACACTCGTCGCGATTGGCGTTCCCTGGCTGCTGATCCTCTCGCAAACCGGTCACGCACTTCGCTGGCTCCAGCACGACATGAGCTCCCAGCTGTTCTTCGCCTTCCTGTTCAACATCCTGCCGCTCTCGGCGGTCGTGGCGTGGTTTCTGAGCATGGTCCGCGGGCGCGTGGTGGTCGGCGCCGATGGGTTCTCGGTGAAGTGGCTTGGGCGCGAACGCTTCTTTCCCTACGCCGATGTGAGCAACGTGCGCTTCACCGACTCGCGGTGGAACGGTCAGCAGCACGACACGATCGTCACGCTGAAGAGCAAGCGATGGATGCGCCTGCGCGCCCGCGACGTTCCCGTCACCGAGGCCCACCGAAGCGCGCAAGCACGCGCGCTCTACGATCACCTCGTCAAGGCACGCGCGCGTGCTGGCGAGCAGCCCGTCGAGGCAGACAACGTCGCAGCGCTGCTCGGCGCGGGTAGCCGCAACGGCCGCGAGTGGCTGGCGCAGCTCGACGCGCTCGTGCACGGCGGAACGTCACGCTACCGCGTGGCGGCCCCTGCCCCCGATCAGCTCGCGCGTATCGCCAACGACGCGACGACTGCGATGACGACCCGCGTCGGCGCTGCCGCGGCGCTGGTGCGCTCGGGCGATGAAGGCCGTCGCACCGTCCGCATCGCGGCGGACGCGTGCGCTGACCCGATGCTGCGGGAAGTTTTGGTCTCCCTCAGCGAAGCCGACTCCGACGAAGCCATCGCCGCGCTGCTCACGCACACCGCCCGTCCTTCGTCGTAAGGGTGAGGGGCCTGGCGCGGCGGCCTGTATCGTGCCGCCATGAAGCGACTTTTCGTGCTGTGCCTGTT
This sequence comes from uncultured Polyangiaceae bacterium, assembly GCA_964236615.1. Lineage (GTDB taxonomy): Bacteria > Myxococcota_A > Polyangia > Polyangiales > Polyangiaceae > CAXSGV01. The sequence continues at coordinate 3,419 of CAXSGV010000021.1, forward strand.
CTGCGTCTCCCTGGTCACGATTGTCGGCTGCAAGAAGCTGTTCAAGCGCGGTGTCCCCGATGCGGCCGTCGCCGTCGCGGAGCCCGAGGCCGTGGACACGGCCGAGGCCACGGGTGACACCGACATGGCGCAGCCGAAGGACACGCCCACGCCGAAGACCGTTGCGACCGCAAAGGCGCTAGCGAGGACCGCACCCGATGCGGCCGTCACCACGGCCGCCAGCGCCGACGCGGGCGCATTCAGGACCGCCGCGGCGGACGCGGGCGCAACCGGCACGACGACCGGCGACGCGATCGCGTTCAGCGGCGGTCAGACCTGGTCCGGCTCCTACGTCTGCACGCAAGGCAAGACGGACGTCGCGCTTCACATCTCGAAGGTCACTGGCAACAACGTCGAGGCCGTGTTCGACTTCAAAGTCCCGAATGCGCCGAATGGCAAATACAAGATGAGTGGCGTCTACGCGCCGTCGACGCGCCACCTGCGTCTCAATGCGGGCGACTGGATCGTGCAGCCCGCGGGCTACGGCACCGTGCCTGTCGATGCGACGGTCTCGGCCGACGGCAAGGCGTATACGGGCAAGGTCGAGGCGTCGGGTTGCTCGACTTTTGCCGTGCATCGCTGATTCGACGAGGCGCGAGGATCAGTAGCCGAGAAACCAGACGCTCGCGTTCTTCGCCGACGCGGCTGAGACGTACGCGATCAAGGCGTTGATCGTCTTCACGAACGTGTCGCGCACGCGCTGCCAATCGGAAGGCGTGCGAACTTTCGTCATGTAGGGGCAGAAGCGATCCCAGCGCTCGTGGACGTCGGCGAGCGTGGCAAACGCGAGCCACTCGTCCTTCCAGCTCTTCAACTTCACGACGAGCACGCTCAGCTCGGCGGGGGGGAGGAGCATCGGCATGAACTCGCTGAAGCCCGCGTGCGCCTCGGTGAACGGCACAGTGAGAAGCGTCATCGCGGTGTCGCTCAAGTAGTGCGCGTCGGGGCGCCAATGGTCGAAGTCGATGCGATCGGCGTGATCGGCGGCATCGGCAATCCGCAGCTCGACGTACCCGCCGGCCGTTTTGCCAGTGGACCACTCGAAGGGCTCGGTATCGACCGGCGGCATGGGCAGCGCGTTCGTGGATTCGGCCGACGCTACCGTCCCCGGACGCGGTCGGGACGCGAGGGAATACACGAATGCAAGCGCGCCGAGCCCCAGGAGCGCCATGATGAGAAGCACGCGTCGTCCCTTCATGACGCGGAGTCTATGGGATCGGCTAGGCTGCCGGTCCCGTGATTCGTTCCCTGCGTGGCGCTCTCGCCTTGGCCCTCCTCTTCGTGACGGGCGTCGCGCTCGCCGAACCCCTCGACGCAGGGCGTTCAGCGGACGCCTCGATCGACGCCAAGGCCTCCGACGCCGCCGCCGATGGCGCTGCGAATGCTGCGGATGCCGCCTTCGCGCTCCCCGAGCCTTTGCCCTCGGTGACTGCGGTCACGACCCTGATTCCGCCCGCGACGAGCACCCCCGAGCCGCCACCCGCGCCGGTCGATCACGTCACCGAGCACCCGACTGCGCCCGCATTGGCTTCCGCTGCCGCCGACCACGAGACAGCGCCGGCCAGCAGCGCAAACCCCAACGCGCCGGCCGTCGTTCGCGTGCACGAGCGTGATGTCTTCACCATCAAGGTGCCGCGTGCCGGGCAGACCGCGACCGAGCGGGCGCGCGCAGCGAGCGAGGCTCTCGGCACCCTGCTCGAAGGCGAAGCCGACGTTGCCACGCCGAACGTCGAAGAGCACGGCGCCGTCGCGGTCGTCTTCGTCGGTAGCACGCCGATCGTCACGCTCGGGCCGGAAGACGCAGCCGCAGAAGGTGACATCGCGCTCAACGTGCACGCCGCCTCGGTTGCGACACGCATCCAAGAGGCCGTTCGGCTCGAGCGAAAGCGCGCAGCGATCGCGAAGACCGTCTTCTCGTTCTCTCTCCTCATCTTCTCGGCGTTGATTGCGTTCTTCCTTCTCAGCCGCATCAGCGTGATCGAGGACAAGATCCGCGCGTGGATGGAAGGCCACCCGGCGCGGCTTCCCGCGCTGCGCCTCGGCAAGATCGAGGTCATCTCGCGGCCCGCCGTCCGCGGCGTGATCGGAATCGCGCTCCGTATCGGCAACCGCCTGGCGCAGCTCGCCATTGCGTACGCCTGGCTCATCATCGCGCTGTCGTTGTTCGACGCCACGCGGGGCTATACCGCCAAGCTGACGGGCTTCGTCGTGACCCCACTGTCGGCGCTGCTCGGCCGTGCGGGTAGCGCCCTGCCGGTGCTCGTCGTCGGGATCATCGCGGCGATCGCGGTGAGCCTCGTCATGCGCTTCGTCGGCCTCTTCTTCGGGAGCGTGGCTCGCG
>CAXSGV010000021.1:5857-15016 GCA_964236615.1 uncultured Polyangiaceae bacterium
TACCTTCGGATCTCGCAGCACCCACGAGCGTCCTCGTTCGTATCGGGATCGTGATCGCGTCGTTGATCGCCGTCGCGCCCCTCATCACGGGCAGCGACGAAGGCGCTCTCTCACGCGCCGGTGTCGCGGCGCTCGTCACCGTCGCGCTCGCGTGCACTCCGATCCTCGCGTGCGCCGCCGTCGGCGTGCCCATCGTGTTCGGACGTCGCCTTCGAAATGGCGATTTCATCGAGGCCGGGGGTCGTGCAGGTCGTGTGAAAGCCGTGACGCTGCTCGAGGTGCGCCTCGAGGACGTGTGGGGCTGCGAAGTTCGCGTGCCGCATTTGCTTGGCCTGTGGCACGCGACGCGCATCGTCGGGCGAACGCCGATGATGACGATCGTGGTGACGGTCGACGCCCGCGCCTCGCAGGCCATGGTGCGTGAAGCGCTGCGAACGGCGGCGAACAAGGTCTCCGACCGCGCGAAGATCGAGCTCGTGTCGCTCGACGCCGACGGCGCGCGCTACCGCGTGTCCTGTCCCGACGAACCAGGCGCTGATCTCGCTGTCGCGATCGCCGATGCGCTCGCCACGATGGGCATCGGGCTTGGTCGCAACGGCAATCACGGGAACGCCGACGCCGGCGTGGTCGAGACGACGCCGTGAACGCGATCCTGCTTCTGATGGCGCTTCTGATCCTCTCGTACTTGGGGAGCTACCTCGTCAGCGCGCGCGCTACGCGAGGGATCGGTCTGCCATCAGGGTCCGAGTACGTTGCGCTCGGGTTCTTGATCGGCCCCCACGTTCTCGGCGCCGTCGATCGCGCGATGCTCGTGTCTTTCGAACCGCTCGCGCACGTGGCGCTCGGCTGGCTGACGCTCGTGATCGGTCTCGACTTCGGGTTCGCGAGCGAAAAGCGCGTGCGTGGAAGCAGCATGGTCCTCGGCATCCTCGGCGCGCTCCTCTCGGGCGGGGCGGTGTTCGGCGCCGTGCTCTTCTTGCTCTCGCGCATTCCGATCGTGCCACCGGGCATCGACGGCTGGCTCCTCGCAGGCGGCATCGCCGCGGCCTGCGCCGAGACCACGCGGCACGCCGTGCGCTGGGTCGTCGAGCGCCACAACTCGCGCGGCATCGTCGCCGATCGTCTCGCCGAGATCTCGCACGCCGACGACATCGTTCCACTGATCGTGGTCGCTATCCTGTTCGCAGTCACACCCAAGGCGGCACACCTTCCGTTCCACATGCCGGTCATCGCGTGGATCGGTGTGACGATCGCGCTCGGTTTCGTCATCGGCGCCATCGCCGCGCTGCTCCTTGGCCGAGAGTTCAGCTTGCACACGACATGGGGCGTCCTTCTCGGGACGTCGCTCCTCTCGATCGGTGTCGCGACGCGCCTTCAGCTCGCCCCGCTCGCTGTCACGTTCTTCGTGGGCGTCGGGATGGCCTCGGTGTCGCGTCACCGCGCCCTCATCCGCGATGCCGTCGCCGCCACCGAGCGGCCCGTGCTCCTCCCTGCCCTCCTTCTTTCTGGCGCGAGCATCGATCTCGTCGGCTTTCAGACGAAGCCATTGCTCATTGCCGTGGTCGCGACCGCCCTCGTCGCGCGCCTCGTGGGCAAGCTCGCGTTCGGTGAGGTTCTGCGCGGCCTCCTTCCGTCGACGCGTATCGCCGGTAATCTCCTCGGCGTCGGGATGCTCTCGTCGGGAGCACTGAGCCTCAGCATCGGGCTCGCGCTGGCCATCCGATTTCCGGGCGTCATCGGCGACACCGTTCTCGTCGCCGCCGCCGCGTCCGCGATCTTCGGCGAGCTCATAGCGCCCGCCGCGTTGCGACGCGCGCTCGTGCGTGCAGGCGAGGTGCCCGAGGTCGACAGCTCGGTACCGCCATCGGCCGGCGCACCGCCATCCACAGCACCGCCCACCGACGTACCGCCCGCCCATGCAACCGAGGAGGCGCGATGAGCAGCGCCGTTTCCACCAAGCGCGGGCCCGCCGATCACGTCCTGAAGGCTGTCCTCCTCGTCTTGCTGGGCGCACTTCTGTGGGTCGCGACGCGCGCGGTGCCCGATTACCACGGCGGCACGTGGACCATCGCCGCCGTCGGCTTTCTTCTCCTCGCCGGCACCCTGCTCAGCGATCTCGTTGCGCTCATCGGGATGCCCCACCTCACCGGGTACCTGCTCGCAGGCATCGTCGCGGGGCCGCACCTGATGCACCTCGTCGATCACGAGTCCGTGACGCGACTCACGTCGATCAACGCGCTCGCCCTCGCGTTGATCGCGCTCGAAGGCGGAGCCGAGCTGAAGCTCGACTTCTTGAAAAAAGGGCTGCGCGGTCTCGTCTGGGCGCTTTTTCTGCAGACGTTCGCCGTCCTCTTCGTGATGACCGGCGTCTTCTACCTTGCGCGGCCGCTCATCCCCTTCGCCTCCCAGTTGACGCCTACGATGATGCTGGGCGCGGCAATCCTTTGGGGCGTGATGTCGATCACGCGCAGCCCGTCGGCGACGCTCGGCATCCTGTCGCAGACGCGAGCCAACGGCCCCATCGCGCGGTTCACGCTGACCTTCGTCATGTCGAGCGACGTGGTCGTGGTCGTGGTCCTCGCCACGGCGCTCACGTTGTGCCGTCCGCTCGTCGAGCCGGGAGCAACCTTCTCTGCACACGCGTTCCACGCGCTCGGTCGCGAGATCCTCGGGAGCGTGTCGCTCGGCTCGACGCTCGGTCTCGTGCTCGTCGTGTACATGCGCTTCATCGGCAAGCAGCTCGTGCTCGTGTTCCTCGCGCTCGGCTTCGGCATGACCGAGATGCTCAACTACCTGAGCTTCGACCCGCTGCTCACGTTCATGGTCGCGGGCTTCCTCGTGCAGAACATGTCGAAGCAGGGCGAGAAGTTCCTGCACGCCATCCAGCAGACGGGCGGCATCGTCTACGTCATCTTCTTCGCGACCGCCGGCGCGCACCTCGACGTCCCACTCTTGCGCGCGCTCTGGCCGGTGGCGCTCCTCCTCGCAGGCGCTCGCGCGATTACGAGCTACGGCGTCGGTCGCCTGTCGAGCCGGCTCGCCGGCGACAACCCCATGATCAAGAAGTGGGGTTGGTCGGGGCTCATCTCGCAAGCGGGCCTCGCGCTCGGCCTCGCGGCGGTCGTGTCGCGCGAGTTCCCGGCGTTCGGAAGCGGGTTCCGCGCGCTCGCCATCGCGACGATTGCCCTGAACGAGATGATCGGTCCGATCCTGTTCAAGTTTGCGCTCGATCGCACCGGGGAGACGTCCCGTGCACCTGAGCCGTCGATCCTTCCCGACGCACCTCAGCATTAATTCACACGGCCTTCGCGAGGTCCCGTAGCGTGCGGGCAATGAACCGTCCCCGCCTTGGCTCTTTGATCTCATGGCCCATCCTCGTCGCCACCCTCGCGTCGCCCGTCCTCATGAACTGCGGTGCCGCAGGTCCGGGCGGTCCCACCCTTCCTGGTGGCGGTGGCCTCCCCGGAGTTCCCGGCGCGTGCCCCGATTTGGCAAGCGCAGCGGCGGTGGCGAAGCTCGACTTCGCAAGTGAGTTCAAGCTCGAGGCGAAGTCCTCGGCGAAGCTCAAGGCCGGCCTCCAGGCCGCGGCCGAGCTCAAAGAGTTTGCAGCTTCGCTCGACGCCGATCTGAAGGCCGCGTGCGGCGGGCTCGCGAAGGATCTCGGCGACGGCGGCAATTACAACGACGGCCAGACCGCGTGCAAGGCGGCCATCAAGGCCATGGGCGACGCAAAGGCCAAGCTCGGCGCGAAGGTGAACGCGAAGCTCGTCGTCGTGCCCCCGCGCTGCGACGCGCAGATGAGCGTCATGGCCGACTGCGCCGCCAAGTGCGACGCGAACGTGAAGCCGGGTGAGGTCAAGGTCGAGTGCGAGCCGGGCAAGCTCTCCGGCAGCTGCACCGCCGAGTGCACGGGCAGCTGCGACATGCAGGCAGCCGCGAAGTGCGACGGCACGTGCCAGGGCAGCTGCGACGCGTCGTTCAAGGGAACGTGCGGCGGCGACTGCAAGGGCAAGTGCGACGGCAAGGACTCAAAGGGCACCTGCAACGGCACGTGCGAAGGCACCTGCGACGCAAAGGCAAGCGGCGAGTGCAAGGGCAAGTGCGGCGGCAAGTGCGAGCTCAAGGCGAAGGCCAAGTGCGACGGCACGTGCACGGGCTCATGCTCGGCCGAGATGAAGGCACCGAAGTGTGCCGGCGAAGTGAAGCCGCCGGAGATGAGTGCAGAGTGCAAGGGTCACTGCGACGCCGAAGTGAACGGTAAGCTCGAATGCACGCCGGCCTCGGTCACGTTGTTGATCGAGGGCGCGACCGACGGGAAGGCAGCGGCCGCGTTCAAGGGCGCGATCGAGAAGAACCTCCCCGCGGTCCTCAAGATCGCCATCGGCATGGGCGACCGCGCGGGCAAGCTCGCCGGTAACATCCAGGCCGTCGTCGAGGGGCTTCAGGGCTCCATCGAAGGCATCGCGAAGACGAGCAGCGACCCGGCAGCGGGCGCGCGTCTCGGCGCCTGCATCGCCTCTCCGTTCAAGGGCGCGATCGACGCGGCCGCGAGCGTGAAGGCGAACGTCAGTGTCTCGGTCGACGTCAAGGCAAGCGCCTCGGGCAGCGCCAGCGGCGGCGGGAAAGCGGGTTGATTCGGCTTCGGAGGTAACTCGTTACCTCCCTCCTCGCGAGGGGCCTGGCCTCGGCCTGCAGCCCCTCGCTTGGATGTTTTTTTTGTTCGTCCCTTACACTGTAAAGTCAGCGGACCGTCGCGAGAGGGTCCTGCTTGTAGAACAGCGCGAGCTGCGCGTAGAGCGCGGGGTGCCGCGCGGCGAGCTGGCGTGGCTTCTCGAAGAAGGCCTCGGTCACGACCGCGAAAAACTCGGCTGGGTTGGTGGCGCCGTACTTGTCGATCACGGTGCCGCGGTTCATCAGCTCGTCGTTCTGGAGCTGGGCGTAGTCGGCGCCGAGGACGCGGGCCCACGCCGCGTACATCGACCGCGGTAGCGGAGGTGCGCCGTCGCTGCTGCCGTCCTCCTGATCGAGCTGGTGCGCGAATTCGTGCAAGACGACGTTGTGCCCGTCGCGTGCCTCGTGAACGCCCGAAAGCACGCTGTCCCACGCGAGGACCACGAGGCCGTGGTGCCACGACTCGCCGAGTCGCACTTCGTCTTCGTCCGGAACGATGCCCTGCTCGATGCGTCGAGCGCGGCGCGCGACGTAGGCGCTCGGGTAGACGACGATGGACTCGAGCTCCGGGAAGTAGTCGTCCTCGCGGTGGAGCAACAGCACACAAGCTTGGGCGGCAATGGTGACTTTGATCTCGTCGGTAAGCTCGAGCCCGCCGCACCCTTCGAAGCTCTTCTCTTCGAGGAACACCTGCACGTGCCCTTCGAGCTCGCGCCGATCGTCCTCGCCGAGGCGCGCCACGTAAGCGACGTTCTTGTCGATGATGGCGCGCCAGGCCTCAGGAAACGGGCGCGCGCGGATCTCTTCGCGCCTGTGACGTTTCAGAAAGTCGAACATGCGTCGGCCTCCTATTTCAGGGGATCGGGTGGGAGCGGGATCTCGCCGCTGCCGACCTTGGTTTCGTTGTCGACGAACTTGGTGTCGGGCGCGACGCGAAGCTCGCCCGTTGCAAGATCGCTCGTCGCTGCCGACTCGGTGACGAACGATCCGCTCTGCGCGTGGAGCGCGATCGGGTTGTGCGAAAACGTCGAGCGCGACACACGTGCGCTTCCGCCAACGAGCGCGAGCGCGACCGCCGCGTTGTCGAAGAAATAGCTGCCTTCGATGTCCATGCTCGTGCCGAAGCCAACCGCGGCGCCGTAGCCGAACCCGATCGAGCCGAGGAGCGTGCCGTGCACCGTGGAGTCGGTCAGGTGCACCGTCGCGTCGCCACCACGCACCGCGAGCACGCCGACCGCGGCTGCGCCGACGATGGCGCCGCGCACGAAGTCGCACGTGCCACCCTCGCCTACGGAGAGGCCGGCGCCGGTGCCGAGCGACGTCGACTCGCCGACGGTCCGCAGCAGCACGCCGGTCGCCGTGGCTATGCCGTGGTTGCCAACCGCGATCCCAGCGAGCCGCCCACCCGTGATCGTCGAGTCGGTGAGTGTGGCTTTACCGCCTCTGACGACGGCGAGGCCGATCCCGAACAGGACGCCGTCGGGGCCCGGTCCCTGAAGGCTGCGTGTCTCGTCGATGAACGAGCGACGCGCGTCCAGTGTGGCGGCCGACACGTGCGCGGCGTAGCCCCACGCACCGAGGATCGCGGAGCTCTCGACGACGACCGCCGAGCCCTCGAGCACTTCCACGCCGATTCCGCTGCGATCGCTCGCCACGCGGAGCTCGGCGTCGACGCGCGCATGACTCACGTCGGGGCCGCGCAGGACCGAGTCCCTGATCTCGACGCGTGTGTCGGGTTTTTGCGTCGCGACCGTGACGCTCTCGTGATCGACGATCGCCGACGAGCGGATCATGACCTTGCCGCCGTAGAGCGCCGATATGCCGTGGCCGCGTGCGTAGCTCCCTTGCTCGCGCGTGCCGCGGAGGATCGACTCGCTGACGTCGACGACACCACCATCGTCGGCGACGACGGCGCCATCGCCCGCCACGTCGCGCACGACCGTACGCGCGAGCGTGATCTTTCCGCCGAGCGCGGCCGCGACGCCGCTCGATCGGTTCGAGCCGCTCGGCGCCTGCCGAAGGATCACCGATCGGTCGACGGCCACGACGGTGCCGATGCCCGCGGCAAAGATGCCTTCGACACCGCCGGCGAGCGTCGAGTCGTCGAGCGTGACCTTGCTGCCCACGCCTGCCGCGAGCCCCCAGCCGCCCTTGCCGTCGCTCCCGACCTTCGTGGCGGAGACCTTGCTACGCCGCACGCTCGCCTGCGACCCCTCGACGAAGATGCCTGCGCGGATCGACGCCTCGATCACGACGTCCTCGATGGAGGCCTCGGACTTGCCGACCACCTCGACGCCGTTCCTGTGGCCCGCGAGTGTCAGGCCACGCACGACCACGCCTTTGACGCCAGAGATGCGCACGCCCGCCGCAGGCGACGCCGGAGCGAGCGGCGCCTCGAGCGTCACTTGCTCAGCGCAGCGGCCGACGATCGTCAGAGCGCGCGGCAGGTCGATGCTCTCGGCGTAGCGACCGGCGGCCACGGAGATCACGGCGCCTTCGGGTGCCGCCGCCAGCGCCGACGCGATCGTGCGGAAGTGGGTCGCGTCGAGCTCGCTCGCCGTGAAGTCGTCGTCCACTTGCAGCGCGCCCGCTGGCGGAAACGGCCCGTCGCAAGCGCCGACCGTCACGCACGCGCGCGACGAAATGCTCTCGCGCGTCGAGCCCATGCACGCGGCAGCGGGCGTGCGATCGGCGCAGCCCCACCCGCTCGCATCACGCACGAACCCGTCGGGGCACGGCGCGGTCCACCCGATGGGCACGCACTCCTTCTGTCCGATGAAGGGCGCAGTGCCTGCGGCGCACGTGCTCGTCGGAACGATCTCGCGGCACACCGCCTGCTGCGCGGGGTCGCGCGCAAAGCCTTCCGCGCAGCCGTCACCGGTGACCGGCGGCGTGCTCGTGCCGGACGGCGTGGCGTCGCCACCGCAGCTGAGAACCAGCGCAAAGAGAGCGGCGGCGGCGCGAGGCTTCATCTGCAACCGTAGGGTACTCGCGGTGAGGGTGAACGACTACGATGGGCCCCGCCGAAGCCTCTCGAAGGATCCCATGACGAAGCCCGAAGACCGCAATCCCAACCAGACGATCCAGATGGACGGCATCGAGGGGCTCGCCGACGTGCAGCTGATCGACGAGCAGGCCAGCGCACCGACTCCTTCGAGCCGCGCGGTTCCGCCGCCGCTACCGCCCGGCATGGGCATGCCTTCGCCGAGCGTGCGCCCTTCTGCGCCGCCGCGCCCTTCGCTTCCGGCGCCCTCGATGTCGCCGCCACCGAAGCGTCGCACCGGGCTCTACGCGATCGTGTTCCTGGTCATGGTGGTCGTCGCGGTCGGTGGCGGCTTGACCATCGGCGCCGCGTTGCGCGGCACACCACCGGCCGGATCGGCCTCCGCTGCACCTTCGGCCGTCGCGTCTACGCCCGCCGCATCGAGCAGCGCGAGCGAGCCCGCGGGAGGCGCAGAGCCGCGCGGCTCGGCAGGCGCAGAGCCGCGCGTGCTGGTGCTGCCGACAATCGAGCTCGCCGACGTCGACGCGGGCGCGAAATAGCGCCGGGCTACTTCTTCTTCGCCGCGGGCTTCTTCTTCGCCGCCGGCACTTTGCGCTCGGGCGCCTTGCTCGACGCGGGGGACGCAGCGGGTGCCGGGGGCGGCGGGCGATCGGTCGTACGCTCCTCGCGCGCGCCAGGCGGCAGCGTGAGGCGTTGGAGCGCGGCCTGCGCGGAGCCGATGGCGATTCGAATCGCGTCGTCTTCTGCGCTGGCTGTGCCGCCGCCAGTCGCGGGTGCACGCGACACGTCGTCGTGAATGGCAGCCCACGCGACCCAGTTGCCTTCCGCGTCCTTGTCGGTGGTCACGAAATAGCTGCGGCGCATCGCTCGATAGGAGCGCAAGCAAAACGCAGACGCAAGCCGATCAGTTGCAGTTGGCCCCGATGCATGCGGCGACTTTGGCATCGCACTGCTTGATGAGGCAGCCGATGTCGAGGCCGTCAGGGCAATCATCGAAGTGCTGCAAGAAGCAGTTGAAGGCTTCGTCGAAGAGGAACTGCGCGCTCGGGCAACCGCGCGCGACGCATTGACCCACACACGACGCGTGCACCGTGGGCGGGCTCGTCTTGCCGTCGATGCAGCCGAACGCGCAGTTGAGCATCGGCATGCAGCCGAGGAGATCGCAGTCGCCGCAGTCCTTGTGGCAGTTCGTGCAAGTCTCGTAGGGCGCTTCGCACTTGTCGTTGCCGCAGACGGCGCAGACGCCGCAGTCACCGGGGCACGACGAGCAGGTCTCGGACGCCGCGCAGAGGCCGTTGCCGCAACCTTGGCAGGCGCCGCAGTCGTCGGGACACGAGAAGCAGGTCTCCAGCTTGGCGTCGCACTTTCCGTCGCCGCACGCCTCGCACTTTCCGCAATCGGGCGCGCACGAGAGGCACGTCTCGCCATCCTTGCAGAAGCCATCGCCACACGTCTCGCACGGGCCGCAGTCTTGAGGGCACGAC
>CAXSGV010000021.1:15026-25585 GCA_964236615.1 uncultured Polyangiaceae bacterium
GTTATATGTTTTGTATGGGTTGTAGTTTTGAGGGTATGATTTGTAGGTTTTGTTTTTATTGTATGTGCCGTCGCCGCACCCGGCGCAGAGACCGCAGTCGACACCGCACGTCACGCACGACTCGCCACCTGCGCAGCGCGCGTCGCCACACGCGCCTGCGACATCGATGCCCTCGGGTGCTGCTTCGAGCGTCGTTCGACTTCCGCAGGCGCTCGAGAGCAAAAGCGCGAGGAGCAGCGGCACGAGGAGGGCCGGCCATGCGCCGCGCGAAGGCTTCACCACCTCGCGAGGATAACGACTTCCGAGCCTGCGGGGACGTCTTCCGGGGCGAGCTCGGGCAGACGGAGCATCGCGAACGGCGGCAGAGAGCCGGTGACGTGCGCGATCTCGAGCACCGCGCTCGTTTCCCGCTCCTGTTTGTCGGGCGTGCGCACGACCACGCGAAACGGCTGCCGCGGCGGATTCGCGAGCGACAGCCGCGGCCGAACGAGCACGCCCTTGCCGCGCCCAGCGAACGCCTCTTCGACGACCACGAGGATCGTCTCGCCGCCGGCCTGCGTCACCGCGTCACCGCGTCACCGTTCACTGCGTCACCGCGTCACGGCGGTGGCGTCGACGAGAGCGGCGTCGGCGGGACGGCGATCGGACGGGCGCCGATGAAGACAGCCTTCGACCAATCGACCTCGGCACTCGGGACCTGGTTCCAGTCCTGGCCGTCGATCTTGAAGTCGACGTTCACCGAGTGCGATCCGCCGGGGCCGATCACGTACGGCTTGTGCTGCGTGAAGGTGCCAATGGAGCGTGGGATCACGTGGCCGTCGGGGAGGCGGAGCGTCGCGCCGTCGCGATCGACGGTGACGGTCTCCGTGCCCGTGTTCGTGAATGTGGTCTGCACGTAAAGGCGATCGCCGCGGCTCGAGATGCCGGCCGGCATGATCCGGAGCTCGCTCGTCGTGACCGGCTGCGCGGTCCACGCGGATTGCGCGTGGCCACAGCCCACGATCGAGAGAGCGAGTACCAGCGGTAGCGAAAGGAAGAGGGCGCGCATCGCTCGGCTCAGCGGAACTTCGAGTGGCAGTCCTTGCACGTGGCCTTGATCGACGCGAGCGTCTCGGAAGCTGCCTTCGCGTCCTTCGCTGCCGCTGCCGAAGAGAGCTTCTCGGCGTTCACGTGGAGCTGGTTGGCGAATGCGTCGAACTCGGGGCCCTTCGAGAACGAGAGCGCCTTCTTGCTCGTCGCCTGGAGGCGGTTGCCCATATCCGCAAACGCGGCCCAGTCGGCATCGGTGTAGCTGCCCTGGTCGATCTTCTTGAACTGCGGATCGGCGACCGTCGCTTGCACGTCCATCACCTCTTCGAGGTTGCCGAGCTTCTCGATCTGGTCGGGCGGGAGATCGCGGTGGGGCGGCGCGCACCCGAAGGACACCGGAACCGTAAGAAGAAGCCCCAAGAGCATGCCATTGCGCATCGTCATGCCGATGCGTGTAGCACAGGGATCGGTTCGACCTGGAGCGTGGATTGCGGGGGGCAGCCTCTCCTGTGTATAGGACGCTCGAGATGCGGGTGCTGGTGACGGGAGCGACGGGCAACGTGGGGCGCGAGGTCGCGCGCGCTCTCCGTGCGCGCGGTGCGCTGGTGCGGGCTGCGGCGCACGAGACCGAGTCGCTGCGCGCGCTGCACGAGAGCGACGTCGAGACCGTGCGCCTCGACCTCGATGCGCCGTCGACCTTTCGGCAGGCAGCCGAGGGCTGCGAGGCGCTCTTTCTGGTTCGCCCGCACGGCGTGTCCGATGTCGCGCTCGCGCAGTTCCTCGACGCCACGCGCGACCACGGCGTGCGTCACGTCGTCTTCCTTTCGGTGCCCCCCGCGGGTCCTGTGAACCGCCTCTTGCCGCACCACGCGGTGGAGGCGCACCTCGCGTCGCGCAGTGGCGACTGGACGATCCTGCGGCCCGGCTTCTTCGCGCAGAACCTCGGCGACGCCTACTGGCGCGACATCGTCGAAGACAGTCGCCTCTATGTGCCGGCCAATAACAGTCGCGTCGCCTTCGTCGACGTGCGCGACATCGCGGAGGTGGCTGCCATCACGCTGCTCGATCGCGCGCGCCACGCAGGCCGCACGTACACGCTTACGGGTCCCGAAGCGACGACGTTCGAGGAGGCCGCGGCCATCCTGTCGGACGCTCTCGAGCAGCCAGTGCGCTACGAGCCCGCGAGCATCCCGCGGTACGCGCTCCACCTGCACGAGCGCGGGACGCCCGCGCCGCAGATCGCTCTTCAGACGTTGCTTCATGTGGCCCTTCGTTTCGGTCAGGCGCGCGCGGTCGATCCGACGTTGCGCACTCTGCTCGATCGCCGTGCTCGCACGCTCCACGACTACGTGCGTGATCACGTCACGACATGGCGCGGCGCTACGTCGTGAGGTCGTCCGCGACCGTCCGCGACGGTCTGATCACCAGGTAGCCGACGACGGATTCGAACGAGCACGGCCATCCTCGGAGGTGATGCGCGCCTTCGTTCCTCTCGTGCTCGTCCTCGTTTTACTCGCCGCTTGCGGCGGAAAAATTGCGCCGGGACCGGTGGTCGACGGCGGCATGGCTGTCGAGCTGGCCGATGACAGCGACAGCGACAGCGACACCGCGTGCACACGACCACGCGCGCTTCGTCTGAGTCACTCTTGCCCGACCAGCTGCGCCACGACGAGCACGCCGAATCGCGCGTTTGCGTCACCCGGCGAGCTGCTCGATTTTCTGCCGACGCACTGGATCGCGTGCTCGGTCGAGGCCGACGGTCTTCCGTTCGACGGCATCACGTTTCACGACGGGTGCAGCTTCTCGTGGTTGGTCCACGGCAAAGAGAGCCAGAGTGGCACCTTCGCCGTGGAACAAATGGGCACGCACGGCGCCGAGATCGTCCTTCACACCGATGGCGGTGGTGACGAGCACTTGGCGGTGTCGATGAGCGAGTGCCCCAACCAGCTTCGCATCGTGCGCAACGCGCAGACGATCTACTTCATGGCGGCGCACTGAGTGCCGCGCCGCCTCGGATGAATCAGATGACTCGAATCACTTGCAGGCGCCGGTCGCAGAGACCGACGTGCCTGCAGCAGCGGCCATGCAGTCGTTGCCGTACGTCTTGCCGTCGCAGCCGCAGACCGGCGCGTAGATCTTGTAGCAAACGGCCGGGACCGGCTCGCAGATGCCACCCTGATCGGCGGCGCCGCACATACCGCTCGTCGGGATATGGCAGTAGGTGCCCGTCGCGCAGCCCGGGCCCGGCCTCATTCCGCCGCAGTACTGCGGTGTCGGGGCGGCAACGACGCGTGTGTAGAACTCGGACGCGACGAGCTTCGTTCCCGTACCGAGCTGCGCCTTGAACGCGTGATGATCGCCGGCGACGAGGATGCCCGACGTCGAAGCGACCTCGCCCATGGCCTCATCGATCACGGCGCGCTTCGCAGGGGTCGGCGTGGACGCGAGATCGAGATCGTCGACGGTGCCCTTCTTCGCGGAGTTGAGCTTGCCCTCGGCGTAGCTCGGGCACGGTGCGCCGATGCAGCGCACGCCGCTCGGCGTGAGGCGGTAAAACGTGCCGGTCGGTGCCGACAGCGAACGACCCAGCCAGCCTTCGGCGGCGACGAGCTTCGCGGTGTTTTGGAAGGGGCTTGCCTCGTGGGCAAACTGCGCGCGGACGAGCGCTCGGCCGGAGCGAAGTTGCTCTTCGAAGGCCGAGCCGTCGGCGAGACCGAGCGCCGACGTGTCGATCGATCCGACGTAGCAGTCGGTCGCGTAGGTGCCGTCGATGCAACGCGTCTTGCCCGCGTTCACGCGCTTGACGAAGTAGCCGCCGCACACCGGGCTCAAGCAGCGTCGGTAGTCGGGACGCGTGACGACGAAGTAGCCGGAGTTCGCGTTCGAGCTGAGCTCGGAGCCTTGCTCCTCGGTGTCGTCCGACTGCGTGTCGCTCTCGGGGGCGGCCGAGCATGCCGGCAACGCGAAAAAGAGAGAGAGGACCGAGGCCGAGACAATCGAAGCGAACGCCGTGCGCATGAGTAAAATCTCCCGAAAAGAAGGTGGTTACGTTGTGCGCAGCTGTAGCTGGATGTCAGACCCCGTCAAGGGAAATTGACGCGGTGCGGCTCAGGCGCCCCTCTTGGCAATCGCGTCGCGCGCGCGGCCGATCCGCGTCACGGCGCTGAAGTTGAACGCAAGCAGAACGACGGTCGTGAGGGCGAGCGCGCCGCCGAACAAGCCGCCGATCGATCCGGTGAGGAGCGCCGCGATCGACGCCACCCCGACGAGCGGGCACACGACGAAGCCGACGAAGAGGAGAGGCGCGTAGCCGTTCTTGATCCCCCAAGCGACGACGAAGCACATGAGACCCAGCAGCACGTGGCCTGCCTCGATCGCCATCGCCATCGGCGTCGGGACGAGCGCGAGCATCAAGCGCACCGCGAGGAGAAGCACCATGAGGCCCATGATGATCAGCGCGCCGTACGCGGCCTTGAGGAGAGGCGGTGGCAGTGTCTCGAGAAAGAGATCGACGTCGTCCTTCGGTGCGACGAACGACGCGGCGCGAGGCGGGGCGTAGGGATCCATGCTCACGACGGCCACTCTAGTGGCAATCGCCGGCCGCGCATCCACGCCGGCCGCGCATCCACGCCACCACGCCCGGCCCTACGCGGTGATCAGCGTCCGGTCCAATCGATGGTGACGTGCGGGCCGCCCGCGGCGTAGCTCCACCACATGTCCGACCAGAAGACGCGCGAGCCTGCGGTCGTCAGCGCTTCGGCGGCAAAGACGTTTCCATCGTGGGGAAACTTCACGCGCGCGATCACGCGCTGACGTCCGTCGAAGTCGCGCGCGATGATCGCGGAGGTGCCCGCGGCGAAGTCCTTCGTCCCATAGACAATCCCGCGCGCGTCGGCCACGACGCCGGTCACGGTGGGCGTGGAGACGATCGAGGTCGACGCTCCGCCCGTCACGGCAACGCGCGTGAGCGTCGCGTTCGGCGAGAGATACTGCGTGAAGAGAAGGTCGTCGCCCGAGACGACGAGGCGCAGCACCTGCCGTAAACCGTCGGCGATGGGGACCGCCTTCTCGCTGCCATCGATTGGCGCACGCCAGATCGCCGTGCTCGTGTAGCCGGACGGCGAGTCGGCGGTCCAATAGGCCCAGCCCTTCGCGACGGCGACGAGCGCCGGTCGACCGACGCCGGACGCGATCGTGATCGGCGCGCCGCCGCCCGAAGGCATGCGCATGATCGAGCCCGCGGTGTAGGCGTTCCCCTTCGACTCCGTTTGCTCGCCTTCGTTCGACCACACGAGCATGTCGCCCTCGCGCGCGATGCTCATCGGGCGCGCTTGCCCCGACGCGATCGCCTCGATCGCGCCACCTGCTTTCGGAGCGCGCACGACCGCTCCGCGGACGAGGTCCGTCCAATAGACCCACGTGGCGTCGAGCGCGAGATCACGCGGGTACGCGACGGAGGTGACGGTGGGCTTTGCGATGATCGCCGCCGGACCACCTTCGAGCGGGAGGCGGTACGCCACGCCCATCTTGTCGACGGCGTAGACGCCCGTGTCGTCCGACGCCATGGCGCTGATCTCGCTGTTCAAGGTCACAGCCGTCGTGGACGGGCGCGCCGCTTCGCCGCCGCTGCCGGCGACTTCGGGATCCGCACCGAGGTCGCCGCCCGGCGGAGCGCGCTCGACGAGCGCCTCTTTCGGCGCGTCGACGACGCGGCCACCGCATGCAAGGACCAAACTGGAAGAGACGACACCTGCCGTGAGCCAAGCCATTGCGCGCATGAGCGTCCCGTACGCAAGCGATGTGCCTCCTCGTTTTTCAGCGGGAACGCGCGCGCGCGCGAACGGGAGGTGTGCCAACCGTGGCACGGCCACGACACTCCTATCGTCCTCCCGGAGCTCAGAAGGCGACGGCTGCGTCCTTGGTTTCGCGCTCGAGGCTGAAGAAGTCGACGCCGCCGACGAAGCCACAGCCAGCTGCGGCCAACGCCGCGACCCGTTGACCACGTACGCTTGGATCCACTGACACAAGAAAGCACCCGCAGGCTTCGATGTCGTCCCTCGATGGCGCGGGCGAACGGTAGCGTCTCGTCTCCTCACGGAGAACGCGGCTCGCCGTTCCTCCGGCTCCACTCGAAAGGTCCGACCGTCATGCTCGCTCTTCGTCGATGTTCCGCGCTCTCCGCCTTCTTCCTCACGGTGGCCGTCGCGGCCACGGGGCGCGCCGACTACGCTTACTGCAGTTACAACTTCGGGCCGGGAAGGGCCGCCGGTCCTCCCGACTTCACGGCTTGCGCCAGCACCTCTTCCAGTGCCGGGTTTACCGAAGGCGCCCATTCGGATTTTTTGCCTGACGGCTACGGGAAGCTCGTCGCCAAAGCTAGCCAGACTGCCACCGGCGACGGAGCCGTCGCGGTCGTCGTTGCCTGGTCCTCCCCCGGTGAGCTCAACGCCACGCTTTCGGCCAAGCCGTTGACCGTACCCGACCCGGTCGACGATCGCTGGGGCGCCATCGCGAGTGCGCAGACCGCGTTCTACGACAACGTGACCATCGAGGGTCTCCCCGGTGTGCCCGTCGGCACGGCGGTGAAGGTGCACGTCGTCGCCGTCGTCGATAACGCCTTCACCGCGAAGTCCGACGGGGGCGCTTCGGGCACCAATGCTGATTTCGATGGGTCGGTCTACGTCGGGAGCATTCTCGCGAACGTCCCCCTGAAGCGCTTTTACGACGTGAGCACTCCAGGCAGCCGATCGGATACGGAGCTCCCCCTCGTGCACACGGGCGACACGCTTCGTGTGTACTGGGCGGTGAGCGCGCACGCCGCAACCGACGCCTTCAAGCTTCCGTTCAGCACCTCTGCGATCCTCCACGCCTCGTTGTTCATCGACGTGACCTCGGGCAACGGCCGCGCCCTCGGCAGCACTGGACACGACTACGCAAGCAGTTTTCCAACGAGTGACCTGGACGCCGGAACAGGTGATGCTTCGCGCGATGCGGCCCTCGGGGACGCGAGCGCGGAGGGCGATGCCGGTGCCGGAAGCGGCGGGGGATCAGCCTCGAGCTCGTGCTCGATGGAGGGCGCGGGCAAGGATCGGGGGGTCATGGGCGGCGCTGTATTTTTCGCGTTGGCGCTTGCCGCCGCGGCACGACGTCGTCGCGGACAGATCGCATGACCGAGAACCGCGTCGAGATGCTGGTCGATGGTCATCGCATCCTTCCGTCGTTGCTCGCCGACATCGAGGCCGCCGAGCACTTCGTGCATGTGTCGATCTTCCTCTTTTTTCGCGACCCCATCGGCGAGGAGGTTGCCGCCGCGCTCGCGCGCAAGGCGCAGGCAGGCATCAAGGTGCGCGTGCTGCTCAACGTCGAGAAGACGGCGATGGGTGACCCCTTCTCCACCGGCGAGAAGCAGATGATGCAGCACGACCCGAACATCACGCACAATCCGCTCGACGTCGGTCCGCTCTGCGAGGCGATGCGCGCCGCCGGCGCCGAGGTGATCGACACGAACATCGACTACGACGCCGTGCCCGAGCTCGCCGACGCGCGCCTCCGGTCCGTCGCGGCGCAGATCAAGGACAGTATTGCGATCGACGATCTCCACATCGATCACCGGAAGCTCGTCATCATCGACGGGCGCATCGGCTACTGCGGCGGCGCGAATATCGGTGCCCAATACATGCACCATGTGCCCTTCGATCCATTGAAGGATGCGCGGGAGGAGGGCGAGGAGCGGAAGAAGGCGGAGCTGCCCGAGCCCTGGTGGAAGTGGCACGACAGCCTCACGCGCTTCGAAGGCCCGATCGTCCTCGCTCTGGACGCGCGCTTCCGTGAACGTTTCTTGCTCGACGGCGGCAGCACGCTCGGACCGCCCGAGGCCATGCCCGGCGCACCATCGGGGCGCGGGCTTCCGGCAAGGCACGCCGAGGTCCACAGCAACGAGCCGAACGACAAGCCCAACGACGTGCGCGAGCTGTACCTCCGTCTCATCGGCGAGGCGCAGCGTTCCATTTTCATCGAGAACCCGTACCTCTACCAGCCGGCGATCGCCGACGCGCTCGTTGCCGCGAAGACGGCGAGGCCCGAGCTCGAGGTGGTCCTCATCGTCCCCTCGGGAAAGCACAACGACAACTCGTTCTCCCAAGACGCCCAGGAGCACGAGTACCTGCGCTACCTCGAGCACGGGATCGAAGTGCACGAATACCAGAACCACTTCACACACCTGAAGATCGCGGTGTTCGACGAGCGCTGGTCCATCCACGGCTCGACCAACCTCAATTGCCGCAGCCTCGAGAACGACAACGACTTCGAGCTGGTGGTGCTCGTCGACGACGAGGCGATCGCGCGCTGGGTGCTCGAGAACGTGCGCGACGTCGACCGTCGCCACGCGCGGCCCATCGGGCACGAAGATTTGCACGGGACGATCGCCGCGCTGCGCAGGCGCGTCCGCGATCCGCGCACCTTGCTGATGCTGCAGAGACGCTTGCTCTAGTCTAGGGGGGTGTCCCTGGATCCGGTCATCAAGCGTGGCGTCGTTTGCAGGCCGTCCTGCCGAGGCAAAGGCTGGGCCTGAGGCGAACCGAGGCGAACCGAGGCATCGTCTTTTCATGAAGCCGTTCTCTTTCGCGCAAAACGGGGTTGCCTCGGCGAGATCTGCCCGAGCGGCTCGGTTCCTGGGAATCGGTCTCAACCGATTCTCGAATTGGGCGAAGAAGGGTCACTGGGCGACCATCTTCAAGGAGCTGCAGTTGAGTTCGATGAGGTCGGCTCTCTCGTCGATGGCTCTGTCGTTCGGGCACACCAAGATGCGTCGGACGGAAAAGGGGTCGTTGCTGACGAGCTACTCGAGCACGCTGGCGGCAAGACCTTGATCGGCGATACCGGGGTACGACGCGAACCGATTCCGACAGGCCGTGCGCGACCGCAAAAAATGAAGCCCGTCATCGGCTCGAAGCCGGATCGGCCACGAAGACTTCCCAAGAGCCGCGAGCTGTACGGAAAGCGCTACCTCGTCGAGGTGTTCTTCCACAGCCTCGAGCGCTTCGCGCCATCGCCACGCGGTTCGAGAGAAGACTGCACGAAACTTCCTCGCGCTCACCCAACGCGCTGTGCGTGGCTGTCGCGCGACGAGAACTAGGGACACCCGCCTAGCAGGCTGTCGAAAAACGAGCGGCGGCGCTCGTAGATTGGGTATCTGTCCTCACGAAGGACGATGCGGGGGATCAGTAATCGCGTGGATGTCTGCGTCGTCGCTCTCGCGCCCGCGGGCGCCCGAGCGGCGCCGCGGCTCGCAGCCCGTCATGCGAGTTGCTCCGCGAGCTTCGCGTCGCGCCGTAAGTTGAAGGCGGCTGCGAGCGTGTACGCGGCGGTCTGATTTGCGCCGAGCCCGACGTATCGCGTCTTCCGGAAATTACCGACCGTCTTGAGCCACCCAAAGATCTCCTCGACGCGCTTCCGGATCCGCTGGCTCACGGCGTAGCCGCTCTGTTCGGAAGTGCGCGCGTCGATCATCGACCGGCGTCGCTTCGTCACGTTCTGCGCGACATGCGGCGTGACGTTGCGAGCACGGCATGCCGCTACGAAGTCGCGCGTGTCGTAGCCCTTGTCCGCGCCGAGCGTCACGTGGCGTCCGCCCGGCACGTTCGCGTCGAGCATCGCGAGCGCGTTGCGCCGCTCGGCGCGACCGTCCGCGAGATCGACTTGGCGATCCACGATCAGGCCGTTGCGATTCTCCATCAACGCATGCGCGGAATAGGACATCTTCGCTTCCTTGCCGGTGCCCTTCCGCGCAAGCCGCGCGTCGGGATCCGTGCTCGACTCGTGCGTCTCGTTGCTTCGCTTCTCGCCATGGAAGTCGACGCTGGGGTTCCCCGGATCATCCGGCGCGTCTTGTCGTCGTCGCCCTTCTTCTTAAAGATCTTGAGCGACGCCCACGACTCGATGAGTCGTGCCGTCGACCGTGAAATGCTCGCTGCTCATCAGCTTCGCGGATCTCGCCTGCGCGACGACGGCGCGAAAGAATTCGCCCGCGACGTCGTGAGCGAGCAGTCGCTCGCGGTTCTTCGTGAACACCGTCGGGACGAAGCTCTCCTCGACGATGTCCATGTCGAGGAACCAGCGAAAGAGCAGGTTGTAGTCGAGTTGCTCGCAAAATTGCCGCTCGCTGCGGACCATATACAGCGCCATCCGTAGCGTCGATTTGAGCAGCCGCTCCGGCGGAATCGAGGGGCGGCCCGAGCCCGGGTACATCGCGTCGAACACCGGCGGACAGGCTCGCGAGGGCCTCGTCCGCCAGCCTTCTTGATCGCTCGAGAGGATGCTCGGCGGACCTCGATCCTCGGGCGACATCAGGCACAGCATCGACGACTGCTTCGTATTCGCTCCGCGCATGCCACCGATCGATCACAACCGATCCCGGCTGTCGATCCCCCACGCGATGCGTTTTTCAGCAGCCTGCTAGTCCGGGCTGCGGGGCGACTCGTCGATGCCGAGCAGGCCTGCGCGACGCCATCCGACGCTGGCAAGCCAGGTGG
>CAXSGV010000022.1:0-25534 GCA_964236615.1 uncultured Polyangiaceae bacterium
GGGCGGCGTGTTGGGTTGCAACCAGGGGGCGACCGTCGTTCGTCAGGCGCCCGAGAAGTCGAAGGCCTCGATCTTCGCCGTCGCCGGCCTCGTCGCGTTCTTCGTGCTGAGCGTCGGCGGCTACCTCACGTACAGCTTCTTCGCGGCGCGCTCCGCGATGAAGCACGACCTCGAGCTTGCGGCGGAAAAGGTAAAGCAAGAGCAGCTGGCGGCGTCGGCCTCCGCGTCGGCGTCGGCGGCGATGCGAGACACCGCCAACGATCCGATGGTTCCGCCGATCGTCACCCCCAGCGGCACCGTGTTCCCGGCGCTCACTGCGTCAGCGGACACGCCCGTCGTGCCCGATGCTGTGCCCACGACGACCGCCGTCCCGACGACGGTGACCAACGCGGCCACCGCCGAGACTGCAACGGCGGCGCCGACCTCCGTCCGCACCGCACCGACGGCGACGGCGGCGACGACGGCGACGACGACGAGCACCGGGCCGACGCAGATCCCCACGCCAACCTCGACCGGTACTGGCGTGGCGACGAGCACGCGCCCGACGCCGCTCCCCACCGCGTCGACCCCGGTCGCTGCGGACTCGGGAAAATTCAGCCCGGAGGCCGCGCAGAAATCGCTGCGCTCCATGGAGGGCATCCTCGCGAGCTGCAAGCGCGCGGACGGTCCCAACGGCGCCGGTCACGTTCGCGTGACGTTCGGCAACGACGGCAGCGTCATGAGCTCGGTCATCATCGGCGCTCCCTTCGAAGGCACCCCCGTGGGTGACTGCGCCGCGAGCCGCTTCAAGATGTCCCGCGTTCCGAAGTTCGAGGGCCCGCCCGGCGTGACCGACTACACCTTCCACATCAACAAGTGATGAACGCCAAATCCAAGGAGCTCTTCGCCCGCGCCGAGCGCGTGATCCCGGGTGGGGTCAACAGCCCGGTCCGCGCTTTCCGCGCTGTCGGCGGCCAACCCATCTTCATCGACCGCGCCGAGGGCGCGTACCTGTACTCGGCGGACGGTGTAAAATACACCGATTACGTCGGGTCCTGGGGACCGATGATCCTCGGCCACGCCCATCCGAAGGTCGTGAAGGCGATCGTGGACGCCGCCGCGCGCGGAACGAGCTACGGCGCACCGACCGAGCTCGAGGTTCGCTTCGCCGAGAAGATCATCGAGCTCTACCCGAGCATCGAGATGATGCGCGCTGTTTCGAGCGGCACCGAAGCGACGATGGCCGCCCTGCGCGCGGCACGCGGCTTCACCGGTCGCGACGTCATCGTGAAGTTCGAGGGCTGCTACCACGGCCACGCCGACTTCCTTCTCGTCAAGGCGGGCTCCGGCCTTGCGACCCTCGGTGTTCCCGACTCGGCGGGTGTGCCGATGGCGTCGGCGAGCAACACCACGACGATGCCGTACAACGACATCGCCGCGCTGCGCGAGCTCTTCGCGTCGCGCGGTCACCGCATCGCGGCCGTCATCGTCGAGCCTGTCGTCGGCAACATGGGCTGCATTCCGCCCGAGGCGGGCTTCCTCGAAGAGATCGTCGCGCTGTGCACGAAGCATGGCGCCGTCTCGATCTTCGACGAGGTCATGACCGGCTCGCGCGTCGCGCGCGGCGGCATGCAGGCGCGCGCGGGCATCAAGCCCGACATGACGTGCCTCGGGAAGATCGTCGGCGGTGGCCTACCGCTCGCCGTCTACGGCGGTCGCCGCGACATCATGGAGAAGGTCGCGCCGCTCGGTCCCGTCTACCAAGCGGGCACGTTGAGCGGCAACCCCGTCGCGGTCTCGGCAGCGCTCGCCACGATCGCCGAGCTCGACGGCGCTCTCTACGAGCACCTCGAAGCCCTCGGTGCGCGGCTCGAAAACGGTCTGCGTGCGGCCATCGCCGAAACGAGCACGCCCGCCTGTGTCCAGCGTGTCGGCTCGATGATCACACTCTTCTTCGCGAAGGGTCCGGTTCGCTCCTGGGAAGACGCGAAGGCGAGTGACACCGCGCGCTTCGGCAAGTGGCACGGCGCGATGCTCGCTGCGGGCCAGTACTGGCCACCGTCCCAGTTCGAGGCCGCGTTCATCAGCGGTGCTCACACGAACGCCGACGTCGACGCGACCGTCGCTGCCGCGGCCGCCGCTCTCCGCTGACCTGAGCTCGAAAGGCGGCAGCGCACGTGCCCGAGCTTCCCGACGTCACGGTCTATGTGGAGGCGTTGCGCGCCCGCGTCGTCGGTCAGCCGCTCGAGAAGATTCGTCTCGCCAACCCCTTCATCCTTCGCACGTTTGCTCCGCGCCCTGCGGACCTCGAAGGCAAGAAGGTCGAGCGCGTCCTTCGCATGGGCAAGCGCATCGTGTTTGCCCTCGAAGGCGAGCTCTTCATCGTTATTCACCTCATGATCGCAGGCCGCTTCAAGTGGCTCGAGCGAAACGCGAAGATCCCGGGCAAGCTCGGGCTCCTCGCGTTCGATTTCCCGACAGGGTCACTGATTCTCACCGAGGCTGGCTCGAAGCGCCGCGCGTCACTGCATCTCTTTGCGCGCGAGGCGGACGCACTCGCGCTCCACGCCGGCGGCGCCGAGGTGATGGACGCGACGCTCGAAGAGTTCACGGGGGTGCTCGCGCGCGAGAGCCACACGTTGAAGCGCACACTGACCGATCCGCGGATCTTCAGCGGCATCGGTAATGCGTACTCCGACGAGATCCTCCACGCTGCCCAGCTCTCGCCGGTGCGTCTGTCGTCGGCTCTCACGAAGCCCGAGATTGCGCGTCTCCACCGCGCGACGATCGACACGCTCGCTCTCTGGACGCAGCGCCTGCGCGAAGACTTCAAGATTGCCGAGGGCGGCTTCCCCGAGAAGGTCACCGCGTTTCGCGAAGGCATGGCCGTGCACGGCCGCTATGGGAAGCCATGCCCCGTGTGCGGCGCGCCGGTGCAGCGGATCGTGCACGCGTCCAACGAGACGAAGTACTGCCCGACCTGCCAGACC
Source organism: uncultured Polyangiaceae bacterium (assembly GCA_964236615.1). GTDB lineage: Bacteria > Myxococcota_A > Polyangia > Polyangiales > Polyangiaceae > CAXSGV01. The sequence goes on from CAXSGV010000022.1 coordinate 2,970, forward strand.
GGCGGCAAGCTGCTCGCCGATCGCTCGCTGTCGAGGCTGCTCAAGAGCGACTGGCCGAAGACCGTCGAGGAGATGGAGATCGCGAAGAGCAGCGCGCGAATCGACGCCCGGCTGCCGAGCGCAGCTTCGGTGCCGGCGGACCCGGCGAAGGCTACTTCTGCTTCCGCTTCGCGCGGGCGACGGCGAGCGCCGCCACAGCGCTGAGCGCGAAGAGACCCGCGAAGCCGGAGTCGCTACCCGGGCTCGTCGAGCAGCCGCTTCCCGAATTGCTCGAGGGGAGCGTCTCGTCGCCGTTGTCGTCGCCGAGGCCACTGTCGACGCCGGGCTTGCCGCCGTCGACGGCCGGCGTGGTGCCGCTGTCGCCGGCGGCGGTGCCGCTGTCCTCGTCCGGGACGGTGCCACTGTCGTTCATCGGAACGACGGTGCCGGCATCGAAGTCACCGATCATGATGTCGGCGCACGAGTAGTAGGTGCCTTGGGACGGAACGGTGTTCGCGTTGCAGTTGGCCGAGTCGGTACCGTTCATCAGTTGGCGCAGGCGGAACGTGCAGTTTGCACATTGAAGGCCGCCGTCGAGAACGATGTTCGTGTTCTTCGGGCCAACGCCGGCGGTGTCCTTGACGACCTTGAGAACCTTGAAGTCGTTGTCGTTGCCGGTCGGCGAGACATCGAGGACGAAGCAGCCCGTGTGGTCGATCGTCTCTTCCCACTTGATGTTCACGGTGCCCGCGTCGGCCGAGTACTTCATGGTCGGCTTGCCCTTCGCGACGCCGCCGCAAGGACCCGCTTTGTGCCCGTCGTTGCCCGCGACGTTCGCGTCACGCGGAGGCGGTGCAGTGGTCAGACGGGCATGACCCCAGCTCGCGGCGCTCGCAAGAAGAAGGACCGCTGCAACCGAGCCCGCAAGCTTCGACGACGTTCGCATGTATGGATGCGTAGCACGCACATGGTGCTCCAGCCTTGACGCCGTCACGTTGGGGTTGCCGTTTTGTACGACCCCTTCGCACAGGATCGAGGTCGTCCCAGGTGGACGTCCGCGTGTCTGGGCGCGCGTTTGCTCAGGCTGTGGAACCGCCCGAATTACCTTTGCTTGTCGTGCGTTCGAGGGTCGCCTGCGCCGCCGCGAGGCGCGCGATGGGGACGCGGAAGGGGGAGCAGCTCACGTAGTCGAGGCCCGCGGCTTCGAAGAAGCGAATGCTCGCGGGATCGCCGCCGTGCTCGCCACAGACCCCGAGCTTGATGTTCGGACGCGTCTTGCGACCACCCGCGACGGCCGCGGCGATCAGCTGGCCGACACCTTCTTGATCGAGGCTGACAAACGGGTCCTTCGCGAGGATGCCGCTCTCGACGTACGCGGGCAGGAACTTGCCGGCGTCGTCGCGCGAAAGCCCCATCGTCGCTTGCGTGAGATCGTTCGTGCCGAAGGAGAAGAACTCGGCCTCCTTCGCGAGCTCCGCTGCGAGGAGAGCCGCGCGCGGTAGCTCGATCATCGTGCCGAACGTGAACGCGACCTTGTCGCCGACGGCCGCCTTCGCGAAGACCTCGCCCGCGACCTTGTCGACGAGCGCGTGCGTCTTCTCGAGCTCGCCCCGCGTCATGGCAAGCGGGATCATGATCTCGGGACGAACGTCCGCGCCCTCCTTGGCGACGAGGACCGCCGCTTCGAGGATCGCGCGAACCTGCATCTCGTAGATCTCGGGGTACGTGATCGCGAGGCGGCAGCCGCGGTGGCCGAGCATCGGGTTGAACTCGTGAAGCTCTTTGATGCGCACCGTCAGCTTGGCGACGCTCACGCCCATCGCGGTGGAGAGCGCCTCGATTTGCTTGGGGTCGTGGGGCAGGAACTCGTGGAGCGGCGGATCGAGCAACCGGATCGTGACAGGTAGCCCGCGCATCTCGCGGAAGATGCCGGCGAAATCCTCGCGCTGGTAGGGCAGCAATTTCGCCAACGCCTTTTCGCGCGAGGCCACGTCGTCCGACAGGATCATCTCGCGCATCGCGGCGATGCGATCCTCGTCGAAGAACATGTGCTCGGTGCGGCAGAGCCCGATGCCTTCGGCGCCGAAGGAGCGTGCGGTGCGCGCGTCGAGCGGGGTATCGGCGTTGGCGCGGACCTTCACCTTGCGGCCCGCGTCGGCCCAGCTCATGAGCTCGGCGAACTCGCCCGACAGCGACGCGGGCACCGTCGCGACGGCGCCCTCGAAGATGCCGCCCGTGCCGCCGTCGATCGTGAGGATGTCACCCTTTTTGAGCGTGACGGTCTCGGTCGGACGACCCGCGTCGTCGTACACGGTGATGGCCATCGTCTCGGTGGCGGCGTTGACGCTCATCGGAGAGCAGCCGGCGATGCACGCTTTGCCCATGCCGCGTGCGACGACTGCGGCGTGGCTCGTCATGCCGCCACGTGCGGTGACGATGCCGCGTGCGGCCTTCATGCCGTGGATGTCCTCGGGTGACGTCTCGATGCGGACGAGGATGACGGGCTTGCCCTGACCTGCTTTGCGCTCGGCTTCGTCGGCATTGAAGACGATATGCCCGCTCGCAGCTCCGGGGCTCGCCGCGAGGCCACGTGCGATCTGCTTCTTCGGCGCCTTGGGATCGAGCGTGGGGTGGAGCAGCTGGTCGAGCCCCGAAGCGTCCACGCGCAGCACCGCTTCGTCCTTCGTAATGAGCCCTTCTTTCGCCTGGTCGACGGCGATGCGAATCGCAGCGCGGCTCGTGCGCTTTCCGGAGCGGCACTGCAGCATGTAGAGCTTGCCGGTCTGGATCGTGAACTCGAGATCCTGCATGTCGCGGAAGTGCGACTCGAGCTTGGCGCAGATCGACGTGAGCTCCGCGTAGGCCTTCGGCATCTTTGCCGCGAGCGTGTTCTCGGTGTCGCCGTCCATCGGGTAGGGCGTGCGAATGCCCGCGACGACGTCCTCGCCTTGTGCGTTCGGAAGCCACTCGCCGAAGAGCTTCCTCTCGCCGGTCGACGGGTTGCGCGTGAACGCGACGCCGGTCGCGCTGGTCTCGCCGAGGTTGCCGAACACCATCGCCTGTATGGTGCACGCAGTTCCCCAGGCATCGGGAATGTCGTGCATGCGGCGGTAGACGATGGCCCGGTGGTTTTCCCACGAGCGGAAGACGGCGAGGATCGCGCCGGTGAGCTGCTCTTTCACGTCGGTCGGGAAGTCCTTTCCGGTCTTCTCCTTCACGATCGCCTTGAAGCTCGTCACGAGCGCCTTGAGCTCCTCGGCCGGAAGGTCGGAGTCGGGCAGCTTCCTCTTCAGCTCCTCCGCGTTGATGCGCGTGGTGTCGATGCCTTTCGCGACCGCGGTGCGCGTGCGGGCCTGCTCGAGGGCGTGCTCGAACGGCTCCTTGCTCACCTCGAGCGCGACGTCGGAGTACATCGCGATGAACCGCCGGTACGCGTCGTAGGCAAAGCGTGCGTCGCCGCTCTTCTTGGCGAGGCCCTCGGCCGTCTTGTCGTTGAGCCCGAGGTTGAGGATGGTGTCCATCATCCCCGGCATCGACGCGCGCGCGCCGGAGCGCACGCTGAGCAGCATCGGATTCTCCGGATCGCCGAGGCGCATGCCGACGCTCTTCTCGACACGCTCGAGGGCGCGGTCGACTTCGAGGAGCACCTCGGGCGAAACCTTCTTGTCTTTCATGAAGGCGACGCAGACTTCGGTGGAGATCGTGAAGCCGGCCGGCACGGGCAGCCCGAGCTGGGTCATCTCGACCAGGCCAACGCCTTTGCCGCCGAGAAGATCACGGCGGCTCTTGTCGCCCTCGGCTGCCCCTTCGCCGAAGAAAAAGACCTTTTGCATGCGGGGGGTATAGCGGTCGAAACGGTCCCCTGGAAGGGGCGACTCGCGGAGATCGAAAACGGCTGCGCTTCCCATCGCGAAGGCTACGGCTCGCGGGTACGCTCGCGGTTCGTCCCGTGGGCTTCTTCTCCTTCCTTCGAAATTTCGGGCCGCGCGAGGCGGCGCGCGACGGCGCCTACCGCGGAAGCCTCGCGCAGACGGCCCTGCCGGAAATGCTCGCCGTCATCTACCGGCACGGTGCGGCGGGTCTGATCGAGGCGACCCACGGCGACATCGTGAAGAAGGTTTACGTGAAGGACGGCACCTTCGTTCACGCCGCATCCTCGGATCCGAACGACGGCATTCTCACGTACCTGCTCCGCACGAACCGCATCAACGCAGGCGCCTTCAACGCGGTCGCCGCGGTGCCGGTGGATTCGGAAAAGAGGCGGTGCGAGCTCCTGATCGAGAAATATTTCCTCTCGCCGAGCGAGCTCTACGCGGCGCTGCGCGAGCGCGTCGAGGCGATCGTTTGGAGTCTCTTTTGGTGGGAGGACGGCGAGATTCTCTTCAGTCCCGGCGAGCTCGAGGAAGGGTCGATCGTCCACCTACGCGTGCCGATTCGGCACGTGATCATGCACGGCGTGAAGCGCTCGCCGAAAGCAAAGACACTCATCACGCGTTTGGGCCGCAAGGACACCATCTACAGTCCGAACTACGCCCTCGGCGACCTCATCGACATCGCGCTCGATCGTAGCGAGTACAAGCTCCTCGCCCTCGTCGACGGCAAGCGCTCGCTCTACGAGATCTGCGCCAATGGGCCGTACAGTGCGGGGGAGAACGCCAAGCTCCTTTACGCGTTTCACGTCCTTCACCTGATCGCGCGCGAGGAGAGCGGGCCCGAGAAGACCGAACCGCCCGCGGATGCGGAGGGCGTGAACGACGACGAAGGAGATGAGCCCGACGCCGCCGCCGACGACGAAGACGAAGACGACGAAGACGACGAAGACGAAGACGAAGACGACGAGGAAGCGCGCTGAGACCGTGCGCGGGCGCTCAGGCGAGCCGCGAGAAGTCGCAAATGCGGAGCATGCACTCTGCACCGAAGGAGAGAAGCTCGAGCCGCTTCGGCGTCAACGGATCCTTGGGGTCGTTGACCAGCGTGGTGACGAAGATCTCATCGACGCGCTTGGCGAGCTGCTCCGCGTAGTGAAGGGCGCCTGATACGGCGCTCGCGTCCGTGAGCGTGCCCGTGACGACGTTGATGGCGTCGACGACGCCGACGATCGCGACGTCCTTCTCGGAGCCCTGGAAGTCGTCCTTCGTATGAAGGACGGGCCGCTGATCCTTGCTGATGCCGTTGAGGCGCTTCGCGACCGTGCGGGCCTGCTCGAGCCACGGCTCTTTTGCAGCGACGACGCCGGCGAGCGCGTGCGCCTTCGCAAAGGCATACGCGGGATGGCTCTCGATTGAGGCCTTCGTACCGTTGCTCGCGAGCGCGTGGCCACCGAGCACAGCGTCGGCGACGGCTGCGCTCGTCGCGCTCGTGAGGAGGCCGCGCAGACGCTCGCGCGCGAACTCGGACACCTTGGTGACCGTCGCATCGCGCGAGAGCTCGAGCTTTTTGCCTGCGAAAAGGTCGTAGGCAGCGCCGACGAGCTCGCCGAAATCCAGCCGCGCGTAGACCGCGGCGCTATTAGCCGGTGCTTCGACGATGGTGCGAAGCGCCGCGATGCATGCACGACGGAGCGCGTAGGGGTCAGCGGCCCCGGTCGGCGACAAGCCAATAGCGAAGCAGCCAACGAGCGTATCGAGACGATCGGCGAGCGCGACGACCGCGGCGACGTCGTCGTGAGCGACCGCGTCTTGCGCTCCGACAGGGCGGTAGTGATCGCGAATCGCATCAGCGACGGCGTCATCTTCGTTGGCGTGCTTTGCGTACGCGCGCCCCATGTGGCCCTGAAGCTCGGGAAACTCGCCGACCATGAGGGACACGAGATCGCTCTTGCAGAGATGGGCTGCGCGACGTGCTCGGCGCTGCGTCTCTTCGGGCAGCGCGAGCTTCTCCGCGAGGTGCGTCGTGAGGAGCTCGAGGCGAGCGACCTTCTCGCGCACCGTGCCGAGGCGCGCGTGGAACACGATGCCTTCGAGCTTCTCGACGCGGGCGTCGAGATTGGCCTTCTTGTCTTCCTCGTAGAAGAACTTGGCGTCGGCGAGCCGCGCGCGCATCACGCGGTCGTTTCCCTTCGAGACCTTCGCGGGATCGTTCGCCGTGTTCGCGACGGCGATGTAGCTCGGGAGGAGCTCGTCTTCGCCTTTTTGAACACAGAAGTACTTCTGGTGGCCGCGCGCGACGGCGCGGATCACCGCAGCGGGTAGCTCGAGGAATGCTTCTTCGAACTTTCCGCGAACGACGTGTGGCTCCTCGACCAAGGAGGCGTTCTCGTCGACGAGACGCGGCTCGGCATCGTGCACGCCACCGAGCTCGGTGGCCATTTTCGAAACGAGCGCCATCATCGCGGTCGCGCGCTCGTTGCGATCGACGAGCACGTGGGCGGTGCGCAACTGGGCGACGTAGGTTCCAGCGCTTTCGATGTCGAACGCGGCCGGCGCGAGAAAGCGGTGTCCACGACTTGCACGTCCGCTCTTGATGCCGGCGAACGCCGTGTCGACGACGTCGCGACCGTGGAGCGCGACGAGCCACTGCACTGGCCGGCCAAACGTTGCGTCACCTGTGCCCCAACGCATCGACTTGCGAAAAGGGATCTCGGCGCAGACTTCGGCAAGCGCCTTACCGAGGAGATCCTGGGCAGCACGCCCTTGCTCACGGCGCCGAGCGACGACGAAGCGCCCCGCCTTTTGCTTGGGGCCCGCTTCCTTGTCGGCGAGCGTGAGCGTGTCGACCGTGATGCCGAGCTTCGAGGCAAAGGCCTCGGCGGCTTTCGTGGGCTTGCCGTCTTTGAAGGCGACCGCCTCCGGCGGGCCTACGACCTCTTCGTCGAGATCGACCTGCGCGCTTGCTAGACCCTCGACCACGACCGCGAGACGTCGCGGCGTGCCGTACGCGGTGACCGCGCCGTGTGTGAGCCTCAGCGACGCGAGCTTCGAGCTGACCAGACCGGGAAGGGAAGCGAGTGCGGCGTCGACGTACGAGGAGGGAAGCTCCTCGACACCGATCTCGAGCAATGCAGAATCCATCACGTTCCTTTACCATCGGAACGGGACCGATGACCGAACCTCTCGTGTTCTTGGGCGAACGGTTCCTCGCAGCATCCGACGAAGCGCGCGTGTCCCTCTTCGATCGCGGTTATCTCCTCGGCGATTCGATCTTCGAGACCCTCCGCGCATACGACGGAGCGGTTTTCGCGCTCGACGCGCACCTCGAGCGGCTCGAGCGCGCCTCCGCGAAGACCGGCATCGCCATACCCCGGAGCAGAGAGTCGATCGCGGCGCTCGTGCAGGAGGGGCTGGCACGTTGCAAAGTGGGCAACGCCTACGTCCGTGTCACTGTCAGCCGTGGTGACGGGGCGCAGGGGCTGGCAACGACCGGATGCGACACGCCGATCTTCTCGATCGTCATTCGCAGTCTCACCCCGTACTCCGTCGAAGCGTACACCGACGGCATCGTGACGCGCGTCGTGCAGACCCGCAAGGTACCTGCAATATGCATCGATCCGACGATCAAGACCGGAAGCTGCTTGTCGAGCGTGCTCGCGCGCCGTGAGCTCGAAACGGCCGGTCTGGTGGAAGGTATCCAGCTCTCCGTCGATGGTCTCGTCGTGTCCGGCGTCGTCTCGAATCTCTTCCTCGTGGCTGGTGGCCGACTGCACACGCCCGCGGAGGCGAGCGGCTGCCGGCTCGGGGTCACCCGCACCATCCTGCTCGACCTCGCCCACGCGATGGGGATCCCCGTCGACGAAGGCCCACTGCGCACCGACGACCTCGGGCGCGCCGATGAGGCGTTCTTCGCCAACACCCTGATGGAGTGCCTCCCGATACGACGAATCGAGCCCCACGAGCGCGCGCTCGGCTCGACCGCGCCATCCTCGATGACGCTGCGTCTGCTAGCGGCCTACCGCGAGAACGTCAGGAAGTTGCGAAGCAGCTGAAGGCCGCTCGGCGTTCCGATCGATTCCGGGTGGAACTGCACACCGTGGATGGGGAGCTCGTGGTGCATGAGCCCCATGATCAGGCCGTCGTCGGTCTCCGCGTTGATAATCAGCGATGCCGGAAGCGTCTCGCGTTCGACCACGAGCGAGTGGTAGCGCATCGCGATCGCCGGGCTCTCGACGTTCCGAAACATCCCCGTCCCGTCGTGGGTCACGACGCTCGTCTTACCGTGCATGACCTTGTTCGCTCGAACGATGTGGTCGCTGAACGTTGTGGTGATCCCTTGATGGCCGAGGCACACGCCGAGCAGTGGCGTGTGCTTGCCGAGCTCCAAGATGACCTCGCGGCAGATCCCGAAGTAGGCAGGATTTTCCGGGTTGCCAGGGCCGGGGGAGATCACGATGTGCGTCGGGCGCATCGCCGCGACCTCATCCACCGTGACACGATCGCTGCGCACCACGATTGACTCGGTACCCGTCAGCTCGCCGATTCGTTGGTGCAAATTGAAGACGAACGAGTCGTAGTTGTCGAGGATGACGGCGCGCACCGTGGTCATCGCGCGCCGTTCGCGAGCTCGAGTGCCGTCACCATGCCGTGCGCCTTGTCCAGTGTCTCCTGGTGCTCGTCTTCGGCGATGGAGTCGTCGACGAGCGCGCCGCCTGTATGAAACGTCAAACGACCACGCGCTTTGACGAAGGTGCGGATCGTGACGCTGAGATCGACGGCGCCGTCGAAATCGAAGTACCCGATGCAGCCCGAATAGATGCCGCGCTTCACCGGCTCGAGCCGCGCGATGATCTTCATCGCCTCGACCGGCGGCGCGCCCGTCATCGACCCGCTTGGGAATGCCGCACGCAAGAGAACGATAGGTGAAACTTAAGGGGGCAGGCGACCGCGCACCGTCGAAACGAGCTGGTGGACGAAAGGGTAGGTCTCGACGACCGCGAGATCGGGAACCGTCACCGATTTGAACGCGCACACGCGACCGAGGTCGTTGCGCGCCAGATCGCCGATCATCATGTGCTCGGCGCGATCCTTTTCGCAGGCCCCGAGGTCCTCGCGTGCTCGTGCGTCTTGTTCTGGCGAGCCACCGCGTGGACGCGTGCCTTTCATCGGTCGCGTCTCGGCCCATCGGTCGCGGTCGAGGCGAAGAAACCGTTCGGGCGACGACGAGCTGACTTCGGCCTCGGGAAATCGGAGGTAAGCCGCACAGGGCGCCTCGCTCACGGTCGCGAGCACGCGGTAAAGCTCGGTACCCGTCGCGTTGGTCTTCGTCTCGAAGCGGTTGGAAGTGCAGACCTCGAAGACGTCGCCCGCGCGAATGTGCTCCTTCACGGTCCGCACAACCTCGAGGTACTCGTCTCTCGCCAGCACGGGCTGAACGCCCGCAGCAAAAACACCGCTCTCGGTCAGGCGCGGGCGTGACTCGAGCACACGGCGGCGACGCTCGCGCAGATCCTCACCCCTCGGTGCCGTCGGCGATGCAGGCGGCTTCATCAATCGTGCGCGCGCGGCCTTCATGCCTTCGCTGGCGGCGAGGCTTGCCGCCGCTGGTGTCGTCCCGAAGCCCGTCGTCGACAGCCACCCGCGTCTCTCGTGGTTGTCGAACGAAAGGACGCTATTGAAAAACATCATGTACGCGTCGGGAAGCGCGAGATCGTCGGTTCCGCCCTCGGGAACCTCCTCGATCGAATGCAACAGGTCGTAGCCGAGGTAACCGACCGCACCTCCGACGAGCGGCGGAAGGTGCGGCAAGTGCGTCGAAGCGGCGGCCGGGTCGGCCGCGCTGTAGCGCTCGAGGAGGGCGGCGAGCGCCGTGAAGGGATCGCCTTCGACGCGGCTGAGCGCACCCGGCGGGCCTGCGAACGCGTCGCTGCCCTTGGCGCGAAATACGAGAAAGGGGTCGACGCACAGGAATGACCAGCGCGCGAGCCGCGTGGCCTCACCACGGCTCTCTAGCAGCGCGACATAGGGATGGTCGTCCGCCGAGCCGAGCAGGTCGTACGGAGAGATCGCGGTCTCGAGCTCTTCAATCTTCACCGCGCGGTGAAGCGCATCGCCCATGAGACCTCAGTCGCGCTTGGAGCTCGCGCGCCGACTGCGGCGCCGGCGACGAGCCACGACGATGCCCACACCAAACACGGTCGCGCCAATGCCGAACGCGGCCACGGGGGTCGAAGGAACGCCGCCGACGATGCCGCACGCGCAGTCATCCAATGGAGGAACGCTGGGGCCTGCGTCGGCGGGGGTGCTGGCGTCGACAGGCAAGGGACCGGCATCGACACGGTAGGGGCACTCGAACAGCGCGTGTGTGGCGGGGAACTCGACCGAGCAGATTCGCTTGCTCGGACTTTCGGCGGCGCAGGTCGGGTCAGGCTCGAGGATGTCGGAGAGCAACGGAATCAGGGTCGACCACGAGCGCCCTTCGTCGGTCGACTCGCCGAAGAAAAACTGCCCGTCACCCGGGCCACAGCCCTTGGGGACACCGCTTCCACAGCCGTAAAGCTTGTCGCCCGCCCAGCCGAGGCAACGCATGGGGAGATCGGAGTGCTGCTCGAAGTTCATTCCGAGACCGCCGTCCGAGGTGCCGGCGTCGAGCGGCGCAGGACGTGAGCCGACGGAAACGCCCGTCTGCAAGCCCGCAACGGCGATGCGCGAGCCGTCGGGCGAAATCGCAAAGCCGCTCATGTTCGAGTTGATGGTCTTCGCGATCACGAAGGTCTGGCCGCCGTCTTGGGAGACGATGAGGTGGCTCGGGCCCGCGTCGGTCCCGTACGTCCGCAAGTAGACGAGGTCGGCGTCGAACGGGTCGACCGCAGCAATGTAGATCTGCGATGCGTTCGGAAAGTCGGCCTTTGCGTAGGTGAAGTTTCGACCGCCGTCGTCGCTTCGGGCGACGAAGCCTTGGAGGGCTCCGTTGACGACGAGGTTGCCGGAAAGATAGACGCGCAGCGGATTCGAGGGCGCGATGTCGAGGGTCACGACGACCGCGTTCTTGTCGAGCCCGTCGCGGATGACCGACCACGTTCCGCCGTTGTCGGTCGACTCGAAGATGCGGACCTTTTCGGTGCCGTCGTTCAGCTGCGCGGCGGAGAGCGCGAGAGCGCGTGACCGGTTCGTGCGATCGACCGTGACGTCGATGAAGCGTTGGTTCGCGAGCTCGCCACCGATGAACGGAAAGGAGCACGCGTTGTCGTGGCTGACCGCGAGCCCCGCCGGCGCGGCGACCATGATGCTGCCGTCATCGAAATAGCCGATACCCGGATCGACGACCGAAGTCGCCCCGATGATCTTGTCGCAGACGAGGTGCGCGTTCTTCCCCCCCTCGTGGGAGATCAGAAGGCCGAAGGTCGCGCGCACGAGGAGCGTGTTCGGATCGTGCGGATGGACTGCGACCTGGTTCGCCGATGGGAAACGCCCATTGGCGTAAGAGGAAGTGCCAACCGTGAGGAGCGCAAGCGACCCGAGAATCCCAGCGATCGAGGAGAACTTCATTCCCCCTGAGCATACGTCAGTCTTGGCAACGTGCGCCAAGCAGGAACGGTCCTCGTCAGATACCGAAGCCCCAGTTGATGACGGCCGCGTGGATCAGGGGGAGGTGGTCGCCCGGCGGCCGGTAGAGGTCGAGGTCGCCGCGCCGAGTGACGCGGTACTCCACCTTCACGGAAGACCAGGTGCTCGTGTCCGCACGAACGCCGAAGGTGCCCTCGACGAGCTCACGGGCGAGGGCCGGGGGCTCGGGCGCCTTGGGCTCCGGGAAGTAGAATGGATCGGGGAACTCTGCGTTCGTCTTCTGGGTGACGTACTCGCCCTTGATGTAGGGCGTGAAACGGCCGACCTGGTAGCCGACGAGCGCGAAGACACCGTAGGTGCGCCATTTGAGGTCGAGCGCCTTGTGATCGATGAGGTACGCCTCGGTGATCAGCATGAAGGGCACGCTGGGGTAGGCAACGAACACGTTGCCCACGTACTCGTCGATGGCCTGGTTCGGCAGCGCAGGGCGCGTGAACGGCTCCTCGGCTCGGATCTGATCGTAGACACCCGACACACCGAAGCGAAGGTCACTGAGGCCGAGGCCGACGGCTTCGACCTTGCCATGAATGCCGTTCACGGGCGTGAACGCGCCGCCGTGGCCGCCCGCCGAGTGGCTTGCGCCGACGGGATCGCGCGCACTGCCGGCGGAGCCGACGATGTTGATCTGGCCCTTCGCGACGGGGAGGCTGAGGCCGGCCTGCGCGCCAATCCAGTGTGTGGGAAGGAGACCACCGTGAAGAGCAATGCTCCGCGGCCGCTCGATCGAAAGCTGCAGCCACTTGCCGTGGTGGTAGGCGACGTTCCAGTAGCCGATGTCGGTGTGGAACCGGCCTGCCTCCAAAAAGAAATACTTGTTCGGCTTCCAGCGCATGTGGAGGCGCTCGAGCTCCGCGCCGGGGTTGTTCGGCTCGTAGGTGAACGCGACCTCGGAGGTCATGAAAATCTTCTGCTCGAGATCGGCGTTGAAGAGCATGTCGAAGACGCCGATCGCGAACGCCGGTTGCGGCTTCAGCCCGCCCTCGGAACGTGAACGCGCGCCAAGCTCGAAGTCGCCGAAGAGGTTCAGCGAGTAGCGTGACTTCACGCTACCGATACGCAGCTCCTGCAAGCTCGCGTCCGCGAACTGCTGCATGTCTTGCGTGCGCTTCGCGTGAAACGTCATCGAAAGGTCGTCGCCCTCGTCCACCACCGCCGTCGTCGGACCCGTTCCGGTCGCACCGGGGGTCGTGGTCGTGGTGGTCGTCGTGGCGGGCGCCGTGGTCGTGCCCGCAGCAGGCGTGCCCGTCGTCGGATCGGCAGCCTGCGCGAACGCGATCGACGCGAAAGGGAGGGTGACGATCGACGCTACGAGGATGGAGAACGGCTTGATTGAGGCAGAGAAACGAGATCGCAATGGGAGCTCCTCAAGTCGGACTTCGAAACGAGGATGAGACGTCTCCCCTCGCCAAATGTCGAACGATCAGTCGAACACGAACGTGTACGCGACGTTGCCTGCAACCCCACCCGCAGGTGCGGGAAACGTCCACGAGCGGAACGCGCCGAGAAGGCACGTTTCGAATCGGGCATTCTGGGCGGTGCTGCTCGTGACGGAGGCCGCGTTCACTTCCCCGCCGGGTCCGATGTTTGCCGAGACGACGACGCGACCCGCGAGATCCGGCTTGTCCATCCGTGCGCGCTCGTAGCAGGTCGACACCTGCGAAGAGTGAGCTTTGACGGTGGCGCGCACCCCCTTCGCATCGACGGTGCCCGGAGGAATGACGGGTGCGGCGGCAACCGGTTGCGGCGTGACTGCAGTCGCCGCCGCGACGGTAGGCGCCGTGGTGATCGCAGGCGCCGTCGTGACGACGGGCGCTGCCGTGGCGATCGTGGTCTTGGGCTCGGTGGCAGCGGCCGCAGTTGGCTTCGCGTTCCCGCGCTGGCCTACACCGCCTGCCGTGCGCGGAGTTCAGCGCCACCGGTGCGGAGTTGTCGATCGCGGGCTTGATGACCGCGTCACCGAGAGCTGCGCTCGTTTCCTCGTAGGTCGCATCGACCTCCCCGCTGCCGGTGGGCAACGAGACCATCAGGCTGCGCGGACGATCGAGCTTTATCCAGAACCGCCGACCCTCGTGACCGGGTGCCGTGATCTCGATGAGCTCCGGTGTGTCGGAGCTACCAATCTCGGTGTTGTACGGGAGCGGATGCTGGTTGCCGCGAAACGCCATCGCCGCCTCGGGGATCGTCGACTGAACGACGAGGTCGACGGGATGAGGGGTTTCCGCGGCGAGGGGGACGCTCGTCGCAGCAGGCGGAGCGACGTCGAGGTGCAAAACCTTGCGGGCTCCGAAACCGAGGAGCGCCACGCTGAGCATCCCGGCGACGAGCGAAATCGCAAACTTGGCGCGTGCGTCATTACTGGAAAGGGAAGAGGCGTGCTCCATGTTTGCCGACGATCGATTGGTCATTGCCTGTTCGGTACGTGCCGGATGTGATAATGTTCTAGTAGCGGTGCGGCCTCGTCAACATCCTTGTGATGAGTGAGCCTATCGAGTCTAGCGGAGCGCGCGGCGGGGGCTGGAGGGTGGATGGTCGGTAAAATCGCGCTTCCTCGGAGTCTCCGTTCCTACTCTGTTGTCGTCGGTGCGGCGCTCGTGCTTGGCGTGATGGCCTGCACGAGTACGAGCGGTCAGCATGTGGCCCTCGAGGCGCCTACCACCGACCCCGTCGCGCCGATCGCGTTCGACGCCGTGTTCGTGGTCAACGGCGGTGACAGCACGCTGTCCGTGATCAACACCGAGACGAACGAGCTCGCGGCCACGATTCGGATGCACGCGGTCGATTTTCCCCACCACGTCTACCTGAGCGCCGATCGGTCGAAGATGCTGGTCGCCGTGCCTGGGACCGATCTCAGCGCAGGCCACGACTCGTCTCACCTTCACGGTGCGGCGGCGGGTGGCTCACCCGGTGCCGTCCTCATGCTCGAGGCCCGCACGGGCCGCCTGATCGCCTCGCGCCGGACCGATGCGATGAACCACAACGCCGTGTACGCGCCCAACGGCACAGAGGTGTGGACCTCGCAGCACGATGGCCGAGTGCTCGTTCTCGACGGCACGACGCTCGCTACGACCTACACGATTGGTGTCGGCGCTCAGCCCTCCGAGGTCACGTTCTCGCAAGACGGCAACGCGTTCGTGGCCGACACCGGTGCTGCCTCGATCTCAATCATCGATTCCACGACGAAGAAGCTCACCAAGGTGATTCCCGTGGGTGGCGATCCCGTCGGGGCCTGGCAAGGGAACAACGGCGTTGCGTACGTCGACAACGAGAGCGACGGCACTATCTCCGCCATCGACACGAGGCGACTCGAGGTCATCGCGACGTGGCGGCTTGGCTTCACGCCCGGAATGGTGGCCTTCGGACCTGACGGCAACGTTTGGGTAGCCGACCCGTTCAACGCGCGCGTGGTCGTGCGAAAAGCCATGGAGGATGCGGTCATCGGCTCGGCGCCCGCGGGCGCTGGCGCGCACGCCATCGTGTTCAGCGTCGACGGGAAGACAGCTTATGTCTCCGATCAGCTCGCGAACACGGTGTCCGTGATCGACGTCGCGTCGCTGACGAAGGTCAAGACGATCGCCGTCGGAAGCAAGCCCAACGGAATGGTTTCGCGCGCGAAAGACTGACGCGCGAAATCCCGGTCAGCAAAGCCCGGTCAGCGCGGTTTCTTCCCGCCGGGTGGCGTGACGACGTGCTCACGCTCGAGGGTCAGTTGGACGGTCTGCGCGGACTTGTCGAAGGGCACGAGAAGGGCCTTCGTGAGATAGCCTGGCGCTTCGGCGCGAACCCAGTGCTTCGCGCTGTCGCGTTGGAAGCGACCACGGGGAGGCGCCTGCGTGATCGGATCGTCGTCGACGAAGACGCGTGCGCTCGGGGGGGTGACCTCGACCCAGAGATCGGTCATCTCGCGGACCGGTGGCGTGACACTGACCGACGCGGTCGGAGCCGTCCCGCTCGCGTGCGTCTTCGAGGTGATGACGAGCAGCGCGCCAACGCCGATGACGCCGACGACGAGCCCAATGACGAGCCCCTTGGTGGACGCGCTCAGTGTCCGCTGGGCCGGCGCGGAAATCCGGAGCGAAGCCTCGCCGGTGCCAGGCGATGCGAGGGGATCGACGGCGGACCCCGCTACTGCGCCGCTGAGCGAATTGGACGCCGAGGACATCGTCATCCGCGGATCGACCGCTTCGTTGTTGCCGTAGAGGACGGGGATCTCGCCCGACTCACGGGTTGGCTGCACCGCCACGCGGAGGCGCGACTCCACGGCGTTCTTCACCTCGACGCGGTGATCGGCGAAGAGCTCGGTGAGGAGCTTGCCGATCTCGCGCTGCGTGGCCTTTTCGGGTGACGCCGCGATGTAGTTCTCGAGGTCGGCCTGGAGCTCGAGCGCCGAGGAGTAGCGTTCGCTGGGTCGCACCGCGAGCGCCTTCATGCAGATCTCGACGAGACGCGGTGGTGCGTCGGGCGTGATCGTCGTCGGCGAAGGGATCTCGCCGCGAGCGAGGTTCTGGAAGATCTCGATGTCCGAGAGCCCCTTCCAAAGACGGCGCCCAGTGAGCGCGCGCCAGAGAACGGCACCGACCGAGAAGATGTCCGCACGACGATCGACGCCTTTGCCACCGCGCAGCTGCTCGGGCGCCATGTAGGCGACCTTGCCTTTGACGACGCCCGCGCGCGTCTCGCTGCTGGAGTCAGAGGCCTTCGCGATGCCGAAGTCGAGGATCTTGGTCTGACCGTCGTAGGTGACGAAGATGTTCTGCGGCGAAATATCGCGGTGAACGACGTTCAGCGGCGTGCCGTCGAAGTCGGCGAGCTCGTGCGCATGGTGCAATCCGCCGAGCGCGTCGACCGTGATCTGCAAGCACATCGCGAGCGGAAGGCCGTTGCCACGCGTGGCAGCGCGACGGAGGAACGACTCGAGCGATTGCCCCTCGAGGTACTCCATCGCGAGGAAGTAGTGCTTGCCGTCGTGCCCGACCTCGTTCGTCTGGACGACGTTCGGGTGGTTGATGCGGGCCGAGAGCCGCGCCTCGTCGAGAAACATCGTGAGGAACTCGGGATCGGCCGCGAGCTCACTACGAAGACGCTTCAGGACCTGCAGCTTGTTGAAGCCGCCCGGGCCCTGGATGACGGCGAGTACGACGTCCGCCATACCACCACGACCCAATTCGAAAATCGGGCGGTACTTCCCCGGTACAGCCGGGATGTTGAGGGCAGACGGACTCGACGCAGCGCTCATGTGGAGCGGGCTCTCCTTTAGAACCTCGAACAGGAAGAGTACGCCGTCCATGCTTCCAGAGGCAACCCCGCTGCGGTATTACGACGGGGGCGATGGCGAAATCGGATGGCGGGCTCGATCCACGCGCGATCGACGCGACGCCCCAGGGGGACGATCCGAGCTTCGATCGGACGCTTCGGCCGCGCACGTTCGACGATTACATCGGGCAGACGAAGCACAAGGAAAACCTCCGCGTGTTCGTCGAGGCGGCGCGACGCCGCAAGGAGCCGCTCGATCACCTCCTCTTGTGCGGACCGCCCGGCCTCGGCAAGACGACGCTCGCGCAGATCCTCGCGCACGAGATGGGCGTCGAGCTGCACATGACGAACGGTCCGGTGGTCGAGCACAAGGGCGCGCTCGCCGGTCTCCTCACGAAGCTGGGTCCGCACGACATTTTGTTCATCGACGAGATCCACCGCCTCAATCCGGTGGTCGAGGAGAGCCTCTACCCTGCGATGGAGGACTTCCGAATCGACGTGATGACCGGCGAAGGCGCGTTCGCATCCGCCATCCAGATCGCCGTGCACCCCTTTACGCTCGTCGGCGCCACGACGCGCACCGGGCTTCTGACTGCGCCGCTGTTTTCGCGGTTTGGCCACGTGCTGCGTCTCGACTTTTACCCGGTCGAGGAGCTCGCGAAGATCGTCCTTCGCAGCGCCGGTCTGCTCGGTGTCACGATCTCGCTCCCGGCCGCCGACGAGATCGCTCGCCGATCGCGCGGCACCCCACGCGTGGCCAACCGCCTGCTTCGACGTGTGCGCGACTTTGCGGAGGTCCTCGGCTCGGCAAAGATCGACGAGAAGGCGGTGCTCTCGGCGTGCGAGCGCCTCGAGATCGATCCCGCGGGCTTCGACGAAATGGATCGCCGCCTTCTTCGCGTGATCATCGAGGACTACGAAGGCGGCCCCGTCGGCGTCGAAACGCTCGCGGCCGCGCTCGGCGAGCCGCGCGACACCATCGAGGACGTGTACGAGCCGTTCCTGATTCAGCAGGGTTTTCTCGGACGAACGCCGCGCGGGCGCGTCGCGACCAAGAAGGCGTTCGAGCACCTCGCCCTCGCGCTGCCGAAGACCCAGAAGACGCTTTTCTAGCGGCTCACGAGAGTTCGCTGGCGGTGCGCGCCGCCGCGGCGTAAAATCCCTTCATCTTGGGCACCGGGCCCGTACTAGTCGTCGATGACGACACCGTGAGTCGACACGTCCTGTGTCAAGCGCTCACAAACGCCGATTTGCCCCACGTGGCGGTCGCGACAGGCACCGAAGCGCTCGCGCAGATCGAGAAGATCCATCCCTCGATCGTGGTGCTCGATCTCGTGATGCCGCCGCCCGACGGTTACCAGGTCCTCCGCATTCTGCGCGCGCGCGCCGAGACCAAGGATCTTCCGGTCGTCGTGCTGACGGCGCTCGACGCCGACAACGAGATCGCACGCGCCTTCGAGTCCGGCGCCGACGACTTCGTGCGCAAACCGTTCAAGCCCGTCGAGCTCGTCGCGCGCATTCGTGGGCAGCTGCGTCTTCGCCGCATGATGGACGAGCTCGCGCAGAAGGAGAAAGACGCGCAGGTCGTCAACGAGCTCACGCAGGCGCTCGCCTCGAACCTCGACTTTCGCGGCATCCTCTTCACGGTCGTGCAGCGCATCGCCGACGTCGCCAAGGTCGATCGCGTGTCGATCGTCCTCGTGCGCGAGCAGGGCGACATCGGCTACGTCGTCGCCGCCTCGGATGACGAGCAGCTTCGTGACCTTCCGATCGAGCTCGCGAAGTACCCCGAGATCCAAGAGGTGCTCACGAGCGGCGAGCCTCTCATCATTCCCGACGCGGCGACCCACCCGCTGCTCGAGGTCGCGCGTCACGAGGCCCGCGGTAACTCCGGCGTCGCGCTCTTCAGCTCGCTTGCGATCCTGCCTATCCTCTACGAGGGCAAGCCGATGGGCGTGCTCTTTCTCCGCGCCAAGCAGTCGCTCACGTTTGCGGAGCACGAGATCGCGCTCTGCAAGACGGTCTCGAATGCGATGGCCATTGCGCTGCGCAACGCGCGCGTACTGCAGACGCTGCGCGATCAGACGCAGCAGGTCACGGTCGCGCGCTTCGAGGCCGAGCGCCGGCTTCGAAGCTTGCAGCGCTACGCCGACTTCTTCGAGTCGTCGGCCGACGGCATCGTCGTCATCGACGCCGAGGGGCGGCTTCTGTTCTCGAACCCGAAGGCGCGTGAGATCACGGGCTACAGCGAACCCGATTTTCGAGGGCGTCGGCTCGGCGATCTCTTCGCGAGCGAGGACGCGCTCCGCGGCAAAGAGCTGAAGGAAGGCTTTGCGCAGGGGCACTACCCCCGCGGCGTCGACATCCGCGTCAACCGCAAGGACGGCGTCGCGATCACGCTCAGCGTCAACTTCAACTCGGTGCTTCGCGAGGAGGGGGTCGTCCTCTGCACGTTCCGCGACGTCACCGCCGAGCGCGCCGTCGAGGCCGAGCTCGTGCAGACACGGAACTTTCTCCGTCGCGTCATCGATTCGTCGGTCGACGCCATCATAAGTGCAGACATGGAGGGCCGCGTTCTCGTCTTCAACCGCGCGGCCGAGCGCATCTATGGCCGCGCAACGAGCGACGTGCTCGGAACCAACGTCGAGGATCTCTACCCGAAGGGGATCGCCAAAGGCGTGATGAAGATGATCCGCCAGGGCGGCGGTCGCACCGAAGGCATGCGCACCGAGGTGCTCGATGCCAAGGGCGAGCACGTGCCGGTGTCGCTCTCGGCGGCGTTGCTCTTCGAAGGCACGACCCCCGTCGGCAGCGTCGGCATCTTCACCGATCTTCGCGAGAAAGTGCGCATGGAGCAGCGGCTCGCGCAGGCCCAAGAGCAGCTTCTCGCACAGGAGCGGCAAGCGATCGTTGCCGAGCTCGCGGGTGCTGCAGCGCACGAGCTGAATCAACCCCTCACGAGCGTCATGGGTTATGCGGAGCTGCTGAAGCGCCGTTTGGATCCTGAGGCCCCTGGTTACAGCGCGGCCGAGGTCATCTTCAACGAGGCAGAGCGCATGGCAGAAATCGTCCGGAAAATCGGCAAAATCACGAAGTACGAGACAAAGTCGTACGTCGGGCAAGCGCGCATCCTCGATCTCGACAAGGCGAGCGACGAAGGCACTGGATCCACCGAGTCCGACCGCCCGTCGGAGTCCAGCCGCGCCACCGAGTCCGACCGCGCCCATAGGGGAGACTGAGAATGGCTCGCAAAAAACCTTTCTCGCGCAGCACCGCCCCGCCCACCTCGGCGACCCACGAGCGCCCCTCGCAAGTCGTCTTGAACGATGTCGACTCGCACCTCGAGTCGCACGACCCCACCGCGTCGTTGGGCGTGGGCTCGTCCGCACCTGCCGAGGTCCCGGCGAGCTGGCTTGATCGTCTGCTCACGCTGACGTGGGAGCTTCCCGTCCACGAGGGTGAAGAGGCCGTCGTCCGCGCGGTCGTCGACGCCGTCTCCGAGCTACTCCCGACCTGCGGCGTCGGCGCTTCCTTCGTGGGCCCGGGCAACCGCCAGCAGGTGATCCGCAAGCACCCCGTCGATGGCGTGCGCGCCGGTGTCGATCCCACGCGTCTCTTTCCTGGCTACGAGCACGAGATGATCCTCGAGGTGCCCGGCGATACGGGTGGCTCGACGCTCCATGCGGCATGCGACGACGACGACATCTTGCGCGTCGACGGTCCGTCGGTTCGTTTGCTGCGCCGCGCGGCGCAGGTGCTTCGGCGCGGGCTCGAGCACGCGCGATCGCACATCGGCATGAAGGGCGCGCGCAACGAGGTGCAGGCGCTCACGCGGCAGATGGTCCAAGCCGAGAAGCTCGCTTCGCTCGGCCAGATCGCCGCGGGCATGGTGCACGAGCTCAACAACCCGCTCACGTCGATCGTCGCGTACACCGATTACCTCACGAAGCGCTGGCACGCGAAGCGGGACGCCGCCGATCCCGACGAGCTCGAACGCCTACGCCGCATCGGCGAGTCGGCGCATCGCCTGCTTCGTTTCACGCGCGACCTCGTGTCGTACGCGCGGCCGTCGGGCGACATCCCGATCCCGGTCGCGCTCCATGGTGTGATCGATCAGGCGCTCGCGTTCTGCGAGCACGTGCTGGCCGAGTCGAGCGCGTCGGTCGATCGTCACTTCGGCGAGGGGGTCCTGCCGGTTCGGGGGCTGCCCGAGCAGCTCACGCAAGTCTTCGTCAACCTCATCACGAACGCGTGCCATGCGATGCCACCGGGTGGCGGCGTCATCACGATCGCCACCGACCTCGCCGACGGCGATGGCAACGTGCGTGTCACCGTGGCCGACACCGGTCATGGCATTCCGGCGCAGAACGTAGGCCGCGTGTTCATCCCGTTTTTCACCACGAAGGGCGATGGCAAGGGCACCGGGCTCGGGCTCGCGATCGTGAAGAGCATCATCGAAGGCCACGGTGGTCAGATCACCGTCGAGAGCGATCCGCCGCAGGGAACGACGTTTATCCTGCTCCTTCCCGTCGCCAACCGCTGAGCGCTCCGAGCGTGGACGAGGCCTGTCGGGCCTGCCATCAGGTGGAGCCCTTATCCGTGGGGAAGCTGCACCCGTAGAAGCTCGGCTTGGGTCGATGCGGTTCATACCGAACCACGTTGCCCCAGCGAGGGGGAATACATGCAGCAGAAGACAGTGGTACCGCGTTGGTTTGTCGCCGCGTCGATCGCGGTGGGCGCAACGCTTGGCAGCTTGGGCTGCGATGGGGACGATGTCGGGGTAGAAACCGACGCCGCGACCGATGCTCCGGTGGCGGACGCCGGCTTGCCGGATGTCGCAACGGGCAACGACAGTGGAACGGAGTCCGGCGCTGACGCCGGCGATGCAGGCGGTCCGGTCGCGAAGATCACCGCGACGTCGATCGATCTCGGGTTGACCGACTGCGGCGGTACGGCGACGGCCAAGACGCTCACCATTCAGAACACGGGTGCGGGCTCATTGACCGTTGGCGCTGCGGTCGTCGGTACAGGCTTCACCGTCTCGCCGGCAAACCTCACAGTCGCTGCCGGTCAGACGGCCACCTTCTCGCTGAGCGCGAACGTTGCTGCGACGTCGACGGCGGGCACTGCCCTCGTCGGCAGCCTCAAGCTCACGACCAACGATCCGGCGACGGCGTCGGTCACGGTTCCTCTCAGCGTCACGCCCCAGGGCGCCACGCTCGTGTTCACGGGGTCACCGACGACCGCAGACTTCGGCCAATCGAAGATCAACGTGGCCGCGACGAACATCGCGCTCGCGGTGAAGAACGTCGGCAACAAGTCGGCAGCGTTCGCGTTTGCGGCGCCTTCGAACGCGCAGTTCGGTTTGTCTTCGGCGCCGGCCTCGCCAGCGACGCTCGGCGCGAACGCGACGGCGGCGATCACGGCGCGCTTCACGCCGACCACGCTCACCACGACGACGGCGACGTCGGCCATCACGGTGACAGGTGCGGTCTGCGGCACCAGCGTCAACAAGGTGAGCTTCTCGGGCCAGGGCTCGTCGGGAGCGGTGACCGGCTGGCCGTCGGCGGCGTTCGACTTCGGGCTCAACGCCTGCGGCGGCGCGGCCCCTCAGAACAAGACGTTCACGCTCGTCAACTCGGGTGCGGCTGCGGTCAACATCACGGGGGTCACGTTCGCGGGCGCGCCCGGCTACACCACCAACGCGACGACCAGCTCGATCGTACCCGCGGGCGGCCAGCTCGTCGTGACCGTGACGGCTCCTGCGATTCCGTCGACGTCACTCGTGCCCGGCAATTACGCGGGCTCGCTCACCGTCACGACCGATTTGCCCAGTGACAC
>CAXSGV010000023.1:0-3660 GCA_964236615.1 uncultured Polyangiaceae bacterium
CGTGTTTCTCCCCCGTGGCCATCAAACCATGGACCGTCCAGCGCCCCAGCTCGCGGCTCACGCTTCCCGCGCGATCGTCCCCGCCACGTCCATCACCCCGAGCTCGCTCAGACGCGCAAAACCCCAGGCTTCTTCTTCAGGAGCCGGACGAGCCATGCGTCGGCGAGCTTCTCTTGCATCGAGTTGGCGCGAAGGCGCTCGCGCAGGTGGTGGAAGTCGACGTTGTCGATCTCCTGATCTTGATTGAAGCAGGAAAAGACGACGGTCTCCTTCTTGGTGACCGGATCGATGTGCTTCTGGAGGCACTGCGCGCAGACCTCCTTCATCATGCATTGCATCGGTGAGTTGATGCTCGCGATGGCGCGGTGTCGTGGGTTGAGGCGTGGCGCGAGGACGCCGTGACGGGCGTCCTTCACCGCCGCCATCATGCGGTCGCTTCCGATCGCAATGATGCGGTTCACCTCGGTGAGCGGAATCATCGGCGGGCCATCGAGCTCGCCCTCGGCGTAAGCGCGCATCGCGAGGACGATGTTGCCGCGGAAGCTTCGGTCCTGCGGCCGGCGCGCCGGTATCTCGACGCCGGAATCGGTGCACCAGATCACTTGATCGGTGAAGGCCTCGATGTCGTCCTGCTTGAAGAGATCCTCGCCGCGGCGGTAGCCCGCGAAGTAGAGGACGCGCGAGCCGATCACCTTGAAAGCGCGCGCGATGGAGAAGAGCACGGCGTTGCCGAGGCCGCCGCCGCAGAGAAGCACGGTCTCGTTTTTGGCGATCTCGGTGGGCGTGCCCGTCGGACCCATGAGGACGACCTGCTCGCCCGGTACGAGCGCGGCGCACAGACGCGAGCTTCCGCCCATCTCGAGGACGATGGTGCCCATGTTCCCCTTCTCTTCGTCGACCCAGGCGCCGGTGAGCGCGAGGCCCTCCATCGCGAGACGCGTCGAGTCGACGATCGGCGCGAACGTCTCGAAGTTCTGGAGGCGGTAGAACTGGCCGGGCTGGAACTTGCGCGTCGCGAGCGGCGCGTGGACGATGACCTCGACGATCGTCGACGTGAGGCGGTTGACACCCACGACGCGGGCGGTGAGCTGCGACGCGAGCATCGCGCCGAAGGTCTGCCACGCCGCGTCGCGCGCCGGCTGCGTCGCCGCATCGAGAACCCGCGCGTCCGGAAAAAGACGAACGACGTGAGGGTGGCCATCCTTGGCGCTCGCCATCGCCTTCACGACGCTGCCTGCGTAGTGGGGGTGGTTGTCGCCGTAGAAGCTGACGATGCGGTTGTTCTTCTGGTAGCTCGTGAAGAAGCCTTCCTTCGTGACCTGCGCAGGGACGAGCGCGACCGCGCCATCGGCGCCGACCTCGGCCTTGTGGACCTCGAAGAACTGCTTTCGCTTGTCGAGCTTGAAGGTGCCTTCGTACTCCTTCTCGTACGTGACGTTTGGGCTCGTACCGGCAGCGACGCAGACGGTCCGCGCGGGGAGCTCGATGACGGTGCCATCCTTGCGCTCGAACAGCATCCCCTTCACGTGGCCGGTCTCGTCGAGCACGGCCTCGGTGGGCGAGAGGTTCTCGATGTAGCGGACCCCCTCTTCGAGGCTCTTCATCACCTCTTCGTGGTTGAGACGGTACGCGGGCGACTCCTGCAACGTCTTTCGGTAAACGAGCGAGACACCACCCCACGAGTCGAGGAGCTCCTGCACGCGCGGGGCGCGGTTCTCGGCTTGCGCGGCGGCCTTCTCGGCGGCAAGCGCGGTCGCGTGGCCGAGGTGCTCCTGGAGGAGCGCCCACTCCTCGGCATCGAACATCGCGCGCACGTCCTCGGGCGACTTCTCCGCCGTGAGGATCTCGACGCGCTCCTTCGTCTTCTCGATCTGGACGACGTAGTACGCGAGCAGCTCGGTCGCCGTGTCGATCGCGGTGAGGCCACCGCCGATGACGATCGCCGGAAGCCGCACCTGGAGGTTGGCGATCGAGCTTTTTTTGTAGGCACCCGTGAGCTGGAGCGCCATCAGGAAATCGCTCGCCTTGCGGATGCCACGCGAGAGGTTGTTCTTCATCTCGATGACGGTCGGCTTGCCCGCACCCGCCGCGATCGCGACGTGGTGGAAGCCGAGGTCCCACGCGTCGTCGAGGGTGAGCGTGCCACCGAAGCGGACGCCTCCGAAGATCTTGAGGAGCGGGTTCCGCGAGAGCGTCATGTAGAGGACGGTCAGGAAGTTCTTGTCCCAGCGAACGGTGATGCCGTACTCGCTGACGCCGCCAAAGCCGAGCAGGATGCGCTCGTCGAGCTCGCCGTAAAGCTGCTCGGCGTCCTTGATGGGCGCGGGGGCGTTCCCGGGCGTGCCGGTGAGCGACTCGGGCAGCGGCTCGATCTTGAGACCGTCGACCGCGACGACACCGAAGCCCTCGCACGCAAGGTGGTGCGCGAGCGTGTAGCCGGCCGGGCCGAGGCCGACGACGAGCACGTTCTTGCCATTGTACGGGCGCGCGTAGGGGCGCGCGATCGACAGCGGGTTCCAGCGCGTGAGCAGCCCGTAAATCTCGAGCCCCCAAGGGAGCTTCAGCACGTCGACGAGCACGCGCGTCTCGATCTGCGGGATGTCGACCGGCTCCTGCTTCTGGAAGATGCAGGTTTTTATGTAGTCGTTGTAGATGCGGTGACCGGTGCCGGGGCACATCGGGTTGTCGATGCAGACGAGGGCCAACGCCGCTAGCGCGTCGCCGTCGCCGCGCATCGTGTGCATCTCGCTGATCTTCTCCTCGAGTGGACAGCCGTCGAGAGGCACGCCGAGCGGGTTCTTCTTGATTACGGCGCTTTTCGGCTCGGGGAGCCCCTTCGAGCACGAGTCCTTGTCGCGGTTGTGGCAGAGGAGGCAGTAGTCGATCTGCTCCTCGGCCTTGCGGCCGTCGCCGCGCCGATCGGTGAGCGCGAAGGGCGAGGTCTTGCCGCGCTCGCGGCGCTCGTGCTCCGGGCCGACGAACAGCTCAGGAAGCTTGGGATCGGGCCGGCGGATCTGCACCAAGGCCGAGTAGTCGAGCGTGTGCGGCGCGTGGAGCGTGGCCCAGTGCGACGCCGGATCGTGGTGGTCCTTGTGACGGAGCGCGAGGCTTGCTTCGATGGCGTCGAGCGCGAGGCTCGCCCAGTGCTCGGGCGTCGGCGCCGCTTCCGGACGGGGGACGTCGACGTCTTTTTCGAGCGCGGCCGCGAGGACGCTGCCACGCGTGCGGAGCTCGTCGGTCCAGGTCGCGCCGCCGCCCTTGGCGACCTTGCGCGCAGTGTCGTCGAGCTCGAAGATCCGCATGACGGCGGTGGCCGTGTAGAGCTCTTCGTCGGTGGGCGGTCCGCCTTCACCGACCGCGGCGATCGCGAGATGCGCGGTGTGGTGAGCGGCCGCGGCGTGAAGGTGACGCTCGTTCCACGCGCGGCCAGCGTCCGCCCGGAGGATGCGTTTTTTCGCGAACTCGCGCTTGAAGCGCCACAGCGGGTCACGCGACTTCACGTCGGCGCGGAACGCGTCGAGCTGCGGCTCGATCTTGAAGAGCTCGCGCATCACGATGCTTGCACGATCGTACCCGAGCTGCGCGCGCAGGATGATCTGCTGGTCCTCGCGGCCCGCGTGACGATCGCTTGCTCCGGCGGGGACACGAGAGACTGCGCCG
>CAXSGV010000023.1:3670-10305 GCA_964236615.1 uncultured Polyangiaceae bacterium
GAAAGCGCTGACGAACGGCGCAGCCGCGAGCAAGGCTTCGCTCTTGGACTCCGGCGTCATCCCGGCCCCGGCGCACGCGCGGTAGGCGTCGAAGACGGACCACGCCGCCGGCGCTTCGGCCTTGAACCACGCGTCGAACGTGGCGTGGAGGTCCGCGAGTCGCGCGGGTGCGTGAAGATCGGAAGGAGTGAAGCCCGGGACGCCCAGCGTCAGCGTGTCGTCGCTCATATATTTTGGCGTTACTTTTTCTCGTCGCTCGAGCCGCCAGCCGGGCCCGGCACATACGCTGTGTCGGCGAGGTTGCCCTCCTCGAAGCCGAAGTAGATCGACGCCTGCTTCAGCATGAACTTCTGCCCCTCGGGAGAGGCGAGGTCGAGCCGGTAGGTGTTGATGTACTTCACTGAGTCCTTGAGCCACTGATCCCAGGCCTCTTTCGAGACCTCGTCGTAGATCTTCTTCCCGAGCTCGTTCTTGTAGGGCGGCCGCGCGAGGCCGGGGAGATCCTTACCGAGTTTTTTGCAGTGAACGATCCGCGTTTCGGACATCTTGCGGGGCGTTCTAGTCCCAGTCGCCCCGCAAAGCTAGACCGCTCAGAACGGGAGGCCGAGCTGCATTGGCGCGTGACCGCCGCCGCAGGGGACCGTGAGCACCTGAGGGACGCCGTGGTGGACGACGCGCACGTCGAGCTTGCCCGCCCGCCGCTTCACGACGTCGAGCGCGCGCTCGGGCGTGTTGTTCGCACGCGAGATGTGCCCGAGGTACATGCGCTTGACGCGTGTTCCGCCGAGGGCGCGCGCGAGCTCGGCGGTCTCCTCGTTCGCGAGGTGACCGAGGCCGCCGCTGACGCGCGCACGAAGGCGCGGCGGGTACGGACCCCAGCGAAGCAGCTCGGGGCAGTGGTTGGCTTCGACGAGCACGGCGTCGCACCCGCCGAGGAAGCCGGCGAGATCGCGGGGCACGCGACCGAGGTCGGTCGCGATCCCGAACGCGTGCGTGCGCGAGGAGACGCGGATGGCGACCTGCGGGGCGTCGTGAGGAACGGCCAGCGCTTCGATCGCGAGCGAGCCGCGAGGCCGACCATCGACGCCTTCGCGCTCGAGCGTGAACGGAACGCGCGGGTCGTAGCTGATGACGTTGTATTTTGCACGTACCCGCGGCGCGTCGACACCGCGGTGGAGAAAGACGGGAGCGCGGGACGCGCGCGCCATCGGCTCGAGGTGCGCGGCGTGGTCGTTGTGGTGGTGCGTGACGATGATCCCGTCGACGCCGCGTGGGAACAGGTCGACGCCGAGGGCGCGCATGCGCTCGGTCATCTTCCGCGGACCCATGCCGGCGTCGATGAGAAGACGCACGCCGTCCGCCTCCACGATCGCCGCGTTCCCGCTCGACCCACTCCCGAGCACCAGAATGCGCACCTTTGCGGGACATTACCACGGAACCGATTCCGCTCTCTTGCCCCGCTCACCTACGATTTCGCGTAAGAAGACAGACACGCGCATGGCAACTTGTACGCAGTGCGGCACGACGCTCGCCGATACCGCCGGCTTCTGCAGCCAGTGCGGAACCGTTCGTCACGCTGCGCCCACGGCCGCACCGTCGACACCGGGCGAGGCGCGGGGCGCGGCGGGTTCGAAGACCGTCATGGGCTTCATGGCGGTACCCATCCCCGCCCCCAGCCAGCCTGGCCAGCCCGCTGCCCCGACGGCCGCACCCTCGAGCGCCGGGGCCGCACCCATGCGCAGCGCCGCCAAGACGATGCTCGGCGGCGTGTTCGAAGCGCCGTCCGCGCCTGCTCCTGCTCCGGCCGCGTCGCGACCTGCAGGCACGATGATGGGAATCTCCGCCGCTGACTTGATGCCGCCCGCGGTCGCCGCTCCGCCGCACCAAGCCCCCCAAGCGGACGCTCACGCGCCGCGCCAAGAGAACCGCACGATGCTCGGCGTCGCGATCCCGGGGATCGCTCCAACGCACGCCGCCGCGGCGGAGCCGCAGCAGCCGCGGGGCGACAAGCAGACGATGCTCGGCGTGGCGATGCCCGGAATAGCGCCGGTTCATGGCACCGGGATGCCCGAGAGCGCGCAGCGTGTCCCCCTCCCGGCACAACGTCCGAAGCCGCTCGCTGCCCTGCCCCCGATCGTGCCCGCGCCTGCGCCGCTCGCGCTCGAGGCCATGCCGCGCGCGCCGCTCATCGTCGCGAAGAAGGGCTTCCCACTCGCGCTCGTCGCGGGCGGCATCGGCACGCTCGTCCTCGTCGCGGGCCTCGCCGTCTTCTTCTTGTGGAAGGGCGGCAGTGCGCTGCTCGTGTCACCGCGGCTCGGGCCTTCGGGCGGGGAGCAGCTTCACCTCGTCTGCGAGTCGTGCAAAGACGGAACGACTGCTTCGCTCGACGGCGCAAAGGCGACGTTCACGAACAACGAGGCCGATCTCGATCTCAAGACTCCATTGAAGGTCGGCGACAACCCCTTCACGATCGAGATCGATCGGCCGAGCACGGGGCGCGACGAGATCATCAAGGCGGTCGTTCCCGTCGCCTACCGCGTGCGCGCCGACCTCGCCGACATCGCGTCCGACCCGCCCGTCATCACCGTGCGCGTCGAAGCCCTGCCCGGCACCGACGTGCGCGTCGATGGCAAGCCGGTCGCGCTGGACGTGCGTGGAACCGGGAGCTTCGCCATCGACATCTCGCCCGAGACCGACGGGCCGAGCGACGAGGGCAAGGTCATCGAGAAGACCATTCCGTACGAGGTCGTTCCGAAGAACGGCAAAGCAGAAAAGGGTACGGTCGCTGCGCGCGTCGGGGTGATCCCGCTTCGCGTCGACGCTCCGACCTCGCACGCCGTGACCGAGAGCGCGCGCTTCTGGGTCGCTGGGCGCACGTCGAAGGGGGGCATCGTTACGTTGAACGGCAAGCCCGTCGCCGTCGCCGCCAACGGCGCGTTTGGCGACATGACCGACGCACCCACGCCTGGTGAGTCCGCCATCGTCGTGCGCGCGACGGCGCCTCAAGTAGCGCCGCGCACGGTGCATCTGACCGTCAAGCGCGTGCAGCACCTCGAGCCCGAGGCAAAGGCGTTCGAAGCCTCGCCGTCTCTCGGCTACGACGCGATCATCGGCAACATCGCAGCGAGCGTCGGCCAGACGATCGTCGTCGAGGGCCAGGTCCTCGAGTCCCGCGTGCAGAACCACCAGACCGTGATCATCGTCAACGACCGACGCGGCTGCGCGAAAGGCCCATGCATCGCGCGCGTCGTCCACGGCGAGGACGCGGCGCTGAAGGCTGGGGAAACCATTCGCGCCTTCGGCCGCATCACGCGCGCGGTGAGCACGTCCGACGGCAAGAGCGTTCCGGAGGTCGAGGCCGACTTCGTCGTCCGTGGTAAACGCCCGTGAGGCGCGTGGCAGCGATGGCCTTCGCGCCCTTGGCGTCACTGGGCGCCGCGTGGCTCCTCGCGTCGGCGTCCCCCGCTGACGCACAACGGGTCGACCCTCGGCAACCCGAGACGCTCTACGTCGGCGCTCCGTCGGGCCCCTCGCCGACCGATCGCATCGATGCGCAGCGCAGCGGCCTGACGCGCACCAAGCTGCCGACGCAGGGCCTCCGAGTCGCGTGGCGCCGTTCGTTTGGTCACACGATCGATCACGCACCGCTCGTTCTCGCGAATGGCGAGATTGTGCTCATCGCCGGTCGCGGCGACGTCGTCACGCTGGCCGATGACGGCAGCGAACGCTCGCGCGCCATCGTGGGCTCGGGCGCGGCGGGGCCGCCGACGATCACTTCGGACGGCACCGTCGTCGTCGTGACCTCGAGCGGCGAAGCGGTCGGCGTGCGCCGGGGCTCGGTGCGCTTTCGTACGCGCCTTGGCGGTGAGCGCACCTTGACTGGGCATATATCGCCGCTGTCACTCGACGACGGTGGTGTGGTGGTCGCCACATCGACCGAGCTCACCGCGCTCGACGCCGAAGGTGGCGTGCGTTCACGCGGGGTCTTGCCTGAGCCGCTTGCCACGCCTCTCGTGGCGTCCTCGGGCAAGGTGCTCGCGGTGACGACCAGCGGCGTCGTCTACGCGTGGATCCCGGGCCGCGAGCCGCAGCGCGTCGGATCGTTCGGCGCGCCGATCGACGGCGGCGCCACACTCAGCGACGAGAGCACGCTCGTCGCCATCGTCGAAGGCAACCGTCTCGCCGCGCTCGATCTGCGTCGCGGTGTCCTTGTCACCCGTGCGCAGGGCGCAGGCACGTTTTACCTCGGTGCGCCCGCGATGCGCGGCCCTGTCGCGTACCTCCTCGGTCAGACGCCGGGCCGAACCTTCGTGCTCGCGCTCGATGCCTCGGGGCAGGAAGCGGTGCGCGTGCTCGTCGCGAGCTCGGCTCCGCTGACGCTCGGTGATGGCGGGACGGCTCCGTTCACCCTCCCCGCTCACGTCGCGCCGATCGTCGATCGCGCGGGCACGGTGGCGTTCGCGAGCCCAGACGGCAAGGTGGGCGTTGTCGCGGCAGGAACAGCAGAAGCCTTGTCCGACGTCGTCTGCTCACGCGCGTCGACCTCGACCAAAGGCTCGGGCGGCGTCGTGGGGATCGCGCCTGCGACCGACGCGTTTCTCGTCGCGTGCGACACCGGCACGCTCGTGAAGATCGTGGCCGGTGCTGTGGGCCCCCCGCCATGATTCCCCGAGAGGCTGCTGGCGTGTGGCGTGCGGTAGCCCTATATTCTGCGAGAAGCAGCCGAACAGCGGCCATCAGGAGCAGCAAATCATGATCACGATCACGGAAAAGGCAGCGGAGAAGGTCAAAGAGATCGCCGACGCAGAAGCGCTTGGCGGTCAGGGTCTTCGGCTGCGGGTCGTCGGCGGTGGATGCGCCGGCTTCAGCTACGACCTCTACTTCGAGGATAAAGTCACGGAGCTCGACGAGGAGTACGAGTCCAACGGCGTGAAGCTCTACGTCGACCCGCTCAGCCACCAGTACCTCGAGGCCACCGAAATCGACTACGTCGAGGGCGTGCATGGCTCGGGCTTCAAGTTCAACAACCCGAACGTGAAGGGCAGCTGCGGCTGCGGCTCCTCCTTCTCGGTCTAGCTTCGCCGCGTCTGCTCCTGCGCCGCCGCACGCGCGGCTGAGCTCGCCGGTGATCGCCACCGCAATCGCCGACCGAATCGCCACAACTGAGACGAGCCCACCACGCGCGAGCGCCGGTGGGCTCGCTCGCTTTTGTGCGAAAAGCGGCAATGACGACGCAAAAGCCGCCGTTTCTGGGCGCGTCTTCGCATCTCGCACTGATCCTGCAAGGTCACCAAAGGTAGGCGACGACAACCACCTCGCAAAGCACAGCGAACTTCGCAGAACACCACTGGATCCCACCAGGTCCCCGCCGCCGGGAGGCCCCGATGAAGAGCTCGCTCGAAGTAAACACCAGCATCTCGAAGTACATCTCTCGCGTTCAGAAGAACCGAACGCTCACGCGCGAAGAGGAGTTCGTGCTCGCCGTGCGCGCGCGCGACACCGGCGACCCCGAGGCCGTGCGCCAGCTCGTCGAGGCCAACCTTCGACACGTCGTTGCGATCGCAATCAGCTACCGGCGCTACGGGCTCCGCTTGGCCGAGCTCATCTCGGAGGGGAACGTAGGTCTGATGACCGCGCTCCGAAAGTTCGACCCCGATCGCGGCACCCGCTTCGTCACGTACGCCGCGCATTGGATCCGCGCGTACATCCTCGACTACGTCATTCGTGCGTGGAGCATCGTCGGCGTTGGCGCTGGACCGCTGCGCTCGAAGGTCTTCTTCCGGCTACGGCGCGAGAAGGCGAAGATCTCCGCACTCACGTCCGACACCACCGAGATCACGGAGCAGCTCGCCGTGAAATTCGGAACCACGGCAGAGAAAATTTCCGCGCTCGCGCAGCGCGTCGAGGCGCGCGATCTCTCGCTCGACGGGAAAACGCACGACGACACCACGACGTCGATCGTCGATGCCATGCCGTCGCCACTTCCTTCGCAAGAAGAGAGGTTCTTCGCCGAAGAGGCGTCGAACGAGATCCAGGAGAAGGTGCGGGCCGCGCTGTCGGATCTGGATCCGCGCGAACGTTACATCGTGTCGGTGCGCGTGATGGCCGACGATCCGGACGAGCTCAGCCTCGCCGAGATCGGCAGGCGGCTCGGCGTATCGCGCGAGCGTGCGCGACAGATCGAGTCGCGTGCCAAGATGAAGCTGCGTCGGAAGCTGGAGCAAGACCCGACGGTGCTGTCCGCTCTTCAATCGAGCAACAGCGTAGCGGCGTGAACGTGGTACGCCCGCCGGGATGCGAACACGGCGGACGCTGATTCGAGGGGCGAGCGAGGCGTCCGTCGTCGTCGAAGCAGACGACGACGCGACGCTGCTCGAGATCGCGCGCAACCAGCTCGGGGTGCGCTCGGCGTCCCGCGCGTGCACCGACGGGACGTGTGGCGCTTGCCGCCTGCTGATCGACGACCAGATCGTGGCTTCGTGCCGCCGAACCTGGGACAGCGTGCCGGACGGCGCGCGCGTCGAAGCTTACGAAGATCTCGCAGGCGATCCTTTTGCCGAGGCCGCCGTGGGAAAGTTCGAGGCTGAACGCCCTACGCGATGCCGCATGTGCGTCGGGGCCCTCGCCGTCACGGC
>CAXSGV010000023.1:10315-14798 GCA_964236615.1 uncultured Polyangiaceae bacterium
GGTCGGGCGACACAGAGGCGATCGCGCTCACGCTCGAGACGGCAACGTGCATGTGCACCGGTCGTGGCTCGTGGCGCCGAGCACTTTCGACGTCACGCTGAAGCGAGCGCATGCTCTTCGGCTGGTGACAGACGCTTTCGAATTCTCCAAGATGGCGCCCATGCCGTCAGCGACACAGAACACCAGCGACGCCCTTTACGAAGTTCGACGATCCACGATCGACGGCTC
This sequence comes from uncultured Polyangiaceae bacterium, assembly GCA_964236615.1. Taxonomy (GTDB): domain Bacteria; phylum Myxococcota_A; class Polyangia; order Polyangiales; family Polyangiaceae; genus CAXSGV01. The sequence continues at coordinate 10,544 of CAXSGV010000023.1, forward strand.
GGGCGCCTTTGCCATAAAGAACATCCCCAAAGGAACGCGCATCGACGAGTACGTCGGCGAGCGGATCTCGAACGCAGAGGCCGATCGGCGCTACCGCGATCACGAGATGGAGACCCACCACACGTGGCTCTTCGCGCTCGACGGGAACGTCACCATCGACGCCGCCGTCGGCGGGAGCGATTCCCGCTTCATCAACCACTCCTGCGATCCCAACTGCGAAGCGATCGAGGAGAAGGGGCGCATCTTCATCTACTCGGTGCGCGCGATCCCCAAGGGGACCGAGCTTGCGTACGACTACGCCTACGCGCGTGACGACGACGACGAAGACGAAGACGAGTGGGAGCGCTTTTACGCCTGCCGCTGCGGCTCGCCCAAGTGCCGCGGCACCATTCTCGCCCCGAAGAAGCCGAAGAAGGCCCCCGCGAAGCGGAAGACGGCAGCCGTCGCCAAGGCGAAGACCAAGACGAAGGCGACCACGAAGACGAAGACGAAGGTCACTGCGAAGACCAAGGGCACTGCGAAGACCAAGGCGGAGACCAAAGCCAAGGCGCCGGCCACGACGAAGACCAAGACGACCGCGAAGACCAAGGTCACTGCGAAGACCAAGGCGAAGAGCAAAGCCAAGGCGCCCGCCAAGACGAAGACGAAGACGAAGACGAAAGGCGCGGCAAAGACCAAAACAAAGGCGAAGAGCAAGCGCCGCTAGTCGTCCCGCTCGAGACACGATCCGCCGCGGCGTTTGCGGCGTAGCCTGAAAGGGACGTGGAGACTCGATGAAGCGGTGTAGCGGGTGCGGCTCGCTCGAAAACGACGACGTCATCGCGTGCGAGCGTGGCTGCGCGCGCGGTTGGGAGCCGGCCGAGATCGTCATCGACAAGCGCTACGCCATCGAAGCCAAGCTCGGCGCAGGGGCCATGGGCGCGGTCTACCGCGCGCGCGACCTCGGGCTCGGGCGGCGCGTCGCGGTGAAGACGATTGCGCCGCACCTCGCCAGCGATCCGGCGATTCGAGTGCGCTTTCAAGGTGAGGCTCACGCCCTCGCGTCGGTCGTCAGCCCTTACGTCGTCCAGATCTACGCGACGGGCGTTCACGAAGCCGGTCTCTACATCGCGATGGAGTACGTCAAGGGCGAGCCGCTCGACGCGATCATCGACGCGCACAACGCGCATGGCACCTTCGTCGCGACGAGCCGCGCGATCGGCATCCTCAAGCAGATCGGTCTCGGCCTCGCCGCGGTCCACCGCGCACGCCTCGTTCACCGCGACGTGAAGCCGAGCAACGTCGTGATCGAGGAGTCGACGGGGCGCCCCGTCTTGCTCGACTTCGGCATCGCGAAAGCGAGGCTGGCGGACGGCGACACCGGCACGACGATGCTCGTCGGCACACCCTCGTTCATGGCGCCGGAGCAGCTGGCCGGGCCGCACGTCGACTCGGCCGCCATCAACGAACGCACGGACATCTATGCGCTCGGGTGCACGGCGTTCGAGCTGCTCACCGGGCGCGAAGTCTGGAACGGCGCCGGCCTCGGTGAGATCCTCGCGCGTCACCGGGAAGGCTCGGTGCCGCGCGTGTCATCGGTGCGCCCGCAGCTCCACGCGCTCGACGAGGTCATCGCGCGGTGTCTCGCGACCGATCCGTTGCAACGCTACGGCTCGTGCGACAGCTTCGTGCGCGATCTCGATCTCGCCTCTCCGAGCTACATCGCATCGAAGCGCATGGCTGCCGTCGCGCAGCTCGAGCGGGATGGCTACCGCATTCTGATCGTGGACGACGACGAGCCGTTCCGTCGCTTTGCCGCCGCGGCCGTCGAGCTCGCGGCGCGCCCACACAAGGCCGAGATACGCTTCGCTTCATCGGGTGTCGAGGCACTCGAAGCGTTCGAGCACGCGCCGGCCGACCTCGTCATGCTCGACTTCAACATGCCCGACCTCGACGGCAGCGAGACGCTTTCGATGTTGCGCATGCTCCCTCACGGCAACAAGACGCGGGTGCTCGTGTGCTCGGGCGACGCAGGCGAGCAGCCCAAATGGCGTTTCGCAGCGCTCGGCGTTCGCGACTTCGTGGGCAAGCCGGTAGCGCTCGAGGCACTGGCGGGCCATGTCCGGCGCCTGCTCTCGAACGCCATGCGGCCGCCCCCGGCGACCCCACGAGACGTCGCGTGACGATTGCGGTCGCCGTGCGCGTGGTTCTTCTCGTAGACGACGACGCGTCGATTCGCCGCATAGGTGAGCTCTCGCTCTCCGCAATCGGAAAGCTCGAGGTCATCCTCGCAGCTTCGGGGGACGAGGCTCTGGAGCGCGCACGCGCGTCTTTGCCCGACGTGATCTTGCTCGATGTCACCATGCCGGGTCTCAGCGGTGTCGAGACCTTCGACGCGCTGCGCCGCGACGCGCGCACCCGCTCCATCCCGGTCGTGTTCCTGACGGCGCGCACCGAGCCGGAGGATGCCAAACGCTACTCGGCGCTAGGCGCCGCCGGCGTGATTGCCAAACCCTTCGATCCGCTGACGTTGGCGTCGACGCTACTTCGCACCCTGGAGCGCGCATGAGCGATCTGCCCGAGAAGAACGTGTTCGATCGCCCCTACCCGCTGCCGTCGAACGAGGTCGGGCGCCTCGACGCCCTTCGCCGCGTGCGCGTGCTCGACACGCCGCCCGAGCCAGCGTTCGACGATCTCGTGCACGTCGTCGCAGCCATGCTCGGCGTGCCGGTGGCGCTCTTGTCCCTCATCGACGAGCACCGGCAGTGGTTCAAAGCGCGCGTGGGGCTCGAGCTCGCAGAGACGCCGCGCGGCCTTGCGATCTGCGCACACGCGATCGCGGAGGATACCGGCGACGTCTTCATCGTGAACGATCTCCGCAACGACGTGCGCTTCGCCGACCACCCTTCGGTGACCATGGATCCGGGCATGCGCTTCTACGCCGGCGCACCGCTCGTCACGAGCGACGGCTTCGCGCTCGGCACACTTTGCGTGCTCGACAATCGTCCGCGCGAGCTCACGCCGGAGCAGCTGGCGGTGCTGCGCGCGCTTGCACGGCAAGCGGTCGCGCAGCTCGAGCTCCGTCGTTACGCCGAAGAGCTGCGCGCTGCGCACGAGGAGCTGCGTGAGGTCGGTCGCCGCAAGAGCGAGTTCGTGGGCACCGTGGCGCACGAGCTCCGAACGCCCCTCACGTCGATTGTCGGCGCGCTGCGCCTGCTCGAGGCAGGTGTCGTCGGGAAGCTCGAAGAGCAACCCGCCGAGCTCGTGCGCATCGCGCGCTCGAACACCGATCGTTTGATTCGGCTGGTGAGCGACTACCTCGACCTCGAGCGCATCGATGCGAACAAGATGGACCTCGTGCTCGAGCCGGTGTCGCCGAGCGCGATCGTCGAGGGCGCGGTCGACGCCGCGCGCGGCATGGCGGACGCCGCGGGCGTGACGATCATCTGTGGATCGCTGCCCGACGTTCGTGTCCTCGCGTCGCCGGATCGCGCGGTGCAGGTGCTCGTGAACTTGCTCTCGAATGCCGTGAAGTTCTCGCCGCTCGGCGACCACATACTCCTCAAAACCAAATCCACCCCAACAAACGTCGTGTTCCACGTTCGCGATCACGGACCGGGGATGTCACCGGAGCAGTCGGCGAAGCTCTTCGAGAAATTCCAGCGGCTCGACGAGAGTCACACGCGCGGGAAGAGTGGCACCGGCCTTGGCCTCGCGATCTCGCGGGCGCTCGCGCGCGAGATGCGCGGCGAGGTCTCGTGCGACTCCGAGGTCGGCGTCGGATCGAGCTTCCACTTCACGCTGTCGAGCGACGCCTTTTACGCGCCCGACGTGACGAACGCGCTTGCCGACCTGCTCGTCGCCTACTCGGCCGAGCTGCCGCTGCAGCTCGAAGACATGGCCGCACGACTCGCGAAGCTCCGGAACGATCGCACCGAGGAGCCGTGGAAGGACGCGCACCGGCTCGCGCACACGCTTCGTGGAACCGCGGGGAGCTACGGGCTCGCGTACGTGAGCGACACTGCACGCGTGCTGGTCGAGGCGCTCGAGCACGTCCAGCCGGGCGCGTCAGAGCCCGAGATCGACCGATGGCTCGCCGTCGATGCCGCGTTCGAAGAGCTTGCGCGCGCGGTCAAAGCCGCGCGTGGCGAAGACGCAGCACTTTCCTGAAATCAGCCAGCGATTAAAACGAGAAGCCCCACAGCTTGCACTGTGGGGCCCCTGGTCGACGTCGTTCGTAAGCCGAGTTCTGTTCCGCGCCGAGGTCGCCCTCGAT
>CAXSGV010000023.1:14808-20312 GCA_964236615.1 uncultured Polyangiaceae bacterium
CGCGGCGACGATCATTCCTCTACGACGCTCGTCACCGAGCGTCTTTAGCAGCCAACCCGCAGACTCGGGCGAGTCACCCTTTTCTCGCGCCCGCCGATGCTCTGGCGAACGAGAGAGCGTCTGCCTATGCGGCCTTGCTCCCGATGGGGTTTTCCTAGCCACCGACGTTACCGCCGGCGCGGTGGGCTCTTACCCCGCCTTTTCACCCTTACCTGCGCCGCTCACGCCGTCTTTACTAGACCGGCGTGGGTGGGGCAGGCGGTTTCTTTTCTGTGGCACTTTCCTGGGCGTTTCCGCCACCGGGCGTTACCCGGCATCGCACTCTTCGGAGCTCGGACTTTCCTCCCGCCTTCCGCGATGAACGGAAGGCCGGCGATCGCCTGATCGGCGTCGACGTTGAAAGGCTGGCATTTGCCCCACGGTCACGCAAGAGTGGCGGCGTGTTGCGCTCTCGAATGCAAGCCGTGGTGACGACGATCGCAGGCGCGGCACTCGGGATGACGAGCGCGTGCAGCGCTGCTCCGATCGCGCTCCACGCGCCGACGACGCGGCCCGCCATGGCGCGCGAGAACGCAACGCGTGTCGAGATCCTACCCATCACGGTCGGGAACCTAACGTCGGGTGACGACGTCGTCGTGAGCAAGATCTCCATTCAGCCGCCCGGTCCGGCGACCGTGCTGACGAGCGCCATGCGCGCCGAGCTTGGGTCACGTGCGCTCACGGGGGGTGACGCAGGGGGCTACCAAGCCAAGTGCCACCTCGATCGGTTCACGCTCCGCACCGACAAGTTCGATTCGCTCGGTATGGCGATCCTCTACGTCGACCTCGGCTGCACCGTCACGCGCACGAAGGACAGCGTCGCCGTCTGGCGTGGTGCGCTTCGCGGGCGCGGTGCCGCCGCCGGTAAGACCACCGAATTTTCCGATGACGACCAGATGTGGCAAGCCTTTGCCGATCGCATGATGAGCGACGTGTCACGTGAGCTCGCGAGCGATCTTGCCGTCGGCGTGCTCGGCCTGACCGCAAAGCCGAGCGAGCGCGCATTCGCGAACGAAGACGCGCAACGCCTCGGCGCCGGCGTCGACGACACCCCCTTCGGCGTCATCGCGCTCGCAGAGGACGCGGAGGCGGCGGCCGGCGTCGTGAACCAGCTGCGCGATCCGGATCCCATCCTGCGCGCGTCGGCATGGAACGCGATCGCGATGGCCTCGGGTCAGGATCGGCCTTGGGTCGGCGGCGTCGACACGATTTACGACGACGACGCGTACGTGCGTTTCTTCCAGTACAAAGCGCTCGCCCGCCAGGCTTCATCGTCCGCGCTGGCCGATCTCAAGCGCAACGTGAAGCGCGAGAATCAGTCGCTGCTCGAGGAGTCCCTCAAGGACTCGCTTGCGAGCGCCGGCATCGGACTTCGTCGCCCGCCGAGCAGCGACACCGCAGCCACGAAGGGCGCGACCACCAGCCCGTAGCGTCCGGCGCCGAAGAACGCGGCGTGGGTGACCGCCGTCGCGAGAATGACGAAGGCGGTCCACGGCAAGAGCATGTCGTCGGGCCGCCATGGCCAGGCCGCGACGAGGAGCAGGAGCGCGAGAAGGACGTACGCCACCACGGCGGCGTGTGGCGTCAGCGCAAAGGCGATCGCCACGACAGCAGACGCCGACCACGCGTGGCGTGCGAGCTCGCCGCGAGATTCGGCGCCGCGACGCGCCGCAACGTAGATCGCGCCAAGCAGAAAGGCGCGCGACGCGAGGGTCTCGACCACGCCGAGCCATAGCTTCGCCGCGTCGGGAAATGCGGCCGCGTTCGACTCGTGCAGGTACCAAGGCGCGCCGCCGAAGTAGTCGAAGGTCACGCCGAGCTTGCGCCGCGCCTTGCCGAGCCATCGCCGAGGATCTCTTGCGATGCGCTCACGGGCCGCGTGCTCGAAGCAGCGATCCTTGTCGGCTTCGTCGAAGACCGCTGTGCATTCGGGTGGCACGTCGATCGGCTGCCATCCGCCATTTTCGGTTGCCTCGCCAATGAGGAGGTTCCACCCGGCGTTGACACTGACGAGCGCGCACCGGTGCATCCGCACGCAATTGCGCGCGGTCCACGGAAGGCAAACGACGACCGACAGCACCGTGGCGAGCGCGGCCGCGGACAGCCGACGCGCGAGACTGCCCGAGATCGCCAGCAGCCCCAGCACGGGCGCGAGCAAGAGGGACTGCGGTCGCACGAGCACCGCGATCCCGAGCACGAGCGCGCCGAGGACGAAGCGCCCCTTCGTCCTCTTCATCGCGACCGCGGCGGCGATGCACAAGAGAGCCGCCGTGACGCCCTCGGTCATCACGGCCGCGACATACGGCACGAGCGCGGGGTGAAGGCCAGCGGCGAGCGCGGCGTACAGCGCGTGGCGACGCGTGGCGAGCGGCAGCGCTAGGCGGTGGATCGCGAGCGTGGCCAACGCGGCGGCGAGCGCGTTCACTCCCATCGCGAGCGCAGGGTGCGCGAGCACGAGGTAGAGCGGCGCGACGAGCGCCGGGTAACCGATTGGGTAGTGCGCCGCGTAGGTGACGGTGCCGTCGTCCCAGAGCCAGGTGTAACCGTGCCCCTGTGCGATGCGCCGCGCGATGGTGTCGTAGTACTTGCCGTCTGCGGCCGCGGGGAACAGCCGCGCTGCCCAGACGAGAAAGCCCACGCGCGCAAGGAGCGCAACGAGCGCGGCCCACCATCCGTCCTTCGCGCTCGCGTCACGGACCGAGCGCGACGTCACGTCATCCACGTCATTCCATGGCCGCGAAGCGCAGCGACGACGTCCGCGATCGGAAGACCGACCACGTTCGCGTAGGACCCGTCGATGCGCGTGACGAAAGCAGCCGCCCTGCCCTGCACTGCGTAACCGCCGGCCTTGTCGCTCCCCTCGCCCGAGGCCGCGTAGGCCGCACGCTCTTCGGGGTCGAGCGCCCGGAACGTCACGCGCGTCTTGATCGTCTGCAGGATGGATGGCGTGATGGAGTCGGGCTCGCCCGCTCGAGGGCAGGCGCCGATGGCGAACGACGTCCAGACCTCGTGCGTGCGCCCCGCGAGACGCGCCAACATGGCCTCGGCCTCGCGCGCATCGCCCGGCTTTCCGAGGATCGCGTCGCCGTCGAGCACACTGGTGTCGGCGACGAGGATGCCCGCCGCGCCCGCCAGCGCCTCACCCTCGGCGCGAACGAGGGCGCGTACGGCCGCGAGCTTGTCCTTGGCCATCCGCGCCAGGTAGTCGGTCGGCGATTCGCCCGCGCGGACGTCCTCGTTCACGTTGGGAACGCGGACCACGAACGGAATTCCCTGCACCTCGAGCAGCTCGCGCCGTCGCGGGGAGCCACTCCCGAGAACGAGGGGCGTCTGGGGCGTGATCCGCCGAAGCACGCGAAGCCTCTACCATGATGAGGCACGGTTCGAAGGAACGAATCCGAATCGCGAGATAGGCAACTCGGACGGCGGCAGCGAGACCTGTCGCGTTTTGGCGAAAGCCGCGTTAGACGTCGTCACGTGATAAGTTGCCGCCGCATGCGGACGTCGCGCGGAGTCGCGGTCGCACTTTCGATTTCTTCACGTCGGTGCTGGCATCAACAGCGACACGCTCTGGCCGCACTTCGGCCCGTCGCGTTTCGTCGGCGTCGGCGGCACCGAGACGCTCGCACCCGGTAAGGTGGGGTTCGGCCTCGTCACGAGCTACCAGTCGCGGCCGGTCGTGCTGCACATCCCCTCGCCTGGGCCGAGCGGCAGCAACCAGAACGCGGTCAACGACCAGGTGAGCTCCACCTTCGTGTTCGGCTACGGCGTCACCAAGCAGCTCGAGCTCGGCGTTGCGATGCCGCTCACGCTCGCACAAGGCGGCAGCGGCACGAGCGCCCTCACCGCCGGTCAAGATCTGCGCGACACCGCCGTCCGCGATCTTCGCTTCGGCGCTGCCTATTCGCTCCTCCCTCACGACCGCGTCGAGCCCTCGCTCGCCAAGATCGCGAAGCCCGATGCCCCGCCGCCGAGCGCATTCGGCCTCGCCGTGCGCTTCGAGATGTCTGCGCCGACGGGCGATCGCGGTCAGTTCGCGGGAGAGCGCTCGGCCGTCTTCAACCCGACCATCGCCGCCGACTACCGCCGCGGCCGATGGTTCGCGGGACTCGAGCTCGGCGCCCGCATCCGCAAGACGAGCGAGTTCGTCGGTGCACGCGTCGGCACGCAGGGCACGGTCGGCGTCGGCGTCGGCTTCGATATCTATTCGCGCGAGCGCTTGAGCGCGATGGTCGAAGCGCGCGCGCTCCCGACCTTCGCGGAGCAGCACGACGCGTCGCAGTCGGCGGCCGGCCTCGTCAGCACGCCCAACGGAAAGCACATCACGCCGGCCGAGTGGTCTCTCGGCGTTCGCAGCGCCCCCTTCGCAGGAAGCGATCTCGCGCTGACCGCCAGCGGCGGCACGGCGATCCCATTCGGCGGCGAAGCCGCGATCACCTCGCCGCGCTTTCGCTTCGTCCTCGGGATTGCGTACGCACCCCGCGCGCTCGACTCCGACGACGACGGCGTGCTCGACGCCGACGACAAGTGCCCTTCCGTCGCTGGCTCGAAGAACGCGCCCGACAAGGGCTGCGTGATGCCTCCACCGCCGCCGCCGGAGCCCGTGACCGACTTCACCGCGCCGCCACCAGCGCCTGCACCGCCACCTGCACCGACTCCGCCACCTGCACCGATTCCGCCTTCCGCGCCGCCACCCGCAGCCCCCTGACAACGAGAGACCACGTGAAGACGACGACGAGCGAGACATCCCGGCACATCGTGATCCGCGCCGACGCTGGCGAGGTCCTCCCCGACTCGCTCCTCGCCGCCCTCCGCGACAACAACGTGGCTGCTGGCTGGGTACGCGCGAGCGGTGTCCTTTCCGAGGTCGAGCTGCGCGCCTTCAACGCCGAGACCAACGGCCACGGGGCCATTCGTCGTATCGCGGGGCCCGTGCAGGTCCTGTCGCTCGAAGGCAGCATCGGCATCACCCGCGGCGAGGTGACCATCGGCATGCGCGCGGTCCTCGCACGCGAGACCGATCGCGGCATGGAGACGCTCGCGGGCGAGATCGTCTCGGCGCGGATCGCCGGGCTCGAAGCCATCGTGACTGCGCTCGACGACGTCGCCATCGGTCGCGTCATCGACGCCGCCGCCGGTGTCTGGTTGCTCGAAGCCGATCCCTCGACGCGCCGCGAGGCGCCAGCTCCGCGGATTCTCCGCGCGCCCGTGGATGCGTCGTCCGACCGCGTGACGGTACCGCCGGCAGCTCCGCTCGGCGCACCACCCGCCGCACCCCCTGCGCCCGCGCCGTCGCCCCTCCCCCCAACCGATGACCGGAGGGTTGATCTTCCCTATGGTGGAGACGAACGTGTCTTATCTTGCAGTGGGTTCGGAGAAGATTGCGAGCACCTTCGGCGACGGCCGCATCCGCCTTGGGCGGGCGCTGTGGATCGTGCCCGTGTGCATCGCGCTGATTGTCGTGT
>CAXSGV010000023.1:20322-25038 GCA_964236615.1 uncultured Polyangiaceae bacterium
CCTGCGCCCGCGCCGTCGGCCGCGTGGGGCCAGGCCATCTCGGCGAGCGCCGACGTTCCGAAAGAGAGGCCGCCGTCGCCGCGACCGCCCGCCGCATCACCGACGGGCAACGTCATTCCGCCGCGCCCCGCCCGCGCGATCGTCAACGACGACAACCTGCTTTTCCCCGAGACAGGCGACATCGTCGAGCACTTCGCCTTCGGTCGCTGCGAGGTTCTGAAGAGCGACGGCGATCGCCTTCAAATCAAGGTTGGCAAGGACGGCCGCATGCGCGAGATCGCGCTCGAGATGCTGCGCGTCACCGAGCTCGAATCGCAGAGCGACAACCGCCGTTTCAAGTTGGATCGAAAGCTGTAAGCTACACCGGCCCGTCGACGACGTGCGCCTGTCGCCCGCCGACGGCAAGCTTGGTCTGTGGATCGGTTTGCGCGGCCTTCACCATGGCGAAGACGAGCGGCGCGCCGAGCGTGGGGCTGACCGCGGTGCTCGTGACGTGGCCCACTTTGGCCCCCGTCCCATCGCACACGTCGGCGCCGGCAAGGCCCGTGAGGACGTCGCCCGCGAACACGTCGTCGAGCACGAGGGCAACGAGCTTTCGCTTCACGTGGCCCCGGAGCTCGAGCATGCACACGACCTCTTGCCCAAGGTAGCAGCCCTTCTCGAACGAGACGGCGCGCTTCTCGAGGGAGGCTTCCTGCGGGTACGTCGTGAGATCGAAGTCCTTCCCGAAGCGCGGAACACCGCGCTCGATGCGGAGGGCCTCCCAGCCAGCGTCGTCGCCCCATACGCCGCGTTCGGCGGTCGTTGCTTCGCGCAGGGCCGCCTCCACCGACGCTGCGGCCGCTTGCGGGACGATGACGACGCCACCACCTAGGCCGGTGCGATCGACCGATCCTGCGGCCGCCCCCGCCGCGCGCGCGCAAACGACGAGCTTGTTCGAGGCGGGACCGTGCAACCCGAGCACGACCACGTCGGCCGCTTCCGGCAGCACCTCGACGTCTTCCATGATCAGGTACTTGTCGAGCGCGGCGCGAAGCTCGACCTCGGTCGAGGCGGGCACCGCGAGCAGCAGGTGGTCGGTGCCGAGCAGCACCGTGACGTCGGCGAGGATCCGCCCCTTCTGCGTGACCGCCAATCCGTAGGCGGCATCGCCTGGACGGAGCGGCGCAAGATCGCACGTGACGAGCCCGTTCAACCACGATTGCCGGTCCCCGCCGGTGACGCGGAGGACCGCGATCTCCGTGGCCGGTACGACCAGCACCTTCGTGCGTGCGGCCTCGACCTGGGTCCCGACGTCGTTCATGCCAGGGATTCTAGCGCGGCTTTCGCCATAAAGTTTGACCTGCTGGGCGTCTCTCGTCATACCCACAGCCTGCAATGTCCGGCATCGGCGTGGTTTTCAACCCGAGGAGCAGGAAGAACCAGCGCGATCCGCGCGCGGCTCGCCGTCTTGCGAGCACGCTCGGCGATCACGGCGTCGTCCGTGAAGCCCGATCGATCGACGAGCTCCACCGCATCGCCGAGGACTTCAAGAAGCTCGAGATCGACGTCCTCGGCATCAGCGGCGGTGACGGCACCAACCATGTGACGATCACCGGCTTCCTCGACGTCTACGGCGGAAGCACCCTCCCGTCGCTCGCGTTCCTGCGCGGCGGCACGATGAACACCGTCGCGAACTCGGTCGGCGTCGGCAAGGGTCCCCCCGAAGGCCTGCTCGGCCGTCTGATCCGCGCCTACGCGCACCGTGCCTCGCAGCCGCTCGCGAACGTCGAGCGGCACGTGATGCGCGTCGGCGAGCACTACGGGTTTCTCTTCGGCACGGGCGTCGTCTACGGCTTTCTCGCCGAGTACTACCGCTATGGCGATCCCACGCCGCTCGTCGCGGCCAAGACCCTCGCGCGCGGCGTCGGGAGCACGCTCGTGCAGGGCGAGATGATCCAGCGCATGGCGAAGCCCTTTCGCGGCGAGGTCACGCTGGCCGACGGCACGCACTGGAAGGAGCGCGATTTTCTCGCCGTCGCGGGCGGGACCATCGATCAGATGGGGCTCGGGTTTCGTCCGTTCCACCGCTTCGAGGAGAAGCCCGAGCAGTTCCACATCCTCGGCATCTTCACCTCGCCACTCGGCTTCGTGCGTGACATGCCGCGCGTCTGGCGCGGCGAGCCGATGCGCGAGGGCAAGGCCATCGACGGCGTCACGAGCGCCGCGACCATCCGCAGCGCCGACGGGATCATGCGCTACATGATCGATGGCGATCTGCACGAGACCTCGGGCGACCTGAACGTGGCCATCGGTCCGCGCGTGAAGATCGTCGTCGGTACGTGATAGCGTCGCCGCGCCATGCGCGCGGGGAAGACACGCTTTTCGGCCATCGCTGCGTTCGGGATCTTCGTCCTCGCAATCGCCCGGCCCGTACCTGCGCGCGCCGAGGGCGGGCTCTCGAAGGACGAGATGGGTCAGCTCGCGCGCGGCGAGACGGTGGTGCGCCCGCAGGACCTGGAAGCGCAAGGCCGGCGCTACGTCGGCGGCATCACGTACACCGTTCTCGAAGCATCCGCTGAAGAGCTGATCGCGGTGCTCGACGATCCGCACGCGTTCACCGAGCTTCTTCCGAAGACCAAATTCGCCGAACGCGTCGCGGTGCATGGGCGCGACTCGCTGATGGAGCTCCACCAGGGCAACGCGTTGGTCGACGCGGCCTACACGCTCTACATTCGAAAAGAGCCCGAGCGCGGGCGCGTGCGCTTTTGGCTCGATCTGGCGCGACCGCATGCGATCGACGATGCCTGGGGCTTCTTCCGCTACCAGGCGCTCGACACCACGACCACGGCGGCACCGCGCACGCTGATGGTTTACGGCGCGCTCGTCGATCTCGGGCCTGGCATCATTCGCGAGCTTTACGAGGAGCGCCTACGTCGCGTGATGCTCGCCGTGCCGCAGCTGGTGCGCCAATACATCCTGCGATCGAACGCCGCCCGTCGCCCGCGCCTCGCGCCGCCGGAGAGCCGCTGATGGAACCGCTTCGTCGCGTCGTCGTGATCGCCATGAACGCGTACCGCGAGAACGTCCGCGCGCGCGTGCTCTACGGCTTGATGGCCCTCGCGCTCGCCACGTGCGTCTACTCACTGCTCGTGGCCACGCTGTCGCTTCATCAAGAGGCGCGCGTCGTCGCCGATCTCGGGAGCGCGAGCATCAGCCTCTACGCCGCGCTGGTCGCGATCATCCTGGGCGCAACGTCGCTCCATCGCGAGATCGAGCTGAAGACGCTCTTCCCCATCCTCACGCGGCCGCTCCGCCGCCACGAGTACCTCCTCGGGAAATACTTCGGCACACTGGCGACACTCGCCGTGTTCGTCGCGCTCGACGGCGCAGCGGTCCTCGCGCTCCTCGCGTTCGAGTCGAGCCAAAAGCCCATCCTCGTCGGCTCCACGCTGCTCTTGTTCACGGGCATTCTCGCCGTGACCTTGGTTCGTGCAAAGTACACGCGCGTCTTCGTCGTCGTGCCGTGGGCATTCGCGCTGTTTGCGGCGATGGCGTTGCTCAGCGCGCCCGCCGGTGGTGAGCGGCAGCTCGTGATCGCGTCCGCGGTGCTGACGATGTGCGAGTCCCTGATCGTCGCTGCCGTCGCCACGCTCTTCACCTCGTTCTCGTCGCCGTTCCTCACCGCCACATTCACGCTCGGCGTGTTCGTTGTGGGGCGTTCGGCGGACACGCTCGCGAACCTGCCCGCGCGCTACTTCGGCGAGATGCTGCGCAGCATGGGCCGCGTTCTCTCGCACGTGTTTCCGAATTTGCACCTCTACGTTCCGCCTCGTCCTCTCTTGCTCGGTCACGTCGCGGACACGCCGGTATGGCCCTACGTCGGCTCGTCGGCGCTGCACGCCGTCTGCTATGCCGCCGTCCTGCTCACCGTGAGCGCGCTCGTCTTCGAGAAGCGCGACTTCCAGTGATCTCGGGAGCCGCGCGCACGCGCGCGCTCTTGGTCCTGGGCGTCGTCGTGCTGTTCTTCGCGGTCGCGGTTGCGTCGCGCGTGTCGGCGGGCTCGAACGCCGTCGCCGCGAGCGATCGAGCGCTCGCCGCGGGTGATCGACTGCGCGCAATCGAAGAGGCGCGCGCCGCTGCCGAGGCCGTCGCGCCGGGCAGCCCCTACCCTGCGCGCGGCTACACCCGGCTCGACGCGATCGCACGCGAGGCCGAGGCGCGCGACGACGACGAGACCGCAGCCGCGGCGTGGCGCGCGATGCGGACCGCCGCCATCAGCACGCGCGGCATCGGTGTCGCCGGCGAAACGACGCCGCTCGAGCGGGCCAACGCCGGCATTGCTCGCACTGCGACGCGTGTCCGTGGAGCCGCGCGGGCCGATTTGCCTCGCGAGGTCCCAGGCATCGCGTCACCCGGCGAGCGACGAATCCTCGACGCCCTCGCGCGCGACGAGACGCCGCCGGTGCGCGTCTTTTTCATGCTCGGCGCCGGCGCGACTCTGTTTTTTGCGGGTGTCGCCCGCCTGCTCGCGCTCGTACCTTTGGCGTGGAAGGAAGCGCGCCTCGCTGCGGCTGCCTCTGCCTTGGGACTGATCCTCGTCGTGCTCGCGCTCCTCCGCTGACGAGCGGCGCCATGCCGACGCTCGACTGTTATAGTCGTCGTCCTCGGCGCCACACGGCCGGTCCCCCATGATGGAGCCCAACAAGAGCGCACCCGTCAACGAGGGGGACATCC
>CAXSGV010000024.1:0-21929 GCA_964236615.1 uncultured Polyangiaceae bacterium
GGGCACGGCGTCGCCTTCGAAGGGCTCCGCGTCGCCGAAGGTGAATGCGCCTTCGATTCCCCGCCGGCTTCGAAGCGCGGGAAGCCGAACACGGGGTCCGGCTCGGGCTCGGGCTCGGGCTCGGGCTCGGGCGGGGCGTCGGCGCAGAGGGGAGCAAAGCCCGTTGCGGCGGCGGTGCCCCTCAAGCCGCTGAGCCATGCGGAGCGCATCGAGCTCGATGGGATCCTCGACGTCATCGACGAGGCCGAGGTGAAGGTCTCGGCGCTCGAAGGTAGCCTCGCCGATCCACGTCTCTACACCGAGCGCGCGGACGAGGCGAAGCGCATCAAGGACGATCTCGGGGCCGCCACCGCCGAGGTCGCACGACTCTCGGCGCGCTGGGAAGAGCTCGAAGCGCGTCGCAACGTGAAGAAGTAGCGAACGCGTGGTGCTGCGCGGCGCCGTTCTGTTCGCGCCACTCGGGCCAAACCCGGCGCCGTTCAGCGAGGTCGTGTGGGCGCTGCAACGCCAGCGCGGTCTCGTCGTGGAGGACGCCGTGGTCGTCGTCGATCGCGAGGCCGCCTCGTTCCTCGAGAGCGAGCTCCTCGCCGAGGGGGCGGCGCTCGACCAGCTTCGCGCCGTGCTGGGCGATCGCGTGGTGTCGCGCGAGCGCCTCCGCGTGCAACGTGTCGTCGACGATGCGGGCGTGCTGCTCGAAGACGATCTGGCGATGGACGCCGCCGCCGTGTACGCGCGCCACGTCTGGGAAGCGGCGCGTGCGGCCATCGCGCTCGCGGGTGAGCGGCCGGTCGTGTTCGCGCTCGCGGCAGGACGGAGGCGAACGATGACGGCGCTCGCAACCGTGAGCGCGGAGCTCCTCGCGCGCCCGGGCGATCTCTGCCTCGACGTTCGTGTGAGCGATCCGCGCGTCGAAGGCGGCACGGGCTTCTTCTTCCCCGAGCAGCTTGCGCAAATGATCCTCACGCCGCGCGGTCTCGTGCGCGCTGCCGATGTCGAAGTGCGCCTCGTCGACGTGGCGTTGCCGCGCCTCGCGTCGCTACTGCAGATGGAAGACCTCACGACGTACGCGTCGGCGCTCGAAGCGGGGCAGCGCGCGATCGATCGCGGTCCGATGCCTCGCCTCACGCTCGATCTCGAGACCGGCACCGCGCGCTGCGATGCGGACATGCTGCCCGTCTCCGAGTCGGAGCTCGTGTGGTTGACCGCGCTCGCCCTCGCGCGCGTGCGCGATCCACTGCCCGACGGCGGTTGGCTCGCCGCGCGTGACGTCGACGCGCTGCGGGGCGTGCTCGCGCGCTGTGCGTCGCGCGGATGGACCGAGCGCGTCCGCTCGCAAACTCTGCGCGCGCTTCTCGCGGATACGAACGGGTCGGGTGCGTCGAACGCGTCGAACGCGCTAGGCGACGCAGTGACCGACCTCGCGAAGCTCCGCGCCGACACGCGCAAGCGGATGACGGACTGGTGCAAGAAGCTCCGTCCGCTGGCCGCGGGGCTGCTGGTGCCCGAGACGCGGCGTCGCCACGACGGTGGCGCGCTCCTCTCCGAGCAGCGCCTCGCGCTCGCGGCTGACCGGATCACCATCCTCGGGGCTACCCCGCGGTGAGCCTCAACGGGCCTACTCTCCGCTGAAGGCGCGCGCGTTGGTTGTGAGACGCCGCGAGTGTTGGCTCTCCTGGCGGGGCAGAGCTCGGTCGATGACCGAAGCCGGTCGCTCTTCCGTACAGAATAGAATGGTCGAGGGCATGACGCGCAACAGTCTCGAGAGCGCGAGAGCGCGCCTAAGTTCACGCGTGCGAGTCAGACTAAGTGCCGCGGAGCTGACATCGCTGCTCGAGCGCGAAGGCGCCTCCGATGAGAGCGGCATCGATTCCAAGGGTCTCGTGCTGCACCCCGACAACGGCAAGCCTTGAGCGGGCATCATGCTCGCAACGCAGTGGCTCGGCACCTTTAGTTAGTCGCCCGCACGTCTGCGACCATAGCCCCTACCCTGACGCTCTCCTCCGGACCCTCAAGCGCGGGCCTGCGAGCTCCGCCACGCGAAGCCGACGCGGCTCGGGTCATCAAAGGCCGACGCGGCCGCGATCGCCGTGCGCACGTCGTGGTCGGCCTCGCGGTATCACTGAATCCAGTAGTAGCCCGTCTCACGACTGATCCCGAACTCGCGACAGAGCTCGGCAGGGATGTACCCGGTTCATCCCTGAAGTGGTTGGTTGGTGTGGGGTTGCGAAGTAGCCGAAGTAGCCTCGAGGATTATATTATGCCCTAATCAAGATGGTGAAGCCGGCGAGCGAACCGAAGCCGCGCTCCAACCTCGGAAACCGCGGACACCGTGGCAGGCGCGGGGAGCAGCTCGAGCTCCGTGCGCGTGCCGAGCGGCCCAAATGGGGTGGCAAGCGCGCGGGCGCGGGTCGCAAGAAGACGGGGCGGCGCGTGGGGGTTCCGCATCGAGCGCGGCCGGAGCACAGCTGGCGCTACCCGCTCCACCGACGATGCGTGCCGTCGAAGGCCTGCCCACGCTGCGTGAGCGCGCGTTGTTCGGAGTCATCTGCGACGCGATTGCGGCGGCCAACACCGAGGGGAAGCTGCGCGACTCGTTTCGGGTTCTTCAGTTCTCGGTGCAGACCAACCATTTGCATTTGTTCGTCGAAGCGGACGATGCGGAAACGCTCTCGCGTGGCGTCCAGGGGCTCGCGATTCGTCTCGCGCGACGTATCAACGGCGCGCTGCGCTCCCCCAAGGGACGGCGTCGTGGGAGCGTGTGGAACGGGCGCTACCATGCGCGCGAGCTCAAGACGCCGCGTGAGGTACGCAACGGCCTCGTCTACGTTCTCCACAACTTGAAGAAGCATCGCCCTGCCGAGCGCGGTCTCGATGTCTGCTCCTCCGCGGCCACCTTCACCGGCTGGCGCGACTTCGCGCCGGTGGCACCACTCGACTGGCTGCCGCGACCCCGCACCTGGCTCGCACGCACCGGGTGGCAACGCGCTCACCGGGGTCTGTCTTCGCGCAGGAGCGTCCGACCGCGCCCGGCTAACGTACCGCGGCCCCGCCCCCGCGAGCCCGTCCCGCCCGCGCCTGAGCGCCGCGACCTAACGTTACGTTCGCGGCGCGCATCCACGGCCGAGCGCACCATCTCTTCATGAGCGAACGTCGACGAGAGAAGCTGTTGGGCACGGTCCTCGGGGCAGCGATCGGTGACGCGATGGGGCACCCCACGGAGTTCCTCGGATCCCTCGAGGCCATCCGCGCGAAGTACGGCCCACGTGGCGTCGAAGGCTTCACCCTCTATTGGGAGCCGAAGCTCGCCGGCGGCGCGCAGCTTCCCGGTGACGCGCAGCTCCCGGGCGGCGCACGCTTCGCGCCGTACACCGACGACACGCAGCTCGCCGAGGTGGTCGCCCGCGCGCTGCTCGAGGCACGCGCGCGAGGCGAGGCGCTCGATCCCACGATGAAGCGCATCGCCGCGGGCGTCGTGTCGTGGTCCACGCACCCGCTCGGCGGACACCGCGCGCCGGGAGCCGCTTGCCTCTCCGGCGCAGCAGCGCTCGCGCGTGGCGTTGCGTGGAACGACGCAGGCGGCGCGACCGCGGGTGGATGCGGGTCGGTCATGCGCGCTTACCCGTTCGGTCTCCTCTTCGCCGACGACGTCGCGCGCGCCGAAACGTGGTGCGTCGCGCATTCGCGGCTCACGCACCGCGACCCGATCGCGCTCGCTGCGTGCGCCGCAATGGCGGTCGGCGTCGCGCTGGCCATCCACGACGCCGAGCCGGCCGCGATCCTCGACGCGATGGAAGCCGCAGCCGCGCGCCACTGCACGACGACCGCCGCGATGATCGCGCGCGCCGTCCAGGAGGCGCGCGACGGCGTGGCGCCGGAGATCACGCTCGATCGCCTCCGCGGCTGGGCAGCACACGAGGCCATCGCGGCGGCCGCCTACGTCTTCGCGCGTCACCCGGGCGACGCGCGCTCGGCGATCCTCGAAGGCGCGAACACGCCGGGCGACAGCGACAGCATCGCTACCCTCGCGGGCGCGCTCGTCGGTGCGCGGGTCGGCGTGAGCGGACTGCCAGCGTCGTGGATTCGCGATGTCGAGCGCACCGACGAGCTCGCCACGCTTGCGCTCGCGATCGCTGAAGCCCCGAATGCGTCGTGGGGGTCGGCGGAGCGAACCGATCGCGCGTAGACTGCACGGGATGCGCGTTGCGTTTCTCGGGCCGGCCGGCACCTTCACGCAGATGGCAGCACGCCGCCTCTTCGGCGCGTCGGCCGACATGCCGCGAGCGACGATCGAGGGCGTGTTCGAGGCGGTTCGCTCCTTCGAGGCGGACGCAGGCGTCGTCCCGATCGAGAACTCGACCGAGGGCGCGGTCACGCTCACGGCGGACGCGCTGCTCGAAGGCGAGCTGCTCATTCAGCGCGAGATCGTTCTCGACGTCGGTCACGCGCTCGTCGGCGAGGGGGAAGATCTCTCGCGCGTGCGCACCGTTCATTCGCACCCACAAGCGCTCGCACAGTGCCGCGCCTGGCTCGCCGAGCACTTGCCGCACGCGACCCGCGTCGAGGCCACGTCCACGGCTGCGGCTGCAGCGGCGGTCGTCGGCAAGAACCACGAGGCTGCGATCGCGACGCCACTCGCCGCCGAGCTCGCGAAGCTGTCGGTGCTCGCCGAAGGCATCCAGGACCGCGCGGACAACGCGACGCGCTTCGTCATGATCGCGCGCGAGGACGCCAAGCCCACAGGCGATGACAAGACGAGCATCGCTTTCGTCATCCAAGATGAAAAGGGCGGACTTCGCCGCGTGCTCTCGCTCTTCGAGGACGCAAGCGTGAACCTCACGCGTATCGAGTCACGTCCGCTGGCGCGAGCCGCCCGCTTCAATGCCGACGAGCGCGCGACGTGGAAGTACGTGTTCCTCGTCGACCTCGAGGGTCACCGCCGCGACGCCCACGTGGCCGGCGCTCTGACGGCGCTCGAGGCCAAGGCGTCGCGCGTGAAGATCCTCGGAAGCTACCCGCGCGACAAATCGAAATAGCTGCGCGTGGCCGGGCCGCGCAGCACCGACCGCGCTACTTGAGGAGCTTCTTGACCTCGTCCTCGATCGTGGCTTCTTCGCCGTCGTGGTAGCCGGTGTGCGTGAAGCGAATCGCGCCGGTCTTGTCGAGGATGTAGGACGACGGCATCGACGACGGCTTGTACTTGCCCGCGATCTTCTTTCCGTCGTCCCAGAGGAGCGGGAACTTCGCGCCGCCATGCGCCGCGCCGAACGGTGCAATGTCCTTCGAGTCGTCGTCGACGGAGATGCCGACGATCTCGAGGCCGCTCGCCTTGTACTTCACGTAGAGCTCCTGGAGCTTCGGGAAGGATTTCTTGCAGGGCTCGCACCACGTGGCCCAGAAGTCGACGATGACGACCTTGCCCTTGAGCGAGGCGAGAGCGACGGTGCCCTGACCGTTGAGGCTCTTGCCTGAGAAATCGGGCGCGCCCTTCGCGTTGGGATCGGACTTCGCGGCCGACTTCGTGTCACCGCCCGACGACTTCGTGTCACTGGTGGTCGACGAGGACTCGGTTTTGTCGGCGGGAGCATCGGTGCCGGCACCGGAGATCGGCTCCGTCGGCACGTCGGCCGCCTTCGGCGACGCACCTCCGCAGGCGAACAAGACGGAGACGACGGGAAGGGCGAGGGCGAGCGCGCGTCGGTTCATTCCCTTATTCCTAGCAAAACCCACCGAACGGCGACAGTGGTAGGGACAATGGACCGGCTCGACGCCATGAACGCCTTCGTGTTGACCGTCGAAACAGGCACTCTCGTGGGGGCGGCGCGGCGGCTTGGGCGGTCTCCAGCGGCCGTCACCCGGGCCATCGCGTCCCTCGAAGAGCGGACTGGGGCCCGACTTCTCCAGCGCACGACGCGCTCGGTCAAGCTCACCGAAGCGGGCGAGCGGTACCTCGTCGCGTGCCGCCGCATCGCCCTCGACCTGACCGAAGCCGAGGCCGTCGCCGGCGAACGCGCGACACCACGCGGTCTCTTCACCGTCACTGCGCCGGTGACGTTCGGTCGCCTGCACGTGCGACCGATCGTCGACAGGTTCCTCGCCGAGCACGCCGACGTGCAGGCCCGACTTCATCTCTTCGATCGCATGGTGAACCTCGTCGACGAGGGAATCGACCTCGCGGTTCGGATCGGTCACCTACCCGACTCGGGGCAGGTCGCGGTGAAGGTCGGCGACGTGACGCGCATCGCGTGCGCGAGCCCGCGCTACCTCGCGCGGCGAAAAACTCCGCGCGAGCCGTCGGAGCTCACGAGCCACGACTGTGTGATGTTCTCCGACGCGACGTCGAGCGAGTCGTGGTCGTTCACGACGCCCGGCACCGGTCGATCGAAGCAGGTGAAGGTCCGCCCGCGCCTCACCGTGAACGGCGCCGATGCGGCCATCGCGTCGGCGGTCGACGGCGGCGGCGTCACCTGCGTTCTCTCGTACCAAGCGGAGAGCGAGCTTCGTGATGGAAGGCTCGTACGCATTCTCGCCCCATTCGAGCCCGAGCCGCTCCCCGTTCACGTGCTCTACCCGTCGACGGCGTTCCTCGCGGCGAAGACGCGCGTGTTCGTCGACCTCGCGGTGCCGGCCCTGAGGGCGGCGCTCGCACGCGTTGCCGCGCTCCCCATTCGCGCGAAGCCGAAACGCGCTACTTGAATCCGCGCTAATCGAAGCAGCTGTCGCAGAAGTCCGGGTAGCGCACGATCGGGCCCTCGACCTGGTCTGCGCACGCCATCTCGCCGGACGCTTTGCGGCACCTCTCGACGCGCTCGTCCTTGCATGAGGAGCGGCGGCACACGTCGGTGTCTTCGGGGCAGCTCGAGCCGCAGCCTTCTTCGTCGGGCACGACGGCGATCGCGATGCGATCCTCGACGCACTTCGCGCTGGTGCCGCGCGTCGGGTCGCACTGCGTGTAGCGCGCGCACCACGCCGTCAGAATCGTCTCCGCCGCCGAGCGTGAGGTCGGCGCGCAAAGCGAGCTGTTGGTGGTGCACGACGTGGATGTCGAGAGGAGCAACGCCACCGACGCGATCACGACGGCGATGCTCGCCACGCGCGAGCGAACGAGCCTCGCGCGCGCAGCGGCGCGCGTGGCTGCGCGCCTAGCTGCTGCTGTCACTTCGGAGCAGCGCCTTTGCAGCCGACGAGGGCTTCGATCTTCGAGCCGGTATCGTTCGCCGAGGCGTCGCAGATTCCTGCGCAGAGAAGGATGCGCGTCGGTGCGGCGTTGTTGTCGTAGTACCAGCCGTTCGGGAACGCGGCGCACTTCGAGGCGTCGGTCACCTGATCGAGCTTCTGCGCCCCACCCTTCGAGGGCGTGTGCTGCACGACGACCTTGGTCGGGTCGGACGTTGCGCTCGAAGGCAGCGTGAGCTCGCACGCGAGCTTGGCGACGATGCCCTTGGCGATGTTGTTGAGCACGCCCGAGTAATCGGTCTTGCACACCGAGTCGATGATGCCGCCCGTGAGCTGACTGAGCTTCTGGTACTCGGAGCCGTTGTTGACGGCCGTCGCGCACTGGCCCCCGCTGAGAGGAGCGCTGCCGTCCTGCCAACCGCAGATGCTGTGGAAGATGTAGCGACGCGACTGGGCGGTGCCGAACATTCCCGCCGGCGCCTTGGCGAGCAGCTGCTGATCGAAGCTCGTGCTGTTCAAGAACGACTGGTCGTCGGTGACCTCGACGAACACCTTCCAGGCCTCCTGCCGCAGGTACTTGTCCCACGCGAGGGTCGGGGTCGGGCTCGCGTACGTCGACAAGATGAGCGACAGCGAGTTGTTGCTCTGCACGTCCTGGTTGATGTGGTGGAAGATCGCGCCGTTGTCGCCGCAGTTCGCGCCGCCGAGCGGAGGCGGCACGCAGATGACGTTGCCGGTCTGCCCCGAGCTCGTCGCGCGCTTCACGATGAAGATGACCTGGTAGTCGAGCCCGCTCCCGCCGATGGTCTGCGCGAACGTGTTCACGTTCGTTTTGATCTGGTTCATCTCCTCGGTCATGCTGCCCGAGTCGTCGATCACGAAGATGAGATCGACCTTGGCCTTCTGAGTCGCGACGTTCGCCGCCGCGCAGGGCGTGCTGCCGTCGCCCCCGCCGCGGCCGCCAGCGGTGAACTCACCACCGCCACCCTCGTTCAGGCCACCGTCGCCATCGCCATCGCCGTGCGCGAAACCGCTCCCCGTCGTGTTTCCACATGCAGCAGCAGCGAGCGATGTAAGGGCGAACGCGGCGAGAGCACGGAATCGGAGCATGGACCGCAGTGTGACACGAAATCCGCCAGCGGGAGCGATGAGCGCCTTTATTCCCGCTGGTCGTCTCGCGCGACTTTCGGGCCTCGCCGTCCCCTGGCGAGCGTCGGCAGTCGAAGTCGATCGCTCGTGCTCGTGTCCGCCTTCATCGAAGTGGCCATGATCTCGAGCGCGCGGCGATCGCGCGACGCGCTCTCGGAGGCGACACAGTCGGCGGGGACGAGGAGGCGAAACCTGCGGAGGTACGCGTCGTGCGCGGTGAAGAGGACGCAGTTGTCCGTCGCGACGCCGGTCAAGACGAGCGTCTCGGCCCCGAGATGACGCAGGAGCGTCTCCAGCACGGTGCCGTAGAACGCCGAGTTGGAAGGCTTGAGCACGAAGTAATCCGCGTCCGATGGCGCGAGTAGCTCGGCGATCTCACGGCCACGCGCGTCGCCGTCGCTGCAGGTTCGAACGATGGTGCGAAAGTCCGAGCGCCAGCGTCCGAAGTTGTCGTTCACGTACACGATCGGAATGCCGGCCTTTCGCGCCCTCTGCGTGAGCGCGGCGATCCGCGTCGCCATCGGACGCGCGGCACGGAGAAGAGCGTCGGCGCCCTCGAAGTCGAAGCGATTGATGACGTCGATGAGGAGAAGCGCCGTAGGGCAGCGCTCTTCCGCGAGGTTCGGTGCTGCGCGTCGACGGGGCACGCTCATGATCGACATTTACGAATACAAGCTCCCCGTGTCACCCCTCAGGGGCACTTCTCCAGAGTCGTGCCGGTCTGAATCGAACAGCTGCAGACGCTGCTATCGCATTTGAAATGGGCGTCGGCCCTGCAGACGTCCGACGGTCTGGCAATCAGCTGGAACCGTCGAACGTCCGAGTTGCCGAACGCCGTAGGTGATTTCAAGAAGAGGCTCGTGCCGTCGGCGGCGTACGTGAACGCCGCGTCCGTCTTGGTGGAGGCGCGGTCGGCTTTGCCGTACGAGCACTCGGTGGCGTACGTGATCGTCAGGTTTGGTCCGGACGCGGCCCATGAGCCGAGCAGGTTGGAGGCGCCCACGCCCGGCATCGCCTGCAGCACCTGCGATCCTTGGAACAGAAGCCCGACCGCCGAGCCCCCCTCTTCGCTGCGGTAGAACCCCTCGGCGATCGCTCCGCCGTTCAAGGCAGGGGGCGACGTCGCCGGCGCGGAGGTCGGCTCGTAGTTGGTGCACCAGGTCAGCTGCTGGCAGGCGAGCGTGGGTGTGCTGCTGCCGCCGTCGCCGCCCGCTTTGGGATCGGACGGCGTCCCCGAGTCGGCATCGGGCACAGGGTCGGACCCGCTCGAGCTGCTCGAGCTGCAGGCGGCGGAGGCGAATCCGGCTCCGATGATCAGCAAGGTCGCGCCAAGAACCATCCGTGATTGTGAAACCCTCATGACGAAGCTCCTCTTCGATGAAGCGCGTGAAGCACGCGCCGAAGCGACCGGATCGGCCGCGTCGATCCAAGAGACGCCGCCGGCCACGCCAGGTTGCGCGGCCGACACGATTTATTTTTCGTGCTGCTCAGACCTGGGCGGACACGTCGCCGAGAACACGACGCAAGCTGATGTCGACGTCGCTCTCGATCAGACGAAGGACGCTCTCGAGCTCACCGGTGTGGAGCCGCAGTCGCTCCGCGAGGAGCTGCCGCGTCTTCTGGACGAGCTGCTCGCGTACCTTCGTGAGCCTGCGCGCCGCGCTGACGCGGTGAATCCCGTAGATCGCCCCGATGTGATCGATGTTGAGGCCGTCGAGGTAGTGGTACCGAAGGAGGTTCCGATCCTGGCTCGTCAGCGCGCGCACCGCCTCGCCGAAGACGCGCTGGAACTCGGCCTCGTACTCCTTCCGAAGGTGCAGTAGCTCCGGGTCGGCGGAGAGCCAGGACTCCGGCTGACGACCTTGCTCGTCCTCTCGCGCGACCGCTCGCTTTCGGCTTCGTCGCTGACTGATCGCCTCGCGCATGACGATCACGCGCACGAACCGGCGCAGATCCCCGCGCCCCGAATACTCGGTGATCTTCGGCGCGCTGTTCGGCTCTTTGACGAAGAGCTTCGTGCGCACTTGCTGCTTCACCTCGTCGGCGAAGCCGGGCTCGTGTCCGAGGCGCGCGAGCGCGGGCTCGCACCCTGCGAAGAGAACGTCGAAGGCCGCGAGCCCCGCGGGCGAGCCGTCGGCACACGCGCACGCCAAGTACAGGCCGGCGAAATGGAGGGACGCAACGGCGCTCGAGCAGTCCTCGCCGCGCGGCAAGCGTTCGCTCACGTAACGAAGGAAGCGCAGCGGGTCGACGTGCACGGCCGGCCACGCTGCTTTCGCGTCCTCGACCAGGCGCGCGACCGTCGCTTCGAGATCCGGAGAGGCATCGGCGTGCGCTTCGTCGATGTTTTCGAGCAGCGCGTGGGCGAGCGACGGCGCCATCTTCGTTGCGCCGAGGGTAGCAGACCGTATGCTGCGTCGCCCCTCGAGCCGCCGATGCGTACTCAGCCCAGTGAAGCGCAAGTTGCCTGCGTCGACGCGAACACCGTCGTCGCCTGGTTCGACGGCGAGCTCGCAGACGGCGTCCGCAACGAGGTTCACGATCACGTGGACCGCTGCGAGGACTGTCGCGCGCTCTTCGTCGAGATGGGCCGCGCGCTCATCGACACGCCTGGCAGCGCGGTCGACGTCGAGACGTTCGAGCGCGCCGCGACCGCCGTCACGCCGGCCGGCACGGCGGTCGATGCGCAAGCCCCGGTCACCATCGGCCGACAGATTGGCCGCTACGTGGTTCTCGAATGGCTCGGCGGCGGCGGAATGGGCGTCGTCTTCGGCGCGTACGATCCCGAGCTCGACCGGCGCGTCGCGATCAAGGTTCTGCGTGCGGGCGCACACGGCGAGGACGAGCGCGGCGCGCAGGAGCGCCTCCTTCGCGAGGCGCAGTCGCTGGCTCGTATCTCCCACCCCGGTGTGATCGCCGTCTTCGACGCCGGGACGCACGAGGGCCGGGTGTTCCTCGCGATGGAGCACCTTCGCGGCGGCACACTCGCCGGATGGCTTCGCAGTGAGTCGCACTCCTCACGGACGATCGTCGCTCGCTTCGTCGAGGCGGGGCGGGGTCTCGCCGCTGCACACGAGCGCGGCGTCGTTCACCGCGATTTCAAACCGAGCAACGTGCTCCTCGGCGTCGACGGTCGAGCGCGCGTCACCGACTTCGGGCTCGCGGCTCCGAGCGAGCTCGCACCGAGCGACATCGCGGACGAAGAAGGCGCAGCGCCACGCTCGGCTCCGGAGAGCACGATTTACGGGACGCCGAGGTACATGTCGCCCGAGCAACGCACGCGGAAGAAGGTCGACGCGCGCAGCGATCAGTTCAGCTTTTGCGTCGCGCTCGACGAGGCGCTTCGAGGCGAGCGGCCGCATGCGGCTCCTCGCGAACGCACAGCCCTTCCCACGCGCGTTCGCGCAGCCATCGATCGCGGTCTGTCGGAGTCTCCCGAGGCTCGCTTTTCCTCGATGGATGCCCTCCTCGCAGAGCTCACGCACGAGCGGCGAGCACGTTGGCAATGGACCGTGCTGCTCGCCGCGACTTGTGCGATCGGCGTGACGCTCGCGGGCGCCCATTGGGGCCGAGCTCACGCCGAGACGAAGGCGCAGCTGTGCACGGGCGCATCGCAGAAGCTCGCTGGCATCTGGGACGCTCCGCGGAAGGAAGCCGTGACGGCGGCCTTCGCGCGAACGCACGCGGCGTACGCGGACGACGCGGCGCGCGAGGTCAGTCGGGCGCTCGATGGCTACGCGACGAAGTGGTCGACCATGCACACGGACGCTTGCGAGGCGACGCAGATCCGCGGCGAACAGTCGGCGGAGCTGATGGATCTCCGCATGGCATGCCTCGCCAACCAGGCCCGCGAGATGAAGGCTCTCACCGATTTGTTCGCCGAAGCCGACGCGAAGGTCGTCGAGAGGTCGGTGCAAGCGACGTACGCGCTGCCACGCGCGGAGGAGTGTGCGGACGTGGCCGCGCTTCGCTCACGCGTACGCGTCGTCAAGGATCCCGCCGTTCGCAGGGCGATCGAGGAGGCGCGCGACGAGATGATCCGCGCACGCGCCCTCGAGCGCGCAGGGCGCTACGCCGATGCTCTCCACGTCGCGCGTTCGAGGACCGACTCCGCGAAAGCGACGGGCGACAACGCGCTCGTCTCGGACCTCGAGTACGTCATCGGAAGAGCGCAACTGCGCCTCGGCGACATCCCTGCGGCCGACGCCACGCTCTACGATGCCGTCGAGCACGCCGAGTCGGCGGGCGACGATCTCGGCAAGGCGCGCGCTCTCGTGCAGCTGACGTTCAACCTCGGCGAGCGCGAGGCGAAGTACGACGAGGCCACGCACGCAGGGCGTCTGGCCACCGCCGTCCTCACGCGCTGGCCGGATGAGATCGAGCTCCGCGCGAAGCTCGAAGACAACCTTGCCTTCATCGACGATGGCCGCGGCCGGTACACCGACGCGCTCGCGTCGGCCGAGCACGCCATCGCGCTGCGCGAAAAGGCGTTCGGCCCCGACGACTACCGCGTCGGCATGTCGCTGAACAACGCATCCAAGCACGTGTACCTGCTCGGCGACATCGACAAAGCGCTCGCTTACCAGCGGCGCGCGGCGACGATCGTCGAGAGGTCGCTCGGCCCGCACCATCCGGATCTCGCCCTCGCACTGCGCAACCTCGCCATCTCCGAGCTCGATCTACGGCGGTGGGACGACGCGCTGCGCGACATCCAGCGAGCGCTCGCGATCTGGCGCGCGGCGTTCGGTGACGAGCACCCCGACATCGCGCGCGGTGAAGGCGTTCTCGCGACGATCCTGAACACGCATGGGAAGCCAGCGGAGGGCTTGCCTCACGGCGAGCGCGCGCTCGCTCTCGCCGAGAAGTACTTCGGCGTCGATCATCCCGATCACGTGAACGCGCTCGTCACGGTCGGAAAGAGCTACCTCGCGCTCGGTCGTGGCGCGGAGGCGATTGCGATGAACGCGCGCGCCGCGGCCATCTGCGAGCGCCTGGGAAACCCGCCCAACGAGACCGCAGAGACTCTCCACGATCTCGGCGAGGCCTTGCTCCACGAGGGGAAGACCGCCCAGGCCATCGCGGCCCTCGAGCGCGCGCTCCCTCTTCGAGAGAAGCTCGGCGACAAGACGGAGCTCGCGGAAACGCGTCTGCTCCTTGCACGAGCGCTGCAGAGCGGCGGACGCGGCGGCGCGCGCGCGATCGCTCTGGCAGAGCAAGCGCGCGACGGGTTCGCAGCGCAGCGCGGGTACGAGGTCGAGCGCGCGTCCGCTGAACAGTGGCTCCATGCCCGGTCCGTCAGGTGACCGTCGAGAACGTCTGGCCGATCTCCGACCACTCGGGCCGAAGAGTAGAAGAGTAGGGGAGCAAAGAGGATTTCCTCCATAGGATAGGAGGATGTCCGCCTTCGACGAGCTCGCACGAGAGCTCTCCCTCACGGCGCCCGTTCAGGCCGCGCAATGGACTCTTTACCAATGTCCGAGCGACGCGTTCTTGCGACGAGGCGCAAGCCGTGACCCTGCGGATTGGGGAATGGTGAACGTGTACCGCTTCGATCGCGGACTCCCGCCAGCGCTCATTCCGCGGATTGTCGAGCTCGATGTCGCCATTCGATTGCAGATTTCGAATCTCGGGCTCGCCAACGTCGTTCGGCTGGTACCTCACTACGAAGTTGGATTGGACTACGTGGTTCAACCAAAGCCGCCGTACGACGGCGGATACGACTCGTCTCGCTTCGGCGACTTCGTCTGCCACCGCGAGTGCAAGCCCCCGCCAGGCTTCGTTCGCTCACGCGCCGAGCTGCTCGACGTTCTGATTGAAAAGCAGGCGTCCGTCGATGGCGGGTCGCGTGCCCGGACGAACGTGCTTCGAGCCGTCCTCCACAACAGCTTGATACGGCCTTGGTCGGAGCTGTTCTGGGATGTCACGGCACCTGTGCCGTGGGTGCTCTATCGAGCGTGTATCGAGCCCGAAGAGGTCGAGGCTTGGATCGAGGGGCGGAGCTCGCCCCTGTGATCGTCGCGACTCCGGTGACCGCACGAGCTGCGTCGGCGTCGCAAACGTCTGCGGGGCCGATCTCCCGGAGTGATTCGTAGCCTGTGCTCGCCATCGCGCGAGCCTCACGCTCGAAGGGCTGCCCCGACGGCGCTCCGCGCGCCGCGCACACGGCAATCTACTTCCTGCTGCCGGCGGGCACGTTCTCGGCCCTGCGTCGCGTTCGCTCCGACGAGGTGTGGCACCACTACGACGGCGACCCCGTCGAGCTGCATCTCGTCGACGCGTCAGGCGCGCACAGCGTCGTGACGCTCGGCAACGATCTTGCGCGTGGTGAGCGGCCGCAACAAGCCGTCGTTCCGGCCGAGACTCTGCAAGCGGCCGTCGTGCGCGGCGATCGTCACGGCAACGAACCCCCGCGCCGATCGCCGCGGAACGTCCGGTCGCGCTTGCCGTGAGGAGCAGGTTGACCGAGAACAAGGCTCCGCCAATGAAGTTCCCCTTCGACAACACGTACGCGCGCCTCCCCGCCCCCTTCTTCGCTGCGATCAAGCCGACGCCCGTGAAAGCCCCGCGGCTCGTGAAGGTGAACGCGCCCCTCGCGGAGCTCCTCGGCCTCGATCCCGCCGCGCTTTCGTCCGAGGAGGGCGCACGCATCTTCTCGGGCAACGAGCTCCCTGAAGGTGCGGAGCCGATTGCCCTCGCGTATGCGGGCCACCAATTCGGATCATTCGTCCCACGCCTCGGCGACGGGCGCGCGATCCTCCTCGGCGAGATTGTCGGCAAGGACGGCAAAAGGCGCGACGTGCAGCTGAAAGGCGCAGGACGGACGCCGTTCTCACGAGGCGGCGACGGTCGCGCCGCGATCGGGCCGGTCCTCCGCGAATACGTCGTCAGCGAAGCGATGGCGGCCCTCGGTATCCCGACGACTCGCGCTCTTGCTGCAGTCACGACGGGCGAGCGGGTTGCGCGGGAGACGTACCTTCCGGGAGCCATCGTCACGCGCGTCGCGGCGAGTCACATGCGCGTCGGGACATTCCAATACTTCGCAGCACGGCAGGACGAAGCGTCGCTCGTCGCGCTGACCAAGTTTGCCGTTCTTCGACATTATCCGGAGTCCGCAGAGGCAGAGAACCTCGCGCTCGCGCTCCTCGACGGCGTCATGCAACGCCAGGCCGACCTCGTCGCCGCGTGGATGGGCGTGGGCTTCGTGCACGGTGTCATGAACACGGACAACTCGTCGATCTCGGGCGAGACCATCGATTACGGGCCTTGCGCGTTCTTGGATGAATACCACCCAGCAAAGAAGTTCAGCTCAATCGATGTAGGGGGCCGCTATGCGTTTGGCAATCAGCCCACCATTGCACTTTGGAATCTTGCGCGTTTGGCAGAAACCCTGTTGCCGCAATTCTCCGATTCAGAGGAGGAATCCATCAAGATCGCGACCGAGCGCCTCGAGCGGTTCCCCGCGAGGTTCGCGGCGGCGCGTCTTGCGGTGATGCGCGGAAAGCTCGGACTGGCAACGACCGAGGAGGGCGACGAGCGCCTCCTCGACGTGATCCTCGAGCGGATGGCGTCGAGTGGAGTCGATTGGACGGTGTTCTTCCGGAAGCTCTCGACGATCGCGTTCAGCCCGGGCACGGCCACAGACGAAGACGCGAAGCGGAACAACGAGGTCGCCGCGCTGTTCTCCAACACGGGCGCGTTCCACGACTGGGCGGAAGAGTGGCGACAACGGCTCGCGCGCGAGGAGCGGTCGAACGAAGACCGCGCTGCGGCGATGAAGAGGGCGAATCCGGCCTTCATCCCGCGCAACCATCGCATCGAGGAGATGATCCAGGCCGCCGCGACGAAGGAGGACTTCGCGCCCTTCGAGCGCCTCGTCTCGGTGCTGGCGCGCCCGTACGACGATCAGCCGGAGGCCGCCGACTTGGCGACGCCGCCGCAACCGGAGGAGCGAGTACTTCAAACATTTTGCGGCACGTGACCGGCGTCTGCGCGCCTGACGAGCATGGACGAGTTCATGGCCACCGCGCTGTACATCACGATTCTGGCGCCGCCGATGGCCGCGAGCGCGCTGGTTCTCGGCATCGCGATCGGCGTCATGCACTGGCGCGGCAAACGTCCCGGATGGCTGAGAGGCGTGCGCGGTTACGCCATCGTCTTCGTCGCGTTCGCCGCGTCGACCGCGTTGCTCACCCGACTCATGTACCCGCAATTCTGGAATTAGCCGCGGCCACCCTCGTCGGCCGCTGAGACGAGTCGTAGACCCGAGACGCCGCGAAACCCGTCGCCATCCTGGTGCCTCTAATCTGGCACACCGATGACGACCCCCGCTGAAGAGATCGCGCACGGGTCGGCGCTTCCGCCGTCGGTGCACACGACGCGCGTGGCGTTCTTCGCCGCGACGGCTGCGCTCGGCGGCTTCCTGTTCGGCTTCGACAGCGCCGTCGTGAACGGCGCCGTCTTCGGCATCCAGCGATCGTTCGGCGCGTCGAGCGGCGGTACCGGCTTCGCCGTGGCCTCGATCCTCATCGGCTGCGCCGCCGGTGCGCTCGTCGCCGGCCGCCTCGCCGATCGCCTTGGACGCAAGCCCGTGATGGTGATCGCCGCGATCATCTTCGCCGTGACCGCGATCTGGTCGGGGTTCGCCGGCTCCGCTGCGATGTTCACACTTGCCCGCTTCTTCAGTGGCATCGCCGTGGGCGCCGCGAGCGTCGTCTCCCCCGCGTACACCGCCGAGATCTCGCCGCCGCAGATCCGCGGACGTCTCGCGTCCCTGCAGCAGCTCGGGATCGTGCTCGGCATCTTCGCCGCGCTGCTCAGCGATCACCTGCTCGCAAGAGCCGCGGGCGGAGCCAACGGTCTTCTGTGGGGCGGCCTCGACGCGTGGCGTTGGATGTTTCTCGTCGAAGTCTTTCCGTCGTTGCTCTTCGGTGCCGCGACGGTGCTCATCCCCGAGTCCCCGCGCTACCTGGTTGCGGCGAAGCGCGAGGCCCGAGCGCTCGCGGTGCTTCTCATGATCGATCGCTCGGCGAGCGAGTCGGACGTGATGAGCATCCGCCGGACGATCGAGACCGACCGCGCCCCGCGCTTTGCCGACCTGCGATCGCCTCAGGGCAAAGTGCTCCCGATCGTTTGGATTGGTACCGCGCTTTCCATGTTCCAGCAGCTCGTCGGCATCAACAGCATCTTCTATTACGGCGATGTCCTCTGGCAGTCGGTGGGTTTCAGCTCGAACGACTCACTGCGAAACAACGTCATCACCGGCGTGATCAACATCGTCGCGACGCTGGTCGCAATCGCGTTCGTCGATCGCGCGGGTCGTCGCCCGCTGCTTCTATGGGGCTCTGCAGGCATGGCCCTGACGCTCGCCGTCCTCGTCCTCGCTTTCGCGACCGCGGTGCACGTCGACGGCGGCGTGATGCTCTCGCGCCCGATGGCGATCACCGCGCTCGTGTCCGCCAATCTCTACGTTTTCGCGTTCGGCATGTCGTGGGGCCCCGTGGTGTGGGTCCTCCTCGGCGAGATGTTCCCCAACGCGATCCGCGGCGCCGCGATGGCGGCCGCGGTGTTCGCGCAGTGGATTGCCAACTGGCTCGTCACCATCACGTTTCCGCCGATCGTCGCCGCAGCAGGCCCGGGTGCCGCCTATGCGATGTACCTCGCGTTCACGCTCGTCTCGTTCTGGTTCGTGCGCCGCTTCGTGAAGGAGACCAGGGGCCGGACCCTCGAGGAGGCCTGAGCTCCGACGAAGTTGCTCGGCGGACCGGAAGTGCTCTGCGTGGAAGACGTCACGCACGGGCCGCTTCGACAGGGGGAAGTCCGATTGCGTGCTCTCGCGTCCGCCGTCAACCACTCGGACCTGGAGATCCGAGCAGGCAACTGGGCGATCCGCCGGCAGCCCGCCTTCCCGTACGTCCCCGGGCTCGAGGTGGTCGGTGACGTCGTCGAGGTGGATCCGAAGGCTGCCGTGACGGCGCACGGGCGACGTATGTCGGAAAAGTACATGGCCGAGGTCGAGCAAAGTGATTGAGTGCGCTCCGTGGCGCGCGACGTGTCGATGCACATCACCGCGCAAGGTATGCGCTGGGCGTGAGGCCGACGAGGTCGCGAAAGTCCCCAATCAGGTGCGCTTGATCGTAGTAGCCCGCATCGCGCGCGATCAGGCCCCAGTCGTTCGAGCGCGCAGAGTCGCGGATCGCGCGGTGCAAACGAACGCCTCGCGCGAACTCCTTGGGCCCGATCCCGACGTTCTCGACGAAGGCTCGGCGCAGGTGCCGCGCCGTGATTCCGAGCTGGTGCGCGACCACGTCGACGCGCGTCTCGGTAGCTTCGAACAGCCGGGCCCCTCGCCGCGCCAGGCGCGCGGAGCTCGATTCGAACGTCGTGCGCGCGGCCACCGCGCGTGACAAACACTCGAGCATCGCCGGGACGCTGCGCGCCTCCACGAGGCGGGTCGTGACGTCACCGCTGGAGGCTCCCCACAGATCGTCGAGCGTGACCAGCTGGTTTGTGAGCACATTCGCGGGGACGCCGAACACCGACGGCGACCAACCAGGCTTGAACTGGATCATCGTCGCGCGCACGAAGCCTGTCGCGCGTTTGAACTTCGCGCGCGTGCGCGGCCCCATCACGTAGGCGTCGCCGCGACCGTCTTCGCGCACGCGGACGACCAGGCTCGTGCGGCCGTTCGGCAGCCAATCGATAGCGAACGTCTCGTCGCCAACGGGCGAGATCATCCGAGCGTCTTCGACAAAGCGCGTGATCGAAGTCGCCGGTTGCATCCAGGCAGTGTCGCGCACAACGGCGCCGCGTCCAGGTGCGTGTCTCTCCGGCCACGAAATGTCCGATTTCTCCAATCGCGCACGACATGACCGTGATGTCCGGTTTTTCCAATCCGCGCAGGCTGCAGCTCCCCACGATTCCGGTCATGAAAATCCTCGTCACCGGAGCAACAGGAAAAATTGGCTCTCGCCTCGCCAAACGTCTCGCGTCGCGCGGCGACCAAGTACGCGCCCTAGTCCGCGATCGCGTGCGCGCGAGCAGCATGCTCGGCGATCCCATCGAGCTCGTCGAAGGCGACCTCCTCGTCCCCGCGTCGCTGGTCGCTGCGGTGCGCGGCGTCGACGCCGTGGTCCACTGTGCGGCGTTCTTCCGCGGCGCGACTGCTGAACAGGCGCACGCCGTGAACGATCTCGGCACGCAGCACCTCGCACGCGCGGCCATCTCCGCGGGGGTGAAGCGTTTCGTGTTCACCAGCACGGGTCTGGTCTACGGCCCGACGGGCGGCCGTCTCGCCCGCGAGACGGATGCTTGCGCGCCCATCGCCGCATACCCCGTGAGCAAGCTCGTCGCGGAGCGTTTCCTATTATCGGCCAACGGTCTCGACGTGCGCGTGCTTCGGTTGCCATTCGTGTACGGCGATGGTGATGCGCACATTGCGGAAGCAGTGCCGATGATGCGCACGTTCCCGCCAACACAACGCATGTCGATAGGCCACCACATCGACATCGCGCAGGCCGTCGCGCTCGTCCTCGACGCACCGTCGCCGCGGCATCGCATCTACAACGTGTGCGACGACGAGGCGCCGGACAACGCGACACTGTTCGCGTCGGCCGGCGCGCCACCTCCCGACGGGTCGGAGCCGGAGCGCGCGCGGGCGTTCGAAGCCGTCATGGATGGGCGCCAGATCCGCGACGACCTGGGCTTCAAGCCCGCGTTCCCGAGGCTCGCCGATGCGCTCGCCGTCGGCGCCTAAGCTCGTCGAAGGGCCTTGTTCGTGAGCTCGGCGAAGAGGCGCTCGACCTGGTTGATTCAGCACGAATATGTCGGCGTGAAGTGTACGTGGAAGCGGCGATGGCGCGGATCAGCTCGTTGGGCTTTCGCACGTAGGTCGCCAGGAGATCCGCCGACGTGGCGTCCGGCGCGATGTCATCGGTTGGCGCCAAACGGCAGTGGGCTCCGTCGCGACAGTCAGGCAAGTGGCTCGAAGATCAGCAGCGTGGACGACGCGCTCGCGTACAGCCGCCCGCTGGCGTCGGTGAGCTTGGCCTCGGCAAATGCGGCCCGTCTGCCGAGCGAGAGGACCGTGCCTTCGGCGCGCAGCAGGCCGGTGTCACGCGTGATGGCCTTGTGGTACGCGACCTTCAACTCCAGCGTCGTATAGGCCTGAGCTCCTTTGAGTCGCGTGTGAACGGCGCACCCGCACGCCGAATCGAGGAGCGTCGCCGCGTAGCCGCCGTGGACGGTGCCGATTGGATTGTAGGCGTGGTCACCCGCCACCCCCGCAAACACCGCTCGCCCATCGCTCGCCTCGATGAAGTCGAAGTCGAGCGATTGCAGAATACCTGGTTTGCGGCCGGACGCGATCAGCGCAAGCAATTGTTCGAGACCATTGATTCCCGGTGCGACTTCGTCGACGAGGCTCATCGCTCTTTCCTTGATTCTGTCTTCATAAATCTTCGTGGCGTCGCGGGAGCCATCGGATCAATGGACGTCGACGGTGCCTTGCTACCTGTAGAGCGCGCGATTCAGGCGAAGGAGGTACTTGCCGTCGGGGGTTGTGGTGCCGTCGTCGAACCTCTCCATGATGATGGCCATCGCCGGGTCGCGCCGCTTGGGCAGGCGCGCCTTCTCGGCCGCCGCGAGCGCCGCCGGCATCTCCTCGCGGGTGAGGTCCGTGCAGTAGCAGGGCGCTCCCGGCTGCTGGCGCCACGACTCCGCGAGCGTACCGGCGTCGAATCCGTCAAAGCCCGTGTCCTCGACGAGCGCCATGCCGACTTTGCGATCGACCTCTCGATCCGCGGCGACCGAAAGCGCGAAGCGACCTGGCGTGCCCGGAGGCTTTCCTTCCGTGATGAGCGACCCCGCTAGCACCGAGTTCCACGCCTTGGCGATCGGTCTACCCAGCTTCTCGGCCACCCAAAGGCTCTCGACTTGGCCGGCGTCGATGGCTGCGATCTTGCCGTCGCGTAGAGGATAGTAGTTCGATGTATCGATGATGGTCGCCTCGGCTCGGACCTTGGCGACAAGCGGCGCGATATCCGGGATACGGAGGAAGGGTATCGAAAGGATCACGGCGTCGACGTCGGTCATTGCCTCCTCGGCGGTTACCGCGCGCGCACCCGAGTCGAGCACCTCGGATTCGATCGTCTCCGGACCACGCGAGTTGGCCACCTTCACGTCATGTCCTGCGGCACCCAGCTTACGCGCAAGTGTCTTTCCAATGTGACCCGCACCAACGATGCCAATCTTCACGATGCAATCTCCTTCTGTCTAATGCTCATTCAGTCCCGTAGACGCGGATCGAGGCCGCGAGAGCAGGTCGCTTGGTCGTCGCAGGTCGATGAGCTTGGCCTGCTTCGTGGTTTATTCGGCAGGTGCGTAGGCACCCGAAGGAGAGTCGTCGAGGGCGGGCTTCTCTTTGGCCGACCGCCCCCCGATCACCTTGTAAAAGAGGGGAATGAAGAAGACGGCGAGGAACGTCGCGCCGACCATCCCGCCGATGACGCCGGTTCCGATCGACTGCCGCGAAGCTGCACCTGCGCCCGTGCTGAACGCGAGCGGAACGACGCCGAGGATGAAGGCGAGCGAGGTCATCACGATCGGCCGCA
>CAXSGV010000024.1:21939-22583 GCA_964236615.1 uncultured Polyangiaceae bacterium
GCGGAACCGTAGCTTGGCCGCCTCCACCGCCGCATCGAACGCGCTCATCCCTTGGTCGCGCTTGATGACCGCGAATTCGATGATGAGGATCGCGTTCTTGGATGCGAGTCCGATGAGCGTGATGAGCCCGATCTGGAAGTAGACGTCGTTGGCGAGCCCACGCACCCAGATCGCGGCGATCGCACCGAAGAGCGCGAAC
The DNA here is from genome assembly GCA_964236615.1 of uncultured Polyangiaceae bacterium. Lineage (GTDB taxonomy): Bacteria > Myxococcota_A > Polyangia > Polyangiales > Polyangiaceae > CAXSGV01. The sequence goes on from CAXSGV010000024.1 coordinate 22,139, forward strand.
GGCACGGCCATGAGGACGGCGAGCGGCAGGGTCCAGCGCTCGTACTGGGCGGCGAGGATGAGGAAGACCATCACGATGCCGAAGAGGACCGCGGTCGTTCCCGTGCCGCCGGTTGCACGCTCCTGGAAGGCGCTGCCGGTCCACTCCGTCGCGTACGCCGGGGGAAGGCTCTCGCCCGCGACCTTCTGCATCGCGTCGAGGGCCTGTCCGGAGGAGTAACCGGGCGCAGGGTTGCCGATGACCTTGGCGCCGAGGTACCCGTTGTAGCGCTCGATCATGTCGGCGCCCGTGACACGCTCGACGCGGACGATCGTGCTGATGGGGAGCATCTCGCCGCTCGTCGCCCGAACGAAGACCTGCTTCAGATCATCGGGGCGCTCACGGAAGCTCGCTTCCGACTGGAGACTCACCCGGAAGCTCCGGTCCATGAGCGTGAAGTCGTTGA
>CAXSGV010000024.1:22593-24833 GCA_964236615.1 uncultured Polyangiaceae bacterium
CTGCATGGTCTCGAAGACCGTGGCGATGGGCACGCCGAGGAGCTTCGCCTTCTCCCGATCGACGGTCAGCTTGTACTGCGGGGTCGACGTGCTGAACGTCGTCTGAACGCCCGCGAGCTCGGGCCGCTTGGCCGCCGCGGCGACGAGGGTATCGATGGTGGTGGCGAGCCGCTCGGGTCCTCCACCGCCGCGGTCTTGGACGTACATCTCGAACCCGCCCGTCGTGCTGAGCCCGTTGATCGGCGGAGGGTTGACGACCATCACGAACGCGTCGCGGATCGACTGCAGCTTGCGGGTGAGCGTCCCGGCGAGCACGCGGGCGTCCTGCGCCTTCGTCTTGCGTTCGCGCCACGGCTTGTAGTCGACGAAGGTGACGACGGAGCTCGTCTTCTGCGCCGACGAGAGGACGTCGAAGCCTGCGAACGAAACCGCGTTGGCCACGTTCGGATCGCTCCGGAGCTGCTCGTTCATCTGGTTGGCGACGTCGGCCGCGCGCCGCAAAGACGCCGCGGGCGGCAAGAACCCGACCGCGAATGCGGTGCCCTGGTCCTCGTCCGGAACGAGCGCGGTAGGAACGTGGCGGAAGAGCAGGCCCGCCGAAGCGCAGAGGACGGCGAGCATGACGGCTGCGAGCACGCCGTGCCGGAGGAGGAAGCGGACACCACGGAGATAGCCGTTCGTCGTCTGCTCGAACATCCGGTTGAAGAACCGGAACGGCGCGGCGGGCACGCGATGACCGCCGGGACGCAGGATGAGCGCGCAAAGCGCGGGCGTCAGCGTCAGAGCAACGACGCCAGAGAGGACGACGGAGACCGCGATCGTGATCGCGAATTGCTTGTACATCTGCCCGGCGATTCCGCCCATGAAGGCGACCGGCACGAAGACCGCGCAGAGAACGAGCACGATCGCGACGACGGGCCCCGTGACCTCCCGCATCGCGCGGATCGCGGCCTCGCGTGGGGGCACGTGCTCGGTCGCCATGATTCGCTCGACGTTCTCGAGCACGACGATGGCATCGTCGACGACGATCCCGATCGCGAGCACGAGACCGAACAGCGTGAGCATGTTGATCGAGAAGCCGAGCACGTACATGCCCGCGAACGTGCCGAGGATCGAGACCGGGACCGCGATGACCGGGATGAGCGTCGCCCGCCAATCTTGCAGGAAGAGGAAGACGACGAGGACGACGAGGAGGATGGCCTCCACGAAGGTGTGGACCACCTCCTGGATCGAGACCTCGACGAACTTCGTCGTGTTGTAAGGGGAGCTCCAGCTCATGCCGGCGGGGAATCGCTTCGCGAGCTCGTCCATCCGCGCGTGCACCCGCTTGCTCGTGTCGAGAGCGTTCGCGCTCGGTTGAAGGAAGATCAGCGTCGGGATGGCGGGACGCCCGTTGAGCGTCGTCTCGAGGGCGTAGTCCTGCGCGCCGAGCTCGACGCGCGCGACGTCCTTGATGCGCAGGATTCCCCCCTTCGCATCGGTACGCAGGATGATCTGCTCGAACTCCGTGGCGCTCGCGAGGCGGCCCTGCGTCGTCACCGTGTACGTGAACGCGTTGTCACCCTTCACGGGCTCGTCGCCGAAGCGGCCCGCCGCGAACGTCGCGCTCTGCTCGCGGATCGCCGCGGAGACGTCGGACGGAGTCAGGCTGTAGAGGGCGAGCTTGTCCGGCCGGAGCCAGATGCGCATCGAGTAATTCTTCGCGCCGACGACCTGCGCGTCGCCGACACCCGGCGTGCGTTTGAGCTCGTCGAGGACATTGAGATAGGCGTAGTTGTTGAGAAAGATCGCATCCTGAGTCGGATCGGTCGACGAGAGCGCGATGACCTCCAGGATCGAGGACGATCGCTTGTCGACCGTCACGCCGAGACGCTTCACCTCTTCGGGCAGCAGCGCCATCGCGCGCTGCACGCGGTTGTTGACGTTGATCGCGGCCTGGTCGGGGTTGGTCCCAATTTCGAAGCTCAGTGTGAGCTGCATCGTGCCGGAGCCGACGCTCGACGATTGCATGTAGAGCAGGTGGTCGACACCGTTGATCTGCTGCTCGATCGGACCGGCGACGGTGTTCGCGATGACCTCGGCGCTCGCTCCCGGAAAGTTCGCCGTGACGACCACCTGGGGCGGGACGATGTCGGGGTATTGCGCGACCGGCAAGACCCGCATCGCGGCGAGGCCAGCGAGGACGAGGACGATCGAGATGACTGCCGCGAAGATGGGACGGTCGATGAAGAAGCGCGGCC
>CAXSGV010000025.1:0-14010 GCA_964236615.1 uncultured Polyangiaceae bacterium
CGCCCCGCAGCCCGGACTAGTGCCGTGCCACGAAAGTGGCCCTCGATTGCGTTCGCGACTTTGAGTTACCTCTCCGTCGGCCTCGGGCGTCACTGGGCTAGCGAACGTCGGCGGCATCCCCGGGCGCGCGACAACTGAGCAAAGACGCGGTCCCCGGGGCAGCCTGCGACCGTTCTCAGACGATTCCGTCAACGATCACGAACGATCACGTCAACGATCACGTCAATGACGGCGCCGCCTTCGCAGACTCCTAACGCGTCGGAATGTCCACCACGCGGACCGTCCGCGGCAGGATGTGCGCGGCGTCGACGCCGCTGGCTTCGGTGGTCCAGAGGCGCTCGTGGGCCTTGCTGAACTCGGCGCGCACGACGTTGCGGCGGCGTGCGATCTCGCGAGGGTCGAGCGTCGTGTCGAGGGGGAGTGACACGACTGCGCGGCGCGCGAGGATGCCCGCGTCGCGTCCGAGAGCGCTGCGCCAGGTGGGCGTCGAGCCAAAGCTCGCCATGAAGCGCTGGATGTCGGGATCGAGCGTGCTTGGCGGCGCGTCCTTCTTGCCGGCCGCGTCCTTCTTTTCGGGGGCGAGGACCGGGATCAGCCCGGCGCTCGCAGAGATCACCTTGATGGCGACGCTGTCGTCGATGGGCCCGGTGGCGTCGAGCGTGAGCGCCACCACACCGCCGCGCACCTGCGCGATCTCGCGCAGGGCGTCGCGAGCGCACGGCTCGGGGCCGGAGATCAGCCACGTCCGGTAGCCCGCTTTTTCCCAAGCTGCGACGGGGAAGCGCGCGTCACCGACGCGACGGCCTTCGAGCTCGCAGGGGACCGGCTGAAACGGAATCAGCTTCGGGTGCTGCTCGAACACGCGCGCGACGTCGATGAGGTTGGCGTTGTCCGTGACGAGGCCGACCTTCGTCTCGCGCCGCGCGCTGAGCGCGTCCGCGAGCGCCGAGATCACAGTCTCGTTCGGCTCGCCCAGGACGAAGGCCGACGTCATCGCGCGTCGCTGGCGTGGAACGCTGAGCACGACGACCGGCACGCCATGCGACTCCGACCATCGAACCGCGCGATCGGCGCTGCTCGGATCGAAGCCCGCGATGATGATCGCTGCGCCATCGCCCGCGACGTCATCGAGAACCGACTCGACTTGATCGCCGCGTCCGCCGTCATCGCGGGTGATCAGACGCGTGCTGTCGCCGTTGGCCACGCTCTTCCGCGGGAGCTCCAGCGCCCATGCCACGCCGCGCGCGACGTCGGCCGCCACGTCACGCATCTCGGACGACCCCGTCGGCAAGATCAGGCCGATGGTGCGCGCGTTCACCGACTCGACCTCGTGGTGACGAACGGCAAGCTCGCTGACCAAGAGACCCGCGTCGCCTGCGAGAACCGCCGCGCCCGCGTCCGGGTCGACGAGCCACTGCGCGAGACGTGCGTCGCCGCGCTCGACTGCATACGACGCGAGCTGCGTCGCGACGAGGCGCTGCATCTCCATCGTGTAGCCATTGCCGCCGCTCGTGCGCATCGCACGCAGCGACGCTTCGAGCACCGTGGGCGGCATGCGCGCGAGCGCAACGGGGATCTTCTTTCGCGCGATCTCGCGGTCGTTCTCGTCGGCAAAGCGCAGCCACGAGTCCATGTACGCAATGGCTTCGAAGTCACGGTGGGCCTCGGCCGCGGCGAGCGAGAGCTCCTCTTGGAACAGCTCGAGCGCGTGCCGATCGACCATCTTGCCCGCAAGCGGCCGCAGGAGCTCGAACGCGTCCGCCGGGTGACCCTCGTGCCGCAAGTAGCGGGCACGCGCGACCAGGGCGAAGTTGCGCGTCGCACCTTCGGGGAGGTTCGAGAGCAGCGCGAGGTGCTCGTACGCCTTCGCCCATTGGTCTTCGTTCATCAACACGAGCGTCAGGTACACGCGCGCGAGCGGAGCCGCGCCGTCGTCGGCGTTTCGCTTGAGGAAGCGCTCGATGCGAAGGCGCAGCCCTTCCTGTCCGCGGGTCTCGATGTCGCCCCAAGCTTCGCGGATCTCGGCAATCTCCTCCGCCGTCGCGGGCGTGCTGGCGAGCGTCACCGACGGCCGCACGACGCGGCGACCAGCACCGCCGCACGCAACGGCGAGCGCGAAGCCTAGGACCGTGCCAGCGCTCACGAGCGTCGCGATCGTGATTCGCGCATTTTTAGGCGGTTTTCCGCCTGCTCGCGACCTTGACGTCACCCGCTCGTTCTCCTACTTCTCGTCTGCAATGGAGCGCGAAAGCTACACGAAAGCATTCGTTCTCCGGAAGCTCCACGCATTGTCCGGTGTGGTGCCGCTCGGCGTCTTCCTCGTCGAATACCTGTGGAGCTGTGCGCGCGTCCTGCGTAGCGATCGCGCTTTTGCCACCGACGGCCAGTCGCTGCTGTTGCCCGTGATCGAGATCGTCGTCGTGCTTTTGCCGCTCGCGTTTCACGTCCTCTACAGCTCCCAGAAGCTCTCGGAAACTCGCGTTCGTCGCGTGAGCGGAGGGGTGGCGCTCGCTTTCGTGGGCTTCCATCTGTGGGATCTGCGCGGGAAAAACCTCGTTCGCGGCCTCGCTGGCGATGCGTTCTACGACGCGCTCACCGCTCGCCTCTCGTCGACCACCGCCGGGCTGCCGCTATGGGCGCTCGTCTACCTCGTCGGAATCGCCGCCACCGTCTTTCACTTCGCGAGCGGTGTGTCGGAATTTCCGCGGATCTGGAACGACCACGCCCGCAACTGCGCCCGCAACTGCGCCCGCCACGCCCGCACAGGCCCGCGCGAGCTGGTTTCCGGTCGCGCTCGGTGTGGTGCTCTTCTGCATGGGCGCCAACACCGTCCTCTCGTTTGCGACCGGCTCGCGCTTCGGGCTAGCAGCTGACAACACTCCATTGGACGAACCATGCCCACCGAAGTAGCTCGCGTTCGCCGCGTCATCGTCGTCGGCGGCGGTCTCGCGGGTCTGACGACCGTCATCAAGTTGTGCGAAGCCGGCGTGCCGGTCGATCTGTTCTCGCTCGTGCCCGTCAAGCGCTCGCACTCGGTGTGCGCCCAAGGCGGCATCAACGCGAGCGTGAACACGAAGGGCGAAGGCGACTCGCCGCGCGTGCACCTCGAAGAGACCGTTTACGGCGGCGACTTCCTCGCGAACCAGCCACCCGTGAAGGGTATGGCCGACGCTGCGCCCGGCATCGTCTTCATGCTCGATCGCATGGGGGTTCCGTTCAACCGCACGCCCGAAGGCCTGCTCGACTTTCGTCGCTTCGGCGGAACTCTCTTTCACCGCACCGCGTTCGCCGGTGCCACCACCGGACAGCAGCTCCTCTACGCGCTCGACGAGCAAGTGCGCCGCTTCGAGACCATCGACGTGGAAGACGCGCGCGGCGTCCAGGTCCGCGGCGAGAAGATGGTCGTGAAGCACGAGTGGTACGACTTCCTCTCGCTCGTGCGCGACGACGGGGGTGTCGTCCGCGGCATCGTCGCGCAGGACACGAAGACCATGGCCATCGAGGCCTTCCGCGGCGACGCCGTGTGCCTCGCGACCGGCGGTCCGGGCATCGTGTTCGGTCGCTCGACCAACAGCGTCATCAACACCGGCACCGCCGCGAGCGCCGTTTACCAAGAGGGCGCCTGCTACGCGAACGGCGAGTTCATTCAAGTGCACCCGACGGCGATTCCGGGCGCCGACAAGCTGCGCCTGATCTCGGAGAGCGCGCGCGGCGAAGGCGGCCGCGTCTGGGTTCCGAAAGACCCGAAAGAGAAGCGCCGCGGCCGCGACGTGCCCGAGAAGGAACGCGACTACTTCCTCGAGGAGAAATACCCCGGCTACGGCAACCTCGTTCCGCGCGACATCGCGAGCCGCGAGCTGTTCCTCAAGTGCTTTCACGAGCAGCAGGGCGTCTACAACAGCAAGTCGAAGAAGAACGAGAACGAGGTCTACCTCGATCTCACGCACCTCCCGAAAGAGTCCCTCGAGAAGAAGCTCGCGGGCATTCTCGAGATCTACGAGAAGTTCGTCGGCGAAGACCCCTACACGAACCCGATGCGCGTGTTCCCCGCCGTTCACTACTCGATGGGCGGCCTGTGGGTCGACTTCGAGCGCGACAAGGCGGGCTCGCTCGTCGCCGGATCTCCGCGCAATCAAGCTACGAATCTCGAGGGCCTCTACGCGGCGGGTGAGGTCGATTACCAGTACCACGGCGCAAATCGGCTCGGCGCCAACTCGCTGCTCTCGTGCATCTACGCCGGCCTCGTGACGGGCCCTGCCATCGCGGCGTACCGGAAGAACCTCGCCAAGAGCTCTTGGGATCTCCCAAGCTCGCTGTTCACGAAAGCGAAAGCGCGTGAGCAGGCGAAGTACGACGCGATCCTCGAGATGGATGGCGACGAGAACCCGTACGTCCTCCACGAGCAGCTCGGTCGGATCATGCTGCTCGACGTCACGATCGAGCGCGACAACGCCAAGCTCGACGCCGTGCTCGCGAATATCGACGAGATAGCGGAGCGCGCGCGCAAGTCCGGCGTCACCGACACGAGCACGCACGCGAACCAAGGCGCGCCCTTCATCCGTCACCTTCAGAACATGATCGTGCTCGCGCGCGTCATCGCGCAGGGCGCGCGCAACCGCGACGAGTCACGCGGCGCGCACTTCAAGCCCGCGTTCAAAGATCGAAACGACGCCGAGTGGCTGCGGACGACGCTCGCCCTCCACCGGCCCGGGGACGGCCAAGCTGCCATCGAGTACGTGCGCGGCCTCGACTATTCCATCCATGGCACGTCGCTGCACGCGACCGATCAAGTCGACATCACCCTCGTGAAGCCACGCGTACGCAAGTACGAGACAGCCGGCGCCGCCAGCGCGTAGCTTAAGGCACCGTGGGGATCCGAGTGACCAACTGGCGATTGAAGCTGCTCAACCTCGTTGCAGTGGCGTCGATCGTCGCGGGCTCCACGCGCGCGTACGCGCAGCTCACGCCACCTGCGACTCCGCCTAGCGCCGAGCAAGCGGCGTCGGCCAAGAAGCACTTCGACCTCGGCCTCAAGCTCTACAACGAGTCGGCGTACCAAGAGGCGCTCGCGGAGTTCACGGAGTCGTACCGTCTCGGCGGCCGCGCCTCTGCGCTGAAGAACGCGGCGCAGTGCTACCGCGATCTCAAGAAATTCGTCGAGGCGTTCGAGGCTTACGAGCAGATCCTCTCGCTTCACGATGCGCAGCTCAAAGAGCCAGATCGCGCGGCCGTGAAGAAGGCCCTCGACGATCTCAAGCTCGTGACGGGGACAATCAAGGTCACCGCGAGCGAGCCGGGCGCGGACGTGTCGGTCGACGGAAAATCGATCGGCTCGACACCGCAGCCGCCCGCGCGTCGCGTCGGGCTTGGCCCGCACAAGGTCGAGATCAGGAAGCAGGGCTTCGAGCCCTTCGAGCGGCAGGTCGAGGTCGCATCGCAAGCCGAGGCGAAGATCGACGTCGCGCTGAAGGCCGAGGTCACGACCGGTCACGTCGTCGTGAAGGAGAAGAACGCGCGCACCGACGTCCACGTCATCGTCGACGGCGTCGACAAGGGCCCGGCACCGTGGGAAGGCGATCTCGTCCCCGGCGATCACACGATCGAGGCAAAGGGCACGAACGTCTCGGCGGCCAAGCGTGTCGTGTCGCTGGCACGTCAACAGAAGGCGGAGGTCGTCCTCGAAGCGTCGAGCACCGTCGGGCGCTTTCGCCTCAAGGTCGTTCCAGCCTCGGCCACGATCTTGGTCGATGGCACGATGGCGGGCGAAGGCACGTACGACAGCGACGTTCCCGTCGGGCACCACCGTATTCAAGCGAGCGCCGTCGGCTACGAGACCGTGACACGCGAGCTCTCGCTCGAAGCCGGGCAAGCGTACGCGGAGGACATCGTCATGGTTGCCGCCGCCGCGCCGCCGGAGCCGTGGCCGGGGTTCTATGCTCGATTTGCGCTGGCGCCGGCGTTCTTCGTCGGTACGGAGACGCACCCAGGCGCCGCTCCTCCCGGCAGCAACCAGGATTCGGCGCCGCTCGGCGGGGCCGCGCTGCTCAACATCGGCTACGCGCTCAAGCCCTTCGTGTCGTTCGAGGTCGTCGGGGCTTTCTTGGCCGACACGCATACCGACACGGTCACCCCGCAGAGCTCGAGCACGTACGAGTTCCATTACGGAAGCATCAACGGCTTCGTCGGGGCGGGCGCGCGCGTGACGAGCCACACCGACGTCATCCGTTTCACGTTCGGCGCGAGCCTCGGCGCTGCGATTCGGAGCTACCAGTTCGCGGTGCAGCACGCGCAGGTGCCCGTCAGCAGCTCCGTCTCCGCTGTGAACCCTGGCATCATGCTCGACGGCGGAATGCTCCTCGGGAGCACGCCCGGGGCGAAGTTCTTCCTCGGCGGCATCCTCTGGGCGGACTTCCCCTCGCACGACGCCGTGACCGAGTCGCTTCCCGCGGGTACGGGGCTGCCACCTGCCGTCTTCGCCAATGCGGACCGGCAGATGGTGCTCGCCACGGGCGCGCAGGTCTACATTGGACCCGCGTTGGGCATTCAGTTCGGCCACTGACCCTTGCGGGGCGCGTTCGAGGGGGCCTAACCTGCTCTGTGGACGTATCTACGTCCGAACGCGAACAGATGAGCGAGAGCAACGCGCTGATCGGCACCATGATCGCCGGAAAATACCGGATTCACCGCCTCCTCGGGAGCGGTGGCATGGGAGCGGTGTATGCCGGCGAGCATCTCGAGATCGGCAAGCGCGTCGCCATCAAGGTCATCAACCAAGCGCACGCGAGCTCGGTGGAGGTCGCGGCCCGCTTTCGTCGCGAGGCGCGGGCAGCCAGCGCGGTCGAGAGCGCGAGCATCGTGCATGTGTTCGACGTCGGCCAGGATCCCGTCGCTGGCCTCTACATGGTCATGGAGTACCTCGACGGCGAGGATCTCGCGACGCGCCTCGCGCGCGAGAAAAAGCTCAGCGCCGAGGACGTCGTCGCCATCGGTTTCCAGTCTTGCCGAGCGCTCGCGAAGGCACACGCCGCCGGCGTGATTCACCGCGACTTGAAACCGGCAAATATTTACCTGACGACGCGCGAGGACGATTCCCTCCTCGTGAAGATCCTCGACTTCGGCATCTCGAAGCTCCTCAACGATGTCGCGCCGAGCGTTCGCCCGGACGAGCTCGGACCTGCGACCGCCGAAAAGGGCGCGCTCACGCGCATGGGCGCCGCGATCGGTACGCCCCAGTACATGTCGCCCGAACAAGCGCAGGGGCTCGAGCTCGATCAGCGCTCGGACGTTTGGTCGATGGGCGCGGTCTTGTACGAAGCGCTGTCGGGCGCGCCGCTGTACGACGAGCTCGGCACCTACGAGCAGACGATCATCCGCATCGTGATGACGCCGGCCAGGCCGCTCGGCGTCGTCGCGCCTTGGGTGCCGCGCACGCTCGCCGAGGTCGTCGATGCCGCGCTCGTGCACGACGTGGCCAAGCGCATCCCCGACTGCGCCACGTTCGCACGACGGCTGAAAGAATCGGTTGGCGCCGACACCAACAACCTCGCAAACAGCGCCCAGAGCCGCTCGACACCGACGAGCCCGATGTCGTCGACGCTAGGGGTCGACGGGCTGGCGTCGACGTTGGCCTCGAGCTCCTTTGCAGCGACGCTGCGGGTACCTTCCACGCCCCCGCCGCAGCCGCAGCCCGACTTCTCACGTACTGTGCCGCTCGGCAGCTATGGCGCCAGCGCCGCGCCGATGCAGGCCATGCACGTGCCGCCTGGCACGAGCACTGGCACCGCGGTCATGATGCCCGAGCCGCACATCCCGGGGGTCTCGCGGTTTCCCATCCTGATCGCAGTCGGCGGTCTCCTGTTGGCGGCCATCGTCGCGGCCGGCGGCTTCTTCCTCGTGAGCGCGCGGGGTCACGCCACGTCGGCCGCGACTGCGGACCCCCCGGCTCCGCCGAACGCGCAGCCCGTCAAACCTGCTACCGCGGTCGCACCGATCGAGGCGATCGTGCCGATCGGCGCCGCGAGCGTCGCGCCCGTCGTCCTACCGCCCGTCGTTGCTCCCATCGTCACCTCGGGCAGGCCCGGGGCCTCCGCTTCCGTCGTCCCCGCGGCGTCGCACGCAGCCCAGGGCTCGCCAAAAGCCTCGAGCGATCCTAAAGATGTGCCGAGCGCCACGCCGCCGAAGGGGGACGCTCCAAAGGGACAGTTCGGTGGCGCAGGCGTCGACCAGAACTACTGAGACATCGATGCCCACGAAGCCGACCAAGCCGAAGAAGACCGTCAAGCTGAAGATCAAACGGCAGGACAGTCCTACGCTCCCCGCTACGGCGCGCTGGGAGGAGTTCGAGGTCCCGTGGAAGCCGCAGATGAACGTCATCAGCGCGCTGATGGAGATCCGGAAGAACCCGGTGACCTCGGACGGCAAGCCCGTCACGCCCGTCGTCTGGGAAGCCGTGTGCCTCGAAGAGGTGTGTGGCTCGTGCACGATGATCGTCAACGGCCGCGTGCGGCAGTCGTGCACCGCGCTCGTCGATCAGATCGCACCGCATGGCGAGGCCATCGTGCTCGAGCCGATGACGAAGTTCCCGCTCGTGCGCGATCTCATCGTCGATCGCGCGCGCATGTTCGAGGATCTGAAGAAGGTCAAAGCGTGGATCCAGCTCGACGGCACGCACGAGCTCGGGCCCGGTCCGCGGCAATCGCAAGAGAACCAGGAAGAGGCCTATCCGCTGTCACGCTGCATGACGTGCGGCTGCTGCCTCGAGGCGTGTCCTCAGGTCAACGACTCCTCGTCGTTCCTCGGCCCGGCCGCGCTCAACCAGGTGCGCCTCTTCAACCTGCACCCGAGCGGCAAGATGCACGCGGCCGAGCGGATCGCGACGGTCATGGGCGAAGACGGCGTCGCGGGCTGTGGCAAGGCGCAGAACTGCGTCGAGGTTTGCCCGAAAGAAATTCCGCTGGTCGATTCGATCGCGGTCGTTGCCCGCCAAGCGACGAAGCACATGCTCTTCCGCTGGCTGCTGAAGTAAGCGTATCGTCGGGGCGTGCGCTCGAGAGAGACCGCCTCGCTACTCGGGATCGCGATTGCGATCGCGCTCGCCTCGGCGAGCCGGCCGGCGCACGCGCAGAGCGAGCCGTCGCCGCCCGCTGAAGCGACGCCCGCGCAGATCGACGCGACGCTCGCTCCGCCCGCCGCCGACGCCTCGCTGCTCCCGGAAGCACCGGAAGAAGCGCCGCCGCCACCGCCGCGCCGCAAGGGGATCGTGCTCGACTCGTCGCTCGGCGCGCTCGGCTTCCTCGGCGAGTTCCGCAAGGTCGCGCCGACTGCGCCGTGGCTCCACACCTCGCTCGGTTACGAGCTCTTCAAGTGGCTGCTTCTGTTCGGTGAGGCCGATCTCGCGTTCACCGATACCTCGGTCGCACAAGACGCTTCGAAGACGCGCGCGTTTCCGATCTTCGGCTTCGGCGGCGGCGGTCGTGTCACCGTGCACGTGAGCGATCGCGTCGCCGTCTTTGGCCAAGGCAGCCTCGGCCTGATGAAGGCCGACATCGCGAACAATGCGTTCCGCGTCCTCGGCTACAAGAACGCCGAGAGCTTCGGGCTCTACGCCGGCGGCCGCCTCGGCATCGAGTGGTACCAAATCGATCGGCACCTGGCGCTCGGCTTCGCCTTTGGGCTGAAGGACGCGACCAACTTCGGCCGCGCCGTCGGTAGCGACACACCGCTGCTCTGGGATGCAGGAATTTCCCTGCGCTACACGTTTCCACTCGGAAGCCCTTGACGGAATTCGACCGCTGTCTAATTTGACAGTTGTCGAACATGGCGCGCCGCGATGATCACCACCCGTACGAAGCGCTCGCCGATCCGATAAGGCGCGGCATCCTCGATCTCCTGCGTGCAGGGTCGCGTACGGCGGGTGACATCGCCGAGCAGTTCGACGTCTCGAAGCCCACGCTCTCCCATCACCTCGGCGTGCTGCGCTCGGCAGGCCTCGTGCGCTCGGAGCGCCGCGGGACGAACGTCGTCTACACGCTGCAAACGAACGTGTTCGAAGAGCTCGCTGCCGAGCTTCTCGCTCTGGCAGCAGCTGCACTCGGAAAAAAGCGAAAGGTCAGATCATGAGCCTCGAACGGCAATCGCGTTGGCTTCGTCTCGCGGATGCACTCTCTCTTGGCGCGCTCGTGCTCACGGCGGGGGCCACGGCCGCGATCTACGATCGCTTGCCCGAGCGCGTCGCGACGCACTTCGACATCCTGGGCACCGCCGACGGATGGTCATCGCGCGCGGTCGGCGCGTCGATCTTGCCTGCGGTCGGCGCGGGCACATGGCTGCTCCTGCGGTTCGGCGGCGTCGTCGTGCCGAAGTCGTGGCGCGCGCGCTACGCCGCTTCACCGATGGCCGAGCTCGCGTGCGCCGTGCTGCTCTTCATGATGGCGATGCATCTCCTCATCGTTCGCGCCGCGCTCGACGGCAGCCTTCACATCGGCGGCGGCCTCGCCACGCTCATCGGTCTCGCGTGGATCGCGTTGGCGATCTTCCTGCCACGCGTTCGCCGCAATCCCTTCGTCGGCATCCGTACACCGTGGTCCCTCTCCTCGGACGAGAACTGGGCGCGCACCCACCACTTCGCCTCGTACACGTTCGCTGCCGGCGGCATCGTGGCGCTGATCGCAGCGGCGGTTGGTGGCGCAGCGGCCGTCGTCGTCGCGCTCGTCGTCACGATGGTGAGCGCGCTCGTGCCGGCCGCCTACTCGTGGCGGCTCGCCGTGCGAAGAGGGTAAGCTCCTCGTCAGGAGGCTCCTCATGAAGCGCATCTTCTCGGTGATCCACCGCGTCGCCGCGCTAGCAGGTGTCGCGGGCGTCATCGGGTTAGCGGTCGCCGCGTGCGACAACAAACCCGCGAGCGGCACGACGACGACGAAGCGCGCTCCGGCAGCCTCCGCGAAGCCGGAGGAGGTCGCCGCGCTCAACCCGCTCTCCTCGAGCACCACCTTCGGCTCGCGCCCTCTTCCTACGGCGAAACGCCGCGCACAGGAGCTCGATCCGCGTCCACTCGGAATCCGCACCTTGATCGACGATGTGCCGTTCGTCGATCTCGAAGGCAAAGCGGGGAGCCTGGGCGCGTACCAAAAGAAGACGCTGGTCATCGTCACGTGGAGCGCGACCTGCGCGAACGCAACACGCTACCTCCCTGCGTTGCGTGCTCTCGCGGAGAGCCTCGCGAAGGCGCCCTCCTCCGCGCTGCTCGTCGTGCTGCCGAGCCCATCCGAGGATCGCGAGAAGGTGCGTGCGTCGAAGCTCTTCGACGGCATGGCGGCGCGCGTCACGCTCGCACCGGACATCGCGCGCGCTCTCGCGGCACAGTCCTATAGCGAAGCCTTCGTGCTCGATGGCGCGCGCACGCTTCAATACCGTGGCGCGATCGACGATCAGTTCGGAGTGGGCATCGCGCTTCCGGCACCGCGGATGCGCCCACTCGATGCCGCGCTTGCCGCGCTGGCGAACGGCGATCTTCCGGCGCCCGCCGCGACGTTGCCTCCGCTCGACGAGTGCGCGATCCCGCCAGCGGGGCCGACGACGACGATGGCCTCACGCGATGCCGGCGCGAGCGCGACAGCCAGCCCGACAGCGAGCGGAGTCACATGGCACGCGCAGATCGAGCGCCTCGTGCAGGACCGCTGCCAGGGTTGCCACGGAAAGGACCCGATCGCGTCGTTTCCGCTCATGACCCTCGCCGATGTGAAGGCGAGGGCGAGCAAGATCGATGTCGCCGTCGACGGTCGCACCATGCCGCCGTGGTTCGCGCACCCAGGCACGGGCACGTGGCGGAACGATCGTTCACTCACGGACTCCGAGCGCAGCATGCTGCTTGGCTTTCTTCGCGGCGGCATGCCGGAAGGCAACCCGAAGGACGCGCCGCTGCCGCGCGTTCATCCCTCCGACTTCACCATCGGTAAGCCCGACCTCGTGCTCACCGCGACCGACCCCGAGCCGGTGCCGGGTCAAGGTTTCATCCCGTACCGCGTGATCCTCGTCGATCCGCAGCTCACCGAAGACAGGTGGATCCAGCGCGTCGAGCTTCGTCCGACCGCCAAGCAGGTGGTTCACCACGCTCGCGTTTTCCTCGTACCACCCGGGGCGGCCGCTACGACGGCGAAGGAGATCGAGAGCCTCCTCGACACGCGCATGCTCCTCGGCGATTTCACGCGAGGCAGTGAGGCCGAGCTGCTCGGTCCCAACGAGGGCCGTGCGCTGCCGAAGGGATCACGACTGCTCGTGCAGCTGTATTATGCACCCAGCGGTCACGCGGTGACGTCGAGCGCGATGCGTATTGGTGTCGTCTTCACGAAGCAGCAGCCGCAAACCGTGCTCTCGGTCCTGTGCGCGAAAAACGGAAGCTTCACGCTTCCCGCGGGCGCCAAGGGCTACGACGTGAGCGCGAAGCAGGTGCTCGAGAAGGCAACCCGTATCGTCCGCTTCGTTCCGCACATGCACTGGCGCGGCAAACGAATGCGGTACTTTGCCACTCTTCCCGACGGCGCGAAGCGCATGCTCTTCGACGGCGGCTACGACTTTCGTTGGCAGCTCGGCTACGAGCCAGCCGATCCCCTCGAGCTTCCCGCGGGCACGATCGTCGAGGGCATCGGGACGTTCGACAACAGCACGGACAATCTACAAAACCCGGATTCGAACGCCACGGTGCGAAGTGGCCAGCAGGAGAACGACGAGATGATGGAAGCCTGCATCGTCGTAGCCGAAGCTGCTGGGATGTAAGGGCTCGAAGTACGAGCGCGGCGTGCTCCACTGCGACGAGGATCAACCCAAGGAAGGGCGGCGGCGCGCGCTGAGACGTCTACTTCTTTCCGTAGGCGTCGACGAGAAGGCCAATAGCTTCGTCGGTCCCGTAAAAAGCCTCTTCGTTGCCTCCGACGTTGGTGGATGAGACGAGGACGAGATCGTCCTTCGGGGCCACCCACGTCACGACGAAGAAGCGAAGGTTCGATCCCGAGTGCGTCAGGAGCGCGCCGTTCGCCCACGGGCGCGTGACCACGTCCCACCCCGCCGCGTACGTGCTCCCCGTAGGCGCCGTATGAAGCTTCGTCATCGAGGCCGCCGAGATCAGCGTCGCTTCACCGCGTGCGCCCCGCACGTGCATCGTCAGAAATTTTCCCCAGTCGACGAGATTGCAGTGCACCGTCCCCGCCGGGCCCACCGCGGGTGGGTTGTCCGAGGCGAGTCCCGGGAGCAGGGGGATCGAGGCGCCCCCGTCGACGGCGCGGTGCGCCCATGGCTGATCCACGAGATCCGGCGGCGTCGCGGGCGCGCCGAAACCGCAACTCGTCATCTCGAGCGGATTGAACAACCGCTCTTTGATGAGCCTCTCCCAGTCCGTGCCCGCCTTGTGCTCGAGGATGACGCCGAGCGCCATGTAGTCGACGTTGGAGTAGCTGTATTCCCCCACTGCGTAGGGAGGCGGCAGCTTCAGCGTATCCATCACCGCCTTCTCGCGGGTTGGAGACGGCGGTTTTCCCTCGCGGGCGTCGTCCATCATCTCCGTCAGATCGGCGGAGGGTACGTCGTGGGCGAAACCGGAGCGGTGCTGCAGCAGCATCTCGATCGTCACCGCCGAGTACCCGGAATCGATGCCCGCGAAGAACGAACCGATGGTGTCGGTCCAGGCGAGCTTTCCCTCGTCGACAAGCATTGCTACCAGCGTCGCCGTCATCGCCTTCGTGCACGACCCGAGGTGCCACTCGTCGTCATTCGTGATTGGCGTCGCGTCACCCTCCTTGCGAACGCCCACGGCGGCTTGCTCGAGAAGGTTCCCACCTCGAAACGCGGCGGCGGTGAGCGACGGAAGATGGTGCTTGGCGCGGATACTCTCGAGCGATGGCGCAAGGCCGAGGTGGTCGAGCTCAGCGTCCGCCTTGCCGTCCACCGCGCCGACCGTCGCGTCGGAAACGCCTGCATCCGAGGTCGTCGACGTAGCCTCGGTCGAGCAGCCGAACAATG
>CAXSGV010000025.1:14020-24791 GCA_964236615.1 uncultured Polyangiaceae bacterium
CATCGGGCCCCTATGCCACGCATCAACGTGGAACACCACGCAGCGGCCTCCTACGTTCCGCTCGGTCGCCGCTCGCTCGCCGCTTGGTCGCCGCTCGATCGTGGAACGTCGTTGTCGATTCTCTACATGGCGGGCGCAGGAGCCGCCGGTTCCGCCGCGGCGACCGCCGCCGACGGTGGCGCGTGATTCTTCACCAGCCACTTGGCCTTCAAGAGACGATGACGACTCTCGCGCAGACCGCGGTCACAATCGTTGCCTCCCGCGGCATACCAACCAAGGCGCTCGTCCATGGTGCGCGAACGGCACACGCGGAAGCTCGCGCGTACGAGAGCGAGCGCGGCGCGCGTCGCCTCTATCGGATCGCTGAGCTCACCCTTGCCCTGAATTTGATAGAGCCCATGCGAGCGGCCATGATCGCCGGTCGCGTGGGGATCGAAGGTGCTCTCGAACCACGCGAGTGAGACGAGGACGGCGGCCGTCTTCTCGCGCCCCATGTCACCGGCGAAGAGCGGCTCTTCTTCGGCGACGACCTGCGCGATGGCCTGCGCGGTGGATTCGTACGTGTCGCGCCAAGCGGCGTTCGGCTGCATTGCGATCATCAACGACAAAATCCAAGCGAACATTCGAACACCTCCTTTGAGGAGGCTCCGATGCTCGTTGCGCGCGATGGAACTCAGCCGGGCTCGACGATCATCATCCGAACCGTGCGTGCGGGCACGACGACCTCGAAAGCACCGCTGGTTCGTGCGATGCGCGACGCTCCCGCTGCGATCGCGTCGGTAAGCGCTAGCGCGCCAGCGAGGCCGACGTGCGCACGCACCTCTACCGCCGTCGGATTCATCAGCATCGCGACGCGTGGCTTGCCCTCCGCGTCCTCATGCACCGCGATATGGACGTCCTCGGGGTCGACGGCGTACGTCGGCAGCGACAGCTCCTCGATGCGTCGCGCGACGAGCGTGTCGGCGCGCGTGACCTGTTCGAGCGGCTCGACCTCGAGACCGGTCACGTCGAGTGGGGTCTCGAGCTTGCGCATCGCACCATCACGATCGACGACGTGCGGGCCGATCGTGACACGTACGCCCGCGGCTGCGGACCTTCGCAGTGACGCGATGAGATCGGGCTTCACGCCACCCGCGGTGGCGCAGATGATCCACGCCGCCTCCTTGGTGCTCGTCGCAAACGCCTCGCCCCCGACGTAAGCGAAGGGAACGCCGCGTGCGATGAGCGCGCGCTCGAACGCGCGAAGGAACGCCTCCGCGCCCATCGTGGCGGACGTGCCGAGGCCGAAGTCGTCCTCGAGCACGCTCTCGCGAAAGCCCGCGCCGAGAACATTGAACAGCGCCGGCGTCATCGGACCAAAGGCGTGCGTTGCGCGTGCGAGGCGACGCAGTGAGCGCGGCACGACGAGGCGCACCGGGGCACGGCGACGCAGCGTGTGGAACTGCGTCTTCTCGAGTGCGCGCGTGAGCGCGTGGTAGCGGTCGGCAAAAGGCCGCGGGCTCCCGTGCGGATCGATCGGCGCGCCGATCCAGCGATCGCGCTCGACGGCCATGTACAGGTTGAAACCACGAAGGCCGTACGCCATCGCGGCCATCAGCGCGTAGAGCGAGTCTTCCTCGTCGAGCGGCGCGAAGAACGGCGGGAAGCCGGCGCCGACCTCGGCACCGTAAGCGGGCGTGCCATCGCCTTCGCAACGCACGGCGAGCTCGGTGGTTCGACGCATCACGGTCATGTGCGCTGCGGGCTCGGCCGGGTGGTAGTAATCGAGTGAGACGAGGTCGATGCCCTCGGTGATACGCGCGGCGTTGAGCGGCGTCGCCGACTCGCCCATCGGGAAGTTGTGCATCGTGGGCAGATCGCCGAGGCCCGCCTGCTCGAGCGCGTGCGCCATCGTCGTAATGCCCGTGGCGAGCAGGTGCTCGTGGAACTCCATCCAGTCCATGTGCGGCCCGAGCTCGTCGGCGGTCTTCGCGTCGAAACGCACCGGCGGCTCGACGTTCGCAAACGAGAGCGAAGGCTGACCGTAGGCGTCGCGCAGCTTCTTCGGCGAGCCGTATTTCGCACGTAGGAAGTTGCGGAACAGCGAGAGCGCGTCGGGGTGCCAGTCCTGATCGTAAGGACCGTCGCGGAAGTAGAGCGCGCCTTCGTTGTCGACCTGAAGAAGAACAATCGGACCGTCCGGGTGCCGCAACGGCGACAGCACCTCACCCACGGCTTGAAACCAACGCGCGACCTCGTTGTGGAAAACACCGCTCGCGTAGCTCGGCACCGGGAAGGCGAGCGGGATCATCGGCAGCATCACCGGATTCTTCTTCGGTGTGAGCGCCTGGCACGCCTTGTCCCAGACCACGCGATCAGGCAACCCGAAATGCGTGAGCTCTGCATTGATGTGCGGACCCGGGCGGAGGACGACCTTGAGCCCGCGCTCCTCGGCCATGCGAAGGAACTTGAAGACGTCGAGGTGCGGATTTTTTTCGCCGAAGTCGAACTCGCCTTCGGAGATCTCATGGACGGCCCACGGCACGTACGTGTCGAGGAGGCGCATGCCCATCGCCTTCATCGCATCGAGCCCCGGACCCCACTCCGGCGGATGGTGACGCCAGTAGTGCATCGTCCCCGCGTAGAGCGGAAGGATGTCGGGCTTCGCACCGTTCGGTGCGAGATCGAGACCATGGGGGTGCAGCGCGACGCGCGTGCGTCGCCGGGCGCGGGTCATCGGCTCAGGGAAGCACGACGGACTTTTTCGAGTGCGCGCTCTCTTGATCTTCGTTGTCGACGACGGCGACCTCGTAGTCGATCTTCGTGCCCTTCGGCACGCCGCTGAAGCTGAGAAGCAGCGGATGCTCGCCGCGCGCCTCGTTGGGGATCGCGGTGGCCACGATCGGCTCGGGCTTCGAGGCGAGGACGAACACGCGCAGCAGCTTCACGGTGCCGTCGTCGTCGTGGTAGCCGACGATGCCCTCGACCTTGTAGCAGGTGGCCGCGGTGCCACAGATCTTGGGGTCGTTCGTCTGCGTGGCGATGTCGGGCACATCGAGCTTGTCGACGACCGGCGCCGTGTTCGTCTCACCCGAGCACGCGACGAGAAGAGTCGTGGCCAAAGCACCAGCCAAAGCACCAGCCAGCCGTGCGGCGGCGCGAAGCGTGATGTGTCGAGCAAAGCGAACGGGCATGGCAGTCCTCCTAAAAGAGGCGGTCAAGCTACCAGGATTGAGCCTCGTCCGGGATGACCTCGTGGAGAAGCGCCGCGAGGAGCCGCATGTCCTCGTCCGCGGGGGCGAGGCGCGCGAGTGAGCCCTTCACCTTGGCGATCGTGGGCGTGACGAACTTCAGAAAGGATGAGTTGCCCTTCACGCGC
This sequence comes from uncultured Polyangiaceae bacterium, assembly GCA_964236615.1. GTDB lineage: Bacteria > Myxococcota_A > Polyangia > Polyangiales > Polyangiaceae > CAXSGV01. The sequence continues at coordinate 17,379 of CAXSGV010000025.1, forward strand.
TCGATGAAGACGAAACGGCCGGCGTCCTTGAGCTTGCGCTGCACGGTGACGAGATCGAATTGGAAGACGAGTGACGCGCGCTCGCTCGCGTTCATCTCCGCCGCGTCGGCGAACTCACCGAGCCGAGCCTCGACGAACGCGCGATCGAACTCTTGGTAGCTGTCGTTCAGGAGCGCGACGAGATCGTAGACACGCGGACCCAGCAGCGCGTCCTGGAAATCGAGCCACACGAGGCGCGGACCCGCCTCGGTCTCGCGAACCATGAGGTTGCGTGACTGGTAGTCGCGGTGCGTGAAGCCGTAGGGCAGGGCCGCGATGCGCTTGGCAAGCCGCTCCGCGAGCGCGTCGAACGTGATGCGCTGCTCCGGTTTGAGGAAATGGCCGCGCGCCTCGAGGCCCCACTCGCGAAAGTGATCGATCTCCCAGCGGAGGAGATCTTCATCGAAGGCACGCGTGCGCACGACCGAGCTCGGCGGGAGGTCGGCGAGGCGGGTCTGCGCGCGCGCGAGGTCGGTGACCGCGCAGGTGTAGAGGGCGCTCTTCGTCTCGGGACGGCGAAGGAGGTAGTTCGCGAGCGTGTCGTCGCCGAGATCCTCGAGCAGCAGCCAGCCGCGCAGCGTGTCCTCGGCGAGGATACGCGGCACGAGCACGTCGTGGTCGCGCAGGAGCTCGCCGATCTCGAGGAACGGCCAACGCCGGAACTCGGTCGAGAGCCGATCCTTCTGGATCTCTTCCGCCTTGTTCCCGTCACCGGGGACGAACATCGCAACGGCGGTCTGCGCGTCGTCGAAGGTCACGCGGAAATAGCGTCGGGTCGATGCACCGCCGACCATCGGCACCATCGTGGCCTTGGTGCGCTTCGCGTTGGCGATGAGCTCGTCGAGCGCGGTGAGCGCGTGGGCGTCGGGATCGAACGACATACAGCGTTCGCGTGCTATCACACCGTGCGCGATGGGTCCCGATTTACGGTCGAGGGTCGAGGCGGTGGCCGCGTCGTCCGGCGTAGGCGGAGTAGGCGGCGCCGGCGGCGTGACGCTCGAAGCCTCGGTGACCACGCAGCTCGTCACGTGGCTCGACCTCCTCCTCACGTGGAACAAGAAGCTCGATCTCACGGCGGCGCGCTCCCACGACGAGCTGGCCGATCTGATGCTCGCCGACGCGTTCGCCTTGTCGGCCCACATCCCGGAAAACCAACGCGTCGTGGACGTCGGGACGGGTGCAGGCGCGCCCGGGCTCCCGCTCGCCCTTCTCCGTCCTGACCTGTCGGTCACGTTGATCGAGCCGCTCGCCAAGCGGACGAGCTTCATCCGCACTTTCTTGGGCACCGTCCATCGCAGCGACATCGTCCTGCACCGCGCGAAGGGGGAAGACGCCCGCGTCGAAGCGAAGACGAACCCCTGGGACCACGCCCTCTCGCGCGCGACCCTCACGCCCCCGGCGTGGCTCGCGCTCGGCATGGACCTCGTCGGCCCGCAGGGAAGCGTCTGGGTGCTCCTCGCCCAGGGCGACGCCCCCAGCTTGGAGGCGACGCGCGTCGCTGAAGACTTCACCTACGCGTGGCCGCTCACGGCGCAAACCCGGCGCGCTCTCCGCTACGAGCGCACGTAGCTCGGGAAGATCGTGACCCCGCCGACGGAGCTGCTTACTCCGCGGGCGCAACCGACGGAGTCGGCGCCGCAGGCACGCGCGTGGTCAAGCCGAAGAGGCGAGCCAGTCGGGCTTTGGCGTTTTCGATGGCGATGTAGAACGCGGGGACGACGATGAGTGACAAGAGCGTCGAGCTGATGACGCCACCGATGACGGCGATCGCCATCGGCGCGCGGAACTCGCTGCCCTCGCCGTTCGAGGTCGCCGTAGGGAGCATGCCGAGGATCATCGCTGCGCTCGTCATGAGGATCGGGCGTAGGCGCTCGGGGCCAGCTTCGAGGATCGCTTGCATCGGCGTTTCGCCGTGCTCGCGCACGCGTACGATCGCGCGATCGAGGAGCAAGATCGCGTTCTTCGTGACGAGACCCATCAAGAGGATGATCCCGATCATCGCGCCCATCGCCATCGAGGTGCCGGCGAGAAAAAGCCCCACGATCGCGCCGACGAGGGCGAGCGGAAGGGTGAGCATGATCGTCAGCGGGTGAATGAAGCTCTCGAACTGCGACGCGAGGACGATGTAAATGAAGACGATCGCGAGGAGCAGCGCGACGCCGACCGAGCTGTTCGACTCCGACATCTGTTTGACCTGGCCGTCCATGTGGATGCTCGAGCCCGGCGGCCCCTGAATCTTCGCGAAGGCCGCGTCCATTTCGGGGACGATCTCGCCGAGCGAGCGGTTCAGGGGGAAGGCCCAGATCACGATCTGGCGCTCCCGATCTTCGCGCTCGATCACGTTCGGGCCCTCGCCGCGCTCGACCGTGGCGAGGTCGGAAAGTGCCATCGAGCCTTTGGGTGACCAGACGGTCATCCTCAGGACATCGTCCATGGTGCGGCGATCGTCGTGGCCGAGACGGACGCGGATCGGAATCTCGTCCTTGCCCTGACGGAGCTTGCTCGCCTCTTCGCCTTCGATCGAGGCACGGAGCGACATGGCGAGCTGGGCGACCGGCACGTTGGCGCTGGCGGCGCGGTCGCGGTCGATCCCGACGCGGAGCTCGGGGCGGCCCGGCTCGTACTTCACGCTGACATCGGTGACGCCGGGGATCGCCTTCAGCGCCGATGCGTACTTCTTCGCGAGCGGCTCGAGCTCCTCGTATGTCGCTGCGCGGACCTGCACCATGATCGGCGCTTCGGTGTTCGCGCCCTCGACGAAGGAAGGATCGGCGACGGCGATGTCGGCGTCGGGAATCGCGTGACCTGCGGTGCGCGCGAGCGCCTTGAAGTAGTCGATGCCGACGTTACGTTGGCTCTTGGGAACCACGAGGACGCGCCACTTCACCTTGTTGGAGTCACCGCTCTGACCGAGCGTGGACATGAGCGTGAGCACGCGCTTGTCCTCGAGCAGCTTCTTCTCGGCGGGAAGCACCATGCGGGCCGACTCCTCGAGCGAGGTACCGGCGGGCAGCGTGATGTCGACGGTGAACTGACCACGGTCCTCGGCGTTGACGAAGTCGCTGACCATCAGACCCGCGACCTGCACCATTCCGAACATCGACAGGATGGCGAGCCCACCGATCGCGAGCTTGTGGCGCACGCTCCACCCGAGCACGAGGCGATACACTTGATCGATGCTGCCGAGCGCCGCGAGGATCGGCGCCTTCACGATCGCGAACGGATCCTTGCGGTTCGGATCGTGCGCCTTCGAGAAACGGCTCGAGAGCATCGGGTCGACGGTAAACGCGACGAACAGGCTCATGAGCACGGCGGCCACGATCGTGAGGCCGAACTGCCGGAAGAACTGTCCGACGATGCCGCTCATGAACGAGACCGGCAAGAAGACGGCGACCACGGTGAGCGTGGTGGCGAGAACGCTGAACGAGATCTCTTTCGTGCCTTCGAGCGCTGCGGTCCGCGGATCGGCGCCGCGCTCGAGGTGCTTCGTGATGTTCTCGCGCACGACGACGGCGTCGTCGATGAGGAGCCCGATGGCGAGGCTCAGGCCGAGCAGCGTCATCATGTTGAGCGTGAACCCGAGCAGGTACATCACGAAGAACGTCGAGATGACACTGGTCGGAAGTGCGACCGCGCTGATGAGCGTCGAGCGCAGGTCGAGCATGAAGAGGAGGATGACCAGGATGGCCATCGCACCGCCGAACACGATCGACATCTCGAGCTCGTGGGTGTTCTCGTTGATGAACGTCGCCTGATCCATGATCAGATCGCTGCGCATCCCCGCGGGGAACGTCTTCTCGAGCGTCTTGAGCTTCTCGCGCACGGCGTTGGACACGGCGACGGAGTTCTTCCCGGACTGCTTGCGAACGCTGAAGGCGACAGCGGCGTCGGAGTTGACCCGCACGCGCGTCTTCAGCTCTTCGAAGCCGTCTTGAACCTCGGCAATGTCGGAGAGGCGAACGCCCGAGCCGTCGGGCGCGGTGGCGACGACGACGTCTCTGATCTCGTCGACGCTGCGGAACTCACCGACGGTGCGGACCGAGATCTCGCGCCCGCCCTCGTCGAAGTGACCGGCCGGTACGGTGAGGTTCTGCGCCCGGAGGCGCTCCATCACCGCGAGCGGTGAGAGGTGCAGCGCGTCGATCTTCGCGAGATCGAGGTTCACGTGGATCTCACGCTCGGCGCCGCCGACGACGTCGACCGCCGCCACGCCATCGACCTGCTCGAGCTGCACCTTCACGACGTCGCGGGCGAACTTCGCCGTATCGGAGAGCGATCGTCCGCTGCCGCCGAGCGTGTAGATGAGGACGGGGGTCGAGCCGACGTCGAAGCGCGCAATCGCGGGCTCCTTGATCTCCTGCGGCAGCTTGAAGCGCGTTTGCGCGACGCGCTCGCGAACTTGCGTCGCGGCTTCTTGGAGATCGACGCCCAGCTTGAAGATGATGAGCGTCGAGGACATCCCCTCGCGCGAATACGTCCGCACGCGGTCGATACCGCTGAGCGAAACGACGGCATCCTCGATCGGCTTCGAGACCAGCGTCTCGACCTCGCTCGGCGAGGCGCCGGGGTAGGCGATGTTCACCGTGACGATGGGAAAGTCGACGTCGGGGAAGAGGTCGGTGCCGAGGCGCGAGAGCCCAAGGAGACCGAACACCATGCACGCGAACGTCACCATGACGGTGAAGACGGGTCGCTTGATCGCGATTTCGGAAATGTTCATGCGATCTCCTGCAGTGATCGAGTGATCAAGGCGAGACGGTGATCAGATCGCCGTCCTTCGTTTCGGGATCGGCATCGAGGAGCACGACGTCCGTCGCCACGAGGCCCTGGCGAACGAGCCACGAGCCGTCGGTGTCGATGGTGCGCACGACACGCGTAATGCGCGCGCGACCGGCCTCGACCTTGATGAGCTCGTTCTGCGAGCCAGGCCGGCGCGCGTTCGCGGGCACTTTGAGCGCGGGGACTTCGGTGCCGGCGTCGCAGGTCGCACGCACGAAGCTCCAAGCGAGCAGGGGCGTCTTCGGATCGTTCGGGACCTCGACCTCGATGGGCGCCCGGCGCGTCGCCTGATCGAGCGAGGGTACGACGGTCGTGACGCGCCCGATGACCGACTGGTCACGCGACGTGATGGTGACTGCAGATCCCGGCTTGAGGAGGAGCACGTCTTCTTCGTTGACGGTCGCGCTCAGCCGAAACTTCGTGAGGTCCTCGATGTGAACGAGTGGGGCACCTGGCTGCACGACCCCGCCGGCCGCGGTTGGCGCTTTCGTGACGAGCCCTGGGAACGGCGCGACGATCGCGTGCTCGCCGGCCCCGGTCTTGGCAAGACGGGTGGACGCCCGCGCGCCTTCGAGCTGCGCGCGTGCAAGGGCGACCTGGTGCCGCGCTTGCTCGGCCTGCGCCTCGGGGATCGATTTCGTGGCGACGAGCGCTTCGGTGCGACGCAGCGTGTCCTCGGCGAGCGCGAGCTGCGCCTCGTTCGCATGCGACGCGGCCTCGGCCTGGCTCACTTGCGCAGCGGCGCTGGTGCCGTCGAGAACCGCGAGGGTCTGACCCCCTTTCACGGTCTCACCTGTGGCGACGAGCACGCGCACGAGCCGGCCGCCGAGCTCGAAGCCGACATCCGCGTCGCGCCACGGACGAAGCGTGCCCGTCACCTCGACGCGCGGCCGGTACCGCGTGGGCTCGGGGTGCGCGACCTTCGCGAGCACCTTCGCCTGCGCGGCGGCCTGGGCCGAGACGCGCTCGGTCGCGAGCGACTCTTTCTTGCCGAGCGCTTGCTTTACGCGGACGCCGAGCATGCCGGCGAGGCCGAGCGCGGCAACCAGGCCAATCGCGACGGCGACCTTGGTGCCGGTGGTCGAGGCAGGTCGTTGCGGGGGCGCCGTGACACCGCTGCTCTGGCCTGTAGGGACGACGAGAGCGCGCGCATGCGCATGCGAAGTCTCTGCATCGTGTGGGCGGGCGGATGCTCGTGCGTCCTCGCTACCGGGTCTCATGCTCATGCTCTTCTCCTGGTGCGACGAGGCGCGCGATCCGCCTTTTCAACGGTCTCCGCGTCGGCGACGACGGCTTCGACCAACTTGGGCGTGCCCAGCCCACGAACGAACGCGCCCTGCGCTTCCCGCAACCACTCGCCGATCGGCGGACGTTCCGTCGCCGCGAGCATCTTGTGCACGAGCTCGTGGTACGCGCCGCAGATGAGCGTGGCGACGACCTCCTGATCGAGCTCGCGCCGGTAGAACCCGAGCTCCTTCGCGACCTCGAGCCAGGCTTGGCAGTTGGTGGCGATGCCTGCGCGGAACGTCTCCATCAAGTAGACGTGCGGTCCCTGGCAGCCGCCGAGGATGCGAAGGATGGCTCGGTTCTGCCAGAGGAACTCGAACATCTCGACGTCGCGCGCGAGCGAGAAGTCGAGCATCTCGGGCGCCGTGTCCGGCAGCACGGGGTACGAGCTCGGCGACGGCATGACCGCATGGCAGCGCGCGAGGAACGACTCGACGACCTCTCGGAACGCGTCGTCCTTGCTCTCGAAGTGGAGGTAGAACGCGCCCTTCGAGGTCCCCGCGCGCCGCGTGATCTCCTCGATTTTGGCGCCGACCAGCCCCTTCAGCGCGAACACCTCCTCGGCGGCGCGAAGCAACGCAATCTTCGCCTGTGGGTCGGGGTTTCGGGACATGGCGCGCGGTCTTATCGTGACTCGCGGGTCGGTATAGGGTCGATGCCGGGGCTGGCAAGGGTGAGCTACCCAATTCTTGGCCCGCCCCTGACGCCCGTGCGAACCCTCGATCGCCTCCATGACAGCGCACGTCTCCCCGAGCCGAGAGCCCGAGCTTCTGGCCCTACGCAAGCTTGCCGAAGATCTCGCGCAGCGTCGCAGTGAGCGGGCCACGACGGGGCACTTGCTCGCCGCGATCGCCTCGCGTCCGAGCGTCGCCGCGGATCTTCTTCGCGAGCGCCGCCTCGACGTCGAGGTTCTCTTGAAAGCGGCGCGCGTCGTCACCGACGACGCCACCGACGCGCTCGCGCGGGCAGTGCAGCGTGCGCGCGAGTTCGCGCAACGTGCCGCGGCACGTGAGCCGACGAGCATTCATCTCCTCTTTGCGCTCTGCCAGGATCGGGGCGCTGCGGCGCACCGCGCGATGGAGCAGTGCGGCACCGACGTCGGCAAGCTGCGCAACGCAGCGATGCAGCTTGCGATGGGGATCGCTCCACCGCGCCGCATGCCGGTTCACGCCGCGCCGTCGCCGACGATGAAGAGCGTGCTGCCGCTCGCAACGCACCGCCCGCCCCCTTCGTCGCGTCCGATCTTGCACGCGACGCCCGCCCCTGCGAGCAAGCCCGCGGTCCAGACGACGATGACCACGCCCGCTG
>CAXSGV010000026.1:0-9727 GCA_964236615.1 uncultured Polyangiaceae bacterium
TGAGCGCGCGCTTGAAGGCCGCGGCCATGCCGGCGATGTCGTACGGATTCACCGTGAGCGCATCGCCGAGCTCGCTGAATGCGCCCGCGAACTCGGAGAGCACGAGCACGCCGTCGCCGTCGGTACGCGTGGCCACGAACTCCTTGGCGACGAGGTTCATGCCGTCACGCAGCGGGGTGACCAGCATCACGTCGGCGGCGCGGTAGAGCGCGGCGACCTGGGCGGCGGAGAACGAGCGGTACATGTAGTGGATCGGAACTTGGGTCATCGTCCCGTAGGCGCCGTTGATGCGACCCACGGTCTCCTCGACCTTGCTGCGGAACTGCGCGTACGCGTCGACCTTTTCACGTGAGGGCACCGCCACTTGAATGAGGCGTATTTTTCCACGGAGCTTCGGCTCGCGCTCGAGCAGCCGCTCCATGGCCACGAGCCGGCGCGTGATCCCCTTCGTGTAGTCGAGGCGATCGACGCCGAGCAGGATCTTCTGATCGGCTGCGCCGTCGCGGATGCCCTTCATCTGCGTCATCACGTCGTCGGTTCCGGCGAGACGCTCGAACTCGGGAACGTCGACGCCCATCGGGTAGGTGCCGAGGCGGACGACACGACCCCTGTACGGAACGCGATCGATGTCGAACCCGACGCCGAGGGTGCGGACGATCGATTTCGCGAAGTGCCGCATATAGCCGAACGTGTGAAACCCGATGAGGTCCGCGCCGAGCATTCCTTCGAGCAGCTCGGACCGCCAGGGGAGGATCCGAAAGATGTCGGTCGCGGGGAAAGGGATGTGGAGGAAGAAGCCGATCTTCGCGGTCGGGATCATCTCCCTCAGCATCCCCGGCACGAGGAGCAGCTGGTAGTCGTGCACCCAGACGATGTCGCCCTCGCGGTGCTGCTTCGCGACCGCCTCGGCGAACTTCTGGTTCACACGGCGGTAGGTGTCCCAGTCGTGGGCATCGACCGGGATGCGATCGGAGAGGTAGTGGAAGAGCGGCCACAGCACGCCGTTCGAGAAGCTCTCGTAGTAGCGCGCGACCTCACCCGGAGTGAGATGCACGGGCACGGTGCGCAACGCGGCGAGCTCGCGCTCGATGGTTTCGAGCTGCTCGGGGCTCGTCTTCGAGACGTCACCGGGCCAACCGATCCACAGGCCACCGGATCTGTCGTGAGGCCCCTTCAGGCCAGTCGCGAGGCCGCCTGAGCTCGGCGTCACGTTCACACGTTTCGCCTCGATGCGAACGGTGACGGGGAGCCGGTTGGAAACGAGAAGTAGGCGGCTCCGCTGCGCCTTGTTCACGGCGGGCGGCGCCGTCATCAACTTCCCTGAAGCTCCTCGCACAAGCGAGCCGCTTCACCTGTCGCCTTGCCATCTTGCATTTCCACTGGGCAGTAGCCTCCGTTCCGGAGTTGATCGATGACCTCGACGACCGCGGCGTTGCTCCATTGCCGTGCGCCGTCGAAGCGCGCGCGGATGACGCCGCGCTTGTCGATGATCCACGTCTCGGGGAAGAGGTGCGTGCCGAATTTACCGGCCACGATCTTCGAATCGGGATCGAAGAGCACCTCGAACGGCGCCTCTTCGCGAAGGATGCTCTTCAGCGTGTCGCGCACGTCGTCGGGCCCCTCGTCGGTCGAGATCGTGACGACCGCGACGTCGCTGCGATCCTTCACGATCTTGGCGAGGTCCATGATCTCGGGCATCTCTTGCAAGCAAGGCCCGCACGTCTTGGTCCAGAAGTTCAGGACCACGACCTTGCCCTTGTAGCTGTCGAGGCTGACGGTTTGCCCCTTCATGTTCGGCAGCGCAAACGCAGGCGCCGCTTTGTTCGCCGCCGCGTAGTCCGGCTTCAAGATGCACATGGCGCTGCAGCGCCGACGCGTCTCGCCCTCGCGCACGACCGAGACGAACCCGTAGACGAGCGCACCCGCCAGCAACACGAACGCGATGTAGCTGAGAGGGACGAGCGGCGCGCCGTGCGAGCGTGCTTCTTCTTTGGCGGCCATGGCGCGAGCTTACTCGATGCGCGGCGCTGATGTGCCACATGGTGGGCTCGCTCGCTCAAAAGCGCCACACGACTGAAGCGGTGCGGCGCTCCGCTTTCCCCGGTTTTTACGGAGGATCGCGCGTACGGCGCATCCGCCGGGAGCGGCACCGCGTGTGCAATGGGTGGTTGAACGGTTGGAGTCCGCGCAGTCATGAAATCCGGTTTGCCTGCTCTTCTCCGAATCGCTCACCCCACGGACGACGGCACCCCGACTTCCAGCGAGTCGACCGTGGCCTTCGGCAGCGCGAACGAAAGCAAGTAGGCCCCCAGAATGGCGAACCAAAAACGGCCCGGCGCCGAGTCTCTTCAGACGAACGAGACCGTCCTCAAGCAACGCGAAGGAAAGGTCTCCGGAACACGCCTCGCGGTGCGCTCCTCCCAACGTGTGCTCATCGTCGACGTGAACAGCGACGCTCTCGCCTTCATGGCCTTCGCACTCCGCCGCCACGGCCACGCGGTGGTGCTCGCCGACAGCGTGCAGAGCGCGATGATGGCGGCGAGCATCCAGTCCTTCGATGTGGTGGTCACGACGCTGGCCCTTCGCGACGGCACCGGCATGACGCTCCTGAAGATGCTGCAAGAGAAGTCCCCCATCCGAGGCATCGCCCTCGCGGAAGACGGCTGCGACGACAACGTCGTCCTCGACGCAGGCTTCGAGTTCAAGCTCCAGAAGCCCGTCCCCATCGCAACCCTCACGCACGCCGTGCTCGCTCTGGGTTCCTGACCGCGCAGCTGTCTCCGGCTTCTCGCGCTTCGCGGTCGTGGTCGTGGCGCCCTGCTCGCATTCGCGGGAACCGCTTCGCTCTACGCGATCACGGCAGGCTCTCCGCCTTTCATCCACGCGGACCTGGAACGTGGGCCGCTCTGGAGCCGCGTGTTGCCATCAGAGCCTTCGCGGCGCTCCGCCTCCTCCGCTCCGCCTCCTCCCCTCCTCTCCGACGCAGAGCCTGGAACGCGGCCCGCTCTGGAGACGCGTAGCGATCGATCTCCAGTTGCGGGCCACGTGCCAGGCGTCATGAACGTTCGCCTCACCCCCGTCTCGGCATGGCCGAAACCGCTTGTTTTTGCCTATAATCCGTGTTAGCCTGATTCATGATGAATCGCGCGAACAAGCGATCATCCGAGCAACTCCCGCTCAACCTGCGACCGCGCACGTGGGGCGGCAAGCGACCGGGCGCGGGCCGCAAGCCGACGCGCGGCGGCAAGACCTCGGTCCCGCACCGCGCGCGCCCGAAGCACCGCGCCTACCATCCGCTGCACGTCACGATGCGAACGGGCATCCGCGGTCTTCGCGCGCAGACGGTTTTCGCCCGGGTACGCGAGGCCATCGCGCGCTCGTCCAACGACGCATTTCGCGTCGTGCACTTCTCGGTGCAAGACAACCATCTGCACTTCCTCGTCGAGGCAAGCGACGAGCGTGCGCTCACACGCGGCATGCGCGGCCTCGCGGTGCGCGTCGCCCATCGCGTCAATGCGGTGCTAGGTCGGCGTGGTCAGGTGTTCTCGGAGCGGTACCACGCGCGCGAGCTCACGCGTCCGCGCGCGGTGCGCAACGCGCTCGTCTACATCCTCCACAACCACCGCAAGCACGGGGTGTCGCTCGCGTGGCTCGACGCATGCTCGTCAGCGAACGCCTTTGATGGCTGGCGTCCTGACGTGCTCCTCGACGTCGCTCGCGCGGGGCGTGGACGTGAGCCACCTTCGGTAGCGCCGGCAACGACATGGCTGGCGACGACGGGGTGGCGCCGCGGGGGCCTTCTCGGTCTCGACGAGTCCCCGGTGAAGCCAGGCTGATTGAATCGCGGTCTCTCGGAACCGCGGCGCCGCGAAGCGCGGCGCGGCGCCGCGAAGCGCGCGCACCAGCCGGCCACACCGGACGCGATCGCATACGGTTTCAAGCGCCGCGATCAGGCGAACAGTTCGATTGTCGTTCGATCGGGACGCGCTTTCGCAATTCGATTCCAGCGAAGCCGCGAGCGCGGGGACGTCGTTCCGCGCCCCGAGCGGCGGCCACAGATCCTCGCCCGACGCCCTCACCCGCGCGCCTCACCCGCACGCCCTTGCCCGCACGACCTCACCCGCCGTGTCGTAGGCCGAACCTGAGCAGGCCTTAGTCAGCCCGAATCAAACCTGCGCGATCGCCAGGGTGCGCCGGGGTCGCGTGGGGGCCATCGCGGCGAACGCGCGCTTGTAGTCTGCGAAGCGGCCGCCCGCGCGCACCGCGTCGATGACGGCGCGACCTTCGGCATCGCCGCCTTGGGCGAGGACCCACTCGACCCAGGCCCACTTGGCGCTGGTCGAGCGAACGTCGACGCGACCTTTGAGCCCGCGCTTCAACCTATCGAGGCGACCGCCGACGACGTCGATGCCCGCGAAGGGCATGCCGTCGAGGGGCGTGTTTCGTTTCGAGCAGAAGGGCGCGATGCCGAGCGAAAGCGGAATGATGCGGGAGAGCTCGGTCGAGAACGCGATGCACTCGTCGATGTCGGCGTCGGTTTCGTCGGGGAGGCCAATCATCAAGTAGAGCTTCATGCGCTCCATCTTGTGGGCGCGCGCGAGCTCGGCGCATTTGTCGAGGTGGCGGATGCGCGCTTTGCGGTTCAACGCTTCGCGCAGACGCTCGCTCGGGCCATCCATCGCCGTCGTCAGCGTCTTGTAACCGGCGCGCTTCAACGCGCCGACGAACGCGTCGCCCAAGCGATCGGGCCGAAGCGACGACAGACCGACCTCGACGCCGCGGTCGGCGAGCGCGTCGACGATCTGCGTGATCTTCGGGTGGTCGCTGACCGCTGCGCCCACGAGGCCGACGCGCTTGGCGTCCGCGGGGATGATGCCGAGGATCGTCTCCATCGAAGCGAGGCGCATGCCCCCGTTGGTCGAGCGGCGCATCACGCAATAGGTGCACGCGCGCGAGCAGCCACGCTCGGTCTCGATCAAGAACATGTTCGAGAGCACCGCGTGCGGCGTGCGGATCGGAGCCCACGCCGGGATCATCGCGTCGTCGACCTTGGCAACGGGCGGGAGCACCCCGCCGTGGCGCGCGGGGACGAACACGTGCGGGATCTCGGCGATGGCGTCGAGCTGCACGTCGCGCGATTTCCCCTCGAGCGAGCGCAGCGTCTCGAGCACCACGATCACGATCGCCTCGGCCTCACCCACGACGATCGCGTCGACGATTGGCGACAGCGGCAGCGGGTTCGAGAACGTGAGCGGACCGCCAGCAAGCACGAATGGATGCTGGTCATCGCGATCCTCGCGACGCACCGGGATCTTCGCGGCGTCGAGCATTGCGACGAGGCCGCCGATCTCGAGCTCGTAGGCGACGCTCACCGCGATGACGGGGAACGCCTCGAGCGGACGCAGCGACTCGTAGGTGAGCGGGCGCGTCTCGCGCAGGAGATCGGTCTCCGCGGCGTCGTCGAGAAACGCACGCTCGCACGCGAGGTTCGGCGTTTCCATGATCGCGCGGTAGATGCGCTGGTAGCCGAGCGAGCTCATCGCAGCGCCGTAGGGCGATGGGTACGTGAGCGCGATCGTGTACGGCGCCATCTTCGCGATGCGACCCGTCTCGTCGGCGAGGCGCTGCCGCGCGAGGGTGCTCGTGGAGATGGAAGCGGACGACATCCAGCGCGTTACCTGAGGGATTTCCCGGGCAAATGCAAGTGCGGCGCTCCAGGAGGCTCGGCTAACATGCACCCGGTTTGGGCAATGACCTCGACGCGCCACTGACTCGTTTTTGCCTCGCGCTCGAGGCCTACCGCCGCACGCCCGAGGGTCGGGTGCGGACGTCGGAGGAGTTTCTCGCGCATTTCTTTCCGCACGATCAGGACATCGCAGCCGATCTCGTCCTTCGCTTCGTGCCGAAAGAAGCTCGCGGACCGATCCTCACCGGCTGGGGGATCCGCGGCGCCAAGGCCGCCCTGACCGACAGCGACGAGAAGGTCGAAGAGATCGTGCACGACGCCCTTCGTGCCGGCGACCTCGAGCACGCGGCGTTCGAGGCGGCACTCACGCCCGAGATCGTGATCGCCGCCTTGCCGCTCTCCGAATGGTGGATGTTCTGGCGCACCGGAAAGCTCTCGACACGCATCTCGAGCCACGCCCTGATCACCGCGCACGCGATGGGTCTCTTCGATGCGGAGTGGTTCCTCGACGCGCTCGTGGGTTCCGACGGGCACACGCGCGGCATCGATGTGTTCGCGCCGAAGCTTCCGAAACCCGAGCTCGCGGCCTGGGTGTTTCGCATCGCCGAGTCGGGCGACGGAACGCCCGAAGGGATCCTGAAGGCGCTCGGCTGGGAGAAGATGCTCGAGAGCACCTCGACGAGCGCGATGCTCGGCGTGCTCGACGCGATGGTGAAGAAGGTCGGCCTCCTCTTCGAGCTGCCCGACGCGCTGGCGGCGGTCGACGACCTCGAGTCGACGTACGTCAGCTCGTGGGAGGACCGAAAAGCGGATCGCAAGGAGGCGGCGCTGCGGGAAAAACGCGAAGAGGCCAACAAGAAGCGGGTGCGTTAGCATCGAGCCCGTGCCGAACGATCCCACGTCGCAGGTAGCGAGGTTTTGCCTCGCGCTCGAAGAGTTCCGTCGCACGCCCGAGGGCCGCGTGCGTGGCTCCGAAGATCTCGTCCAACACTTCTTTCCCTACGACGGCGACAGCGCGACCGATCGCCTGTTCCGTCACATGCCGAAGGACGTGCGCGGCCCCATCCTCGCTGGCTGGAAGATCCGCGGCGCGAAGGCGGCGCTCGTGGACAACGACGCGAAGGTCGAGGAGGTCGTGCACGACGCGCTCGTCGCCGGCGATCTCGGGCACGAGGTCTTCGAGGAAGGCGTGTCCGCGACGACGCTCGTCACCTACGCGCCGCACGCCGATTGGTGGCAGTTCTGGCGCGACGGCGCACTCTCGGAGCGCGCGTTGCTGCGCGCGCTCTCGACGGCGTACGAGCTTGGCCTGTTCGACGCGAAGTGGTTCTTCGATCACATCGAGGCGGGCGGAAAGAAGGGCACGGACGTCCTCGCCGAGGGACTCTCCAAGAGCGACCTCACCGATTGGATGCGGAAGATCCACGAAGGCGGCGACGGCTCGCCGAAGGGCATCCTCACGGCGCTCGGCTGGGAGAAGATCGTGCGGCAGACGCGCGCGCCGATCCTCGTCGCGACGCTCGATCTGTTCGCGCTCGAAGCGGGCCTTCACAAGCCGCTTCGCCCGAGCGATGCCCCCGCGTCCGAGATCGGCTCGGCCTCCTCGATGTCGACGCGCATCCCGCCGTCCGACGACGTCGAGAGCACGGTCGTGACGAACTGGAACGCGATGAACAGCCTTCCGCCCACGGCGGCCAACCTCTCGCCGGCGATCCCGCCGCTCGCCACGACCCCGCCCCCGGGGATGCCCGCGAGCATGCCGCCGCTTCCGATCGAAAAGCCTGCGGCCATGACGCCGTCCGAGCAGGGCAACCCGACATCGAAGCGACGCTGACGCCTCTCCGCGAGCCAGCGCGCGTTGTTCATTCCCAAGGCGATCGAGGCCGTTCGGTCGTCGCACAGGCGAGTCGACGTCGGTGGATCGCAGGCGGCGTGCTCCCGCCCTCGTGCGATCCTGAAGCAGTCATGGACCAGGCGCGAACGCGACCGCGCGCGAGCGGTTGGCTCCGCGCGCGAGGGTAAGTCGCGAGCCCTCGCGAATCCGAGGACCCGCGCGATGGCATAGGCGCTGCAATGATTCGCCGTATGACGACGCGCCGTACGACAACGTGGAAGCGACTTGGAAAACTGGCCGCCGTCGTTTCCGTCGTCGCAGTGACGGGTTGCGTGGCCGACGCAAGCACGGGTGACGACGAAGAAGATCTCGACGCGGAGTCGGCGATGGTGAGCACCGATCCCGAAGCCACCGCGTCGTCCGCTATCACGGTCGACGGCGCGCAGGTGTTCGCCCATTTCGCGAACCCCGACAAAGCCGCGGGCGGCCGCGACATGACGATCCTCAAAGAGTTCGAACGTCTCGTTGCGAGCGCGCCCAAAGGGTCGACGGTCCGTGTCGGCATCTACAACCTCACCGTTCCCTCGGTCGCGCGCACGCTCATCAAGGCGCAAACGGATGGCGTCATCGTGAAGGTAGTCGCCGACGGCGGGCTCGCCACGTCGGATGCCGAAGCGGCCAAGCTCCTACGTGCGGGAATTCGTAACGGCTATTTCTGCAAGGGCCGCGGCGACGGCTGCGTCCCGACGAACGAAACGTCGATCATGCACTCGAAGTGGATGACGCTCACCGCGGCGACGGATCCGAACGGCCGTGAGCGTACGAATGTGAGCTGGTTCGGCTCGGCGAACCTCACCTACGCCACTGGCGCCGAGAGCTTCAACAACACCGTCACCGTTTACGACGACAAGCGACTGCACAACGGGTTCGTTCGCTACTTCGAGACACTGCGCGCGCAGTCGCATTTCCCCGGCGACAACTTCTACGACGCGAGCGAGCGCCGCGGTTACTACGACGGCGCCGCCGCCACCGTCTTTGCCTCGCCGGACCAGGACACGGACCTGGTCGAGGCGCGCCTCAACGACCTCACCCCGACCAACGAGTGCCGCATTCGTGTGGCGCAAGCGAGCTTTCACGACGGTCGCGCGAACCTCGCGCGTCTGCTCGCCAAGCACAAACGCGGCGGATGCAAGGTGTGGGTCGTCATCGGTCACGGGCCAGATGGCAAACCAAACATCGACGCAACGTCGCTGGAAGTCCTCCGCGCGGCAGGGATCTCCGTGCACACGCACGGGCACATTCACAGCAAGACGGTGACGGTACGCGCCAGCTACGGCGGGACGATGAAGAACATCGTCTACACGGGGTCGCACAACTGGACGACCTCTGCGAGCCGCTTCAACGACGAGATCTTCGTGCGTATGAACGACAGCGTGCCCCTCTACAGGGCGTTCCTCCGCCACTTCAGCGATCAGTACAACTCCGGTACGCGTATCTGACTCGAGCGAAGACGCGCACTAACATGCACGGCGCGACGTGACTCATACCGCGACGGCGGTGGCGCCGACGGTCGCGGACCCGGCCTCCTCGCGGAAGGGTGTCCAACCGGCGCCCTACCGAAAACGCGAGCTCCGCAAAGGATGGTCTACTGTGCGACTACGGCGACGCATTCAACCCGCTCCGCAACGCTACCTTCACGTGCTCCTCGGGCAAGTGGACGCGACCCCTTCATTACGGCGGGGACCCGTTCGATTGTCCGGGCGCGCGGCCCTCTCCCCCAGTCAATCCCAGCGATTGCGCCGCCTCGCGGGCTTCCGTCCCCGAAGGGAGGTCGTGCTCGACGACGAGCAGCTGCGCGTACGACGGCGCGATCTGTACTTGCGGTGTCCAATGCGCGAATTACCCAGTCCGGCAACAGAACAGGCGGTCGCACACGCCCAAAGTAGCTGGATTTCTCGGTGCGGGGAGGGTCGTGAGCGCTACGGCTTCAGTCGCGAGCGCCAATAGTTCGGGCGGCGCCGGACGTGGCAACGGCGAGGACCTGGTACTCGTCCTCGAGCTCGATGAAGACCACCGCGTACGGAAAGCGCGAGATGCGAGAGCGACGAATTTCTACGCCGCGAGCGCTCGCGCCGGTGCGGAGAGCGTGCACCTTGTCCAACCGCGCCATCGCGGCTTCGACGACGGCGACGAATTCGTCGCCGAGC
>CAXSGV010000026.1:9737-24571 GCA_964236615.1 uncultured Polyangiaceae bacterium
CGCTGTCGTCGCTGCAGTAGAAGTTCGAGGCGAAGGCTCCGGTCGCCTCGGGATGGCGGTGATCCGTGATGGCTCCGCCGCGTCGCTCGTCTCCTTCACGGAAGCCGCTGTCGAGCCTGGCAGCGTGGTCCGGACGGACGCGTGGCAGGGTTATGCGCCGCTCCGAAAAGCGTATGAGCATCGCCCAACGACCCAGGGTGATGCGCGCAACGGGTCCAAGCTCCTCCCACGAATCCATCGCGTCTTTTCGAACTTCAAGACGTGGCTCGCCGGGACTCATCACGGCATCGGCCGTGGCCACTTCCAGCACTACGTCGACAAATACGTCTTCCGCTTCAACCGGCGTCGAACACCGATGGCAGCCTTTCAGTCGCTCCTCGGGCTGACCTCCAAGCACGGGCCAACGACCTACAAGATGCTGTATGCGGGTGAGCCAACCGAATAGGCACTATCATGATTATGCGCTGCGCCCTCCGGGGCATGTCGGTTGCAGCAATTCCTCATTGGCACTTTCACGGCGCGAGCAACCGCCCCGCTCGCCACTCGCTAAACATAAGGGAGTTATGATCCCTCGCCGGACGCGCTCCGCTCTGTACATGTCCCGCCCCTCGCGTCGCGGTCACGGCGGTTGCACCTCGCCCTCGTGGCGTGAAGCTCCGCGAGCAACCGCGGCGCCCGCAGAATACGGTCGAAGGATCTCGGCCTCACCGCGCTTCGCAGACGATGGTCGCCGCATTCCAGCGACCACCGCCATCCAGACATCGGTCGATTGCAAATTGCCGCTGACAGCGTCGACTACCGAAACAAAGGCCTCCTGCAAGCGCCATCCCGACCACGCCAACAAGTGCCCAGCGTGTGCGATTACCCTTCTGGGGCACTGCCTCAGCCCTCAGCGCGCAGCAATGCGCATGACTGCGTCGCAACCGGTCTTCGCCTCATAGCTCTCGAAGAGAGGCGCCGGCAGATGCGCGAGGTGCGGACGACATCCCCTCTCCACGCTCACTGCCAACCCATTCTCCCGCGCGCCCTTCGTTCGACGAAAAATCACGATCACCCCATCAACTGAAAACATTGCGCCGGGACATACCGAGAAGGCTCGCGCCTCCGCGCTTCCACGTCGCTCCGCGAGAATCGATGGCAACTGCTTCTCCGGTTCGCCCTCGATCATCTTCAAGACGTCCAACTCCACCCGCGACATCTTCGGAGCGGCCTCGGTGAAACCGTTGTCTCGCACGTATTCCTCGGCGCATGCGACCAACGCGTCACGCTCAACCTCGCCGGCTGAGCGTGCAATACGAGGGCACTCGCTGCGCGACGCGCACGCAACGATCACGCTTGAGACGGCAAAGAGAACTGCGCCCTTAAAGACGCAGGCCACAGCCGCATCCTCCACCTTGCGACGGGTACGGCACCTCGACGCCTGCCGTCTTATCCATCATTCCTTCCCAACCAAATAGCGGAGCAAACACCTTAATCTTTCCGTCTGGAAGGAAAAGGAATATCGGCGTCTTCGAGGCGTGCGCAAAAGGCTTATCCCCGTCACCGCTGCTGTCGGAGAACATGTCTCGTGACCAGAAGCATGGATGATTGTGATACGAGGCAAACGCGCCCGCGGGTGCTCGTCCCGGATTCACGCCCCAGGCAGTGCCCGGCGGCGCTTCGGTGCAACTGAACTTGCCGTCAGGCCGCGTGTAGAGCCAGCCGCCATACTCACGCGTGCCCGCATCCCCGTGGCTCTGATTGAAGTTGAACGCGTCGACCACAGCGCCCCATGGAGTTCCGAACGCGTCACCCGGCTTGTAGCGCGTCGGATCGACGAGGTTCACGGGGTCGTTCTCCGCGTAGGCATAGAAGTTCACCCCACCGCGGAAGCGAGAATTGATCCTTCGATGTCCACCGTCCGACGCTGGGATCGTAATCGCGGGCTACCGGAATGCCCACAATACTGGCCCTCGGTAAGCACACTCCACGAGCAGGGCTCCGTCACGCTCGACGATCCGTGCTGACTGTTCGGTTGGGATCCCCTCCACGTAGCACGCGCTAACTGCAGTGTCACGACCACTGTCGGTGACATGGATGTCGTAGGATGCCTCGCCCCGAATACGATGCATCCGAACTGAGCGCGACGCGCCGGGTTGAATCAGCCCTAATTCGCGGTGATCGTCCGCCAGTGACAAGCGCACGCTGCTGAGCTGCCGTGGCGTGTCATTGGTTAGCGTGAGAATGTTGGAGAACAAATAGCCCTGACTTAACATTAGCGCCGCGACAACAACGGCGAGCACCCCAAGCGCTGCCGCCGCGCTGTTCAGTTTTGCGGCCATTGCTATGGCCTGTAACCGGGCAATGTTATGAGGCCCCCATTCGTTGCTGCGTCGTAACACTGTTGACGGCATTCGTTGACGGTGTCGCCGTGGATCGTTTCGCCGATGCTGCGACCCGTCGCGTTGTTCTCGAAATCCATCTTTGAGGACGCACTCCTACTTTCGCTCTCGTTCATGTCGCCGCAGAATTTGGCAATGCCTGACGAGAAATGTCCCGTCGTCACGCAGCTCGCAAGGCAGTGCCGATAGGCGTCCTGAGGGCCATTCAAGGGTCCTGGAAGCCCAGACGTCTCTGCGTCTCGACGGGGCAAAAAGTAGCTGTCTAGCAGGAACCCGACGACTGCTCCTCCTGCAATGATCCCGACCGCCAGAATAGGGTTCTTACCGTCGACATCGATAAAGTTGATCGGGTCGCCGTAACAGTAGGCGTAGAAGTTCAGCCCACCACCGAACCGGCTGGTGTCCTTCGTTGTCCACCTGCCAACGCTGGGATCGTAATCGCGGGCGCCGAACCGAACGAATCCCGTGTTGCGATCGAGGAGCCCGCCTGCGAAGCCGAATGGCTGAAACGGCGTCGCCGGGTTGGACGGAAGCTCGTACGCCAGCATTCCCCACTCATCGTAGTCCATTCGTTGCATCTCAGCACCGTCGGACGCTCGGACGACCAGTCGAACGCTGCCCAAGTGATCGTGAAGAATCTTGTAGGTGGTGGTTCCCTTGATCATCACGTCGGGCACGTTCGAATGAAGCCCGTAGCCAAACGTGGCGACGACAGCGCCGCTGGCATCGATCTCTGCGACGGGACCCAGACCGCCCGAATAGAGAAACCCTTGCTTGAGCAAGCCAGAGACCTTCTTGCCCGCACGGTTTCCCTCCCCGTCGATGAGGAAGTCGGCGGGATCGCCCGACGCCGGCTGGTATCGCCGGAGCTGGCCGAGCAGGTCGTAGGTCAGCGCGGTCGTCTGGCTGGAGGTCACCTTCGTCGCGAGCGCGCCATTGTTCGTATAGGTAAACGACGTGCTTCCGTATGACGTCAGGCGATCTTGCGCGACGTCCTGCGTGCTGTACACGCCGAGCGCGACGCCGTTAACCGTCGTGCGGTTACCATTCGAATCGTAACCGTAGCTCACGTCGGGAGTCGTGCTCGTGTCGAGCTTGTCGACGTAAACTTCCGAAAGCCTGCCAGCGGCGTCGTACTCGTACCGCGTGATTCGTTCAGGGTCGGCGCGAACCGTCTCCTTCTTCTTGTGAATGCGCCCACCCGCGTCACGATAGTAGTGAATCGTAAGTAGATTCGCCGCGGGACTGATCACCTTTGCTTCGTAGTCCGTGACCTCGCCAAATTGTGTGTCACGCGTGAACGTCTCGGTGATGTTGCCCACCGACGTGCTGGTGACCATTCCATTGGTTGGCGAGCGCGTGATTATCATTCCACCGACGGACGTGAGCAGACCGTCCGAGTCGTATCCCCGCGACATCGCCGTCGCGCTTGCCATGTCGACGGTGCGGCCCGTTTCCCGGAAGAAGTTGTCGAAGGTGCGCTGGACGGTGTGGCTGAACGCGCCGGTGGCAGTGACCTGGCGGCGGAGCTTTCCGTCGTAGTCGTAGGCGAGCGTGACGTCGCCGCTCGCGCTCGTAAGGCGCCCCGCCGCATCGTACGAATATCGAGTCGCGGGCGTGGCCGGCAGTGTACGCGCGACCGCGCGGCCCGCCACGTCGTAGCCCATCGACATCGTCTGACCCGCCGCGACGAGCGAGGTCAATAGACCGTCGTTGTCGTAAGCGTACGACGTAGCGCGCGGCGTCTGGCCCACGCTCGGCGGGGTGTATACGCCGAGGAGGCCGAGCAAATTGGTCTCGAAGTCATGCGCCGTGCGACTCGGCGGAGTGACCGTTCGAAGAAGCCGTCCGTCGTATGTGAACCCGACCGTACGCGAGCCCGGCAGTGTCATCGTCGCCGGACGCCCGAGAGCGTCGGGGCTGTTGTAGGTCACGGCGCGGTTGAGCGCCGTGTCGGTAACCGAAGCGATGGCGTGAGTCGTCGCGTCGTACGCAATTTGAACGCCCCGCGTACGCTGGGTGATCGAGTCAACGCGGCCGGCCGAATCGTAGTGGGTGACGACAGGCGCGAGGCCGGGGACGCTGGACTGGGTCACCCTCCCGTGCGCGTCGAGGGTGTCGACACGCTGCCGTCCGCCGCCGGTGAGCGACGTGATCGTCGATGCCACGGTGTCGTACGTTCTCGTGGTCTCGCGGGTGGGCACCGATGCCGCGCTCCACTCGTCTTTGTCCACGATAGTCGTGGCGTCGAACAAGGCGCCGGACGCCGGCGTGACCGTTCGCGTGTGCCATCGTTTCATCGCGTGTGTGCCTGACTGCGTCGTGACGAGTTGCGGATAGGACGCCGACATTCCGAGTCGAGGATCGGCCATGAGCGCCGTCGTCACCTCGACAGGCGCGCGCACGACCGTCGTCGCGATGCAGGAGCACAGAAAGCGATAGCGGACGGCCCCTGCTATCCGGCGCGGCCGCGGCCGTTACGAGAGCTCACTCACACGACGGCGTCTTGGGCGCACCGCCCTCGACCGCGCAGATACCCGCGTTGAACGTGCCGGACACTTCATCGGATCCGCCAAACGAGATCTTGAAATGCCCCGCAACCTTGGCTCCGTCGATCGAATCGATGGTCACCTGCCCTTTGACGGAATCGGCCTCGTCGGTAAGGCACTTCGAGTCAGTCGATTGCGACTGTCGCGCCGACGCGGATGCCTTCCCTTCCTTGTTCGCAGGAAAGTCGACGTCGTACGTGCCCGCCGTCACCTTGCTCCCCAGCTTCGCTGTCACTCCGATGATCAAGAGCACGTCGCCGGTCTTCATCGCGTTGCGTTGCGCGCGTGGGCAGGCACCCGCGCTGTTCGAAATCTCAATCCAAAGGCTCTGGTCGATCGTCCACGCGATAGCGTCGTGTGGATCCACCGTGCCGGCGCCAGTGACGATGCCATGGACGGTGCCGCTGGCCGTTGCGCTCCCAGTCGAAGGGACCGAGGCGGCGTCGGTGCCACACGCGACGATGGCCGCGAGCAAAGCCGTCAGCGACGCGTAGGCCAATTTCGCGAATCCCGTGCGCGCGTTGGTGATCCTCATTGGTCGCAACGTACCATCACGACCGAGGTGCTTCACCGCGGCGAGTTCCTCGTCGCCGTGCGAACGGAAGCCCCGAATGCCTTCAATCCACCTCCACCGGCGCGCGCGCGAGCGTGCGAAGCAGCGAGACGACGACCGCGTGAAGGATCGCGTACGCGACGAGCGCGATGACGATCGACCACACGACGGGGTGCCCCGCGCCGTCGGAGCCGTTGGCCACGATGCGGCGGAACGGAGCGTAGAACGGGTTCGAGACGGTCTCGATGAACTGCACGAAACCCGAGCCACGGTTGGCCTGGATGTATTCGAGGACGAACCGCGTCGCGAGCAGGAGGTACAGGACGCCGAACAAGAAGCTCACGACCTGCATCACGCGGAGCGCGACGGGCGAGCGGGTGATGACGCCTCGATGAATGACGAGGCCAGTTTCGCTATCGACTCTCATGAAGGATTCGATGGCCTCGTGTGGGCCTCCGTTTCGCGCACGCATGAGGCATCTTGCCGCACTTCGCGTTTCAGCTCTGCGCGTGCCGTCGACACGGAGACGCTTCCGTTTCTACGTCTACGCCGCGAGGCTGTGACGCAAGGACCACGCGCGCTCGGCGGGCAAACCGAGCGTTTCGAGGCGCGGGATGACCACGCCGGTGATGGTCTCGTAAAACAGCGTGCGCGCGTCTTTGCCGCTGCAAAGTCCGAGACGTACGCCTTCGGGTGGGGGCGCCGCTTCCGCGGGGAGGTGCGCGAGCTCGTGCGTCTCGACGTGCGCGAACGCCATCGCAAGGTAGGCGCCGAGGCGAGCGCGCGCAGGCGCGTCGAGATCCTTCACGGCGCGTGAGACGACGCCCCAACCAAAGCGCGCGTGACCGATCTCGTCGGCCCAGATCCCGGTGAGCAGTTGGCGCAGCGGGCCTTCGGGCATCTCGAGGCGCTCGGCGCCGATGAGCGCGACGGCGACGGTCTCGCTCATGCACGAGATGCTCAGCAGATTCTGGAGCACCGCCTCGCGCGGGGTCGTGTCCTCGTGCTGCGGGTAGTCCGCCGCGGCGGGAACGTCGGCGATCGCCTCACCGCCAAGCGCAACGCACACCGACGCGCAGAGCACGCCGTGACGACGCTCTTCGTCGGCGAAGCCTTTGCACTCCTCGACCTCCTCGTCCGAGAACCCCGCCGCGGCGAGGTCCTTCGCGAGCGCATCGAACACGAACGACGAACGGTACTCGTTGACCATGCGCGCCGCCCACGTCTTCAGGGCGGGCTCACGTAGATGCGCGAGGTCTTCGAGCGTCCCGATGTCGGGCACGAAGGGGCCCACGTCGGCGCGCAGATCGAGCACGCCGTCGACGAGGCGGTTCTCGAACGTCATCACGCCACCTCGTCCAAGAGGTCGGCCAACATCATGGCGACGAGCTCTTCGCGGCGAAGCTTCGTGATCGCGGGCGGCGCCGGCGGGCCCCACGGGGTGCACGCCATCGCCGTCGAGCCCGTCGCCTGGCAGCACGAATAGACGAGGTCGTAGGGCACGGTCACGCCGGCGTCCTCCTCCCAGTTGAATGCGTTCGCGATGAGCGCGTTGCAGCAGCCCGCGACGTTGGGATCCTTCGCGACGCCCTCGGGGAGCGCCATCCAGCCTTCGCCAGCGTCGGTCTTCTTTCCGCTGACGAGGGTCGTGCAGCAGGCGAGCGAGTCGTTCGAGACCTTGCCCGCGTCGAGCGCAGGGGTCTTCGCAATGCCGCACGCGAGCGTCGACGGCGCGTTGCTACCGCAGTCGTGCGCGACGGCGGCGGCGCCGGAGTCCTTCTTCTTGCTCAGGTAGTCGTTGGTCGTGTCGTCCTGCGAGGACGGATCCTCGACAGCCGCGCTGCAGGCGACGATCGAAAACGAGAGAGCCACCTTGGCGGCGGCGAGCAGTGCACGGCGGCGAACGAGCAAATCCATGTGAAGACCTCCCTGGTCCGGTTCGGACAGGAGGGAACTTGGTCTCGAGGCGGTGGATGCACAATCGCTATGTTTCGAACGCCACTGTATGGCAGACCGATACGCTACCGAAGCGGCATCTGGAGCAGCGATTGCGCGAGCGACTCGAACACGGAACGGCGCGGATCGTCGCCGCGAAACACGAGACGGAAGTAGTCGTGCAGCGGCTTCACCGAGGGAAAGATCTTCCGGAAGGCGCCCGACTTCAGATCCTTGCGGATCGCGTATTCGGGCAAGACGGCGACGCCCGCGCCGGCGGCCACCCGCACGCGGATCGCCTCGATGCCGCCGAACCAGGCGACGCGCGGAAAGCGCAGGCGATCGCCGCCGCCGGGCGCGTCCTTCCAGTAGCGAAAGAGCGGGAGGTCGCCGGAGATGTCGAGCAGCGTGTGCTTCTCCGCGTGCTCGGGCTTCGTGAACGGCAGGCGATCGAGAAGCGCGGCGCTGCCGCAGAGCACGTACTCTTCTTTGTGAAGCCGCACGGCGTCGAGCTTGGGGTCGTTGAAGCGGCTCGACGTGATCGCGCAGTCGACCTCGAGCGTGCGTACGCGAAGCAAGAGATCCGCGCCCGACCCGAAGTAGATGTGCAGCTGCATCCACTTTCGATCGCGAAGAAGATGGTCGTACTGCGGGAGGAGCCAGGAGAGCCCGAGCTCTTGCCGCGTCCCGAGCGTGATCTCCATCGGCGGCGGACCGGTCTCACCGCGCGCAGAGCGAACGCAGTCCTCGGCGGCCACGATGCATTTCTCGGCGAGCGGCACGAGCGACATGCCAGCCTCGGTCATCGTGACCGAGCGCGTGGTCCGGCGGAAAAGCGGCGCGCCGAGCTCCTCTTCGAGGTTCCGGATTCGTTGCCCGAACGCGGCCGGCGTCAGAGCCACCGCGCGGGCCGCCTTTCGGAAGTTCAAGAGGCGCGCGGCGGCGAGGAAGCACCGCAGGTTTTCGAGCGACGGGAGCACGGGTTCGTTCGTAACACCTCCTGTTCCCGGGGGCGTCGCGGTGTTGGCGGAGCGGTCGCCACGCAGTAGGCTTTCTCCGCTGACGCGACATTCTGGGGGAGGCTGCAACGACTTGAACGATCGAAACGTGAGCGAAGCGGGTGTGTTGACCGAGTTGCTCGACAGCTTGCCACTGGGCATCGTCGTGCTCGACCCGCGCGGCAACGTCGTCATCTACAACCGCACGGAGGAGGGGCTGGCGCGGCGCGCACGCGAGGCCGTCCTCGGACGCCCGTTTTTCGTCGACGTCGCGCCGTGCATGAACGTGCGGCAGCTCGCCGGCGAGTTCCAGAAGAAGATCGGACGCGAGCATCTCGAGGTCGACGTCGAGTTCTCGTTTCCGTTTCCGTTCATGGACGAGCCGCGCGACGTCCGCGTGAAGCTTCGCGACTTCGAAGTTGCCGGAGTGCCTCACGGGTTTCTCATGATCGAGGACATCTCCGCGCACCGCGCCGCCGACCGCATGAAAGAGACGCTGCAGAACTTGCTCGTCCACGATCTGAAGAACCCGCTCGCGGCGCTCGTTTCGAACCTCGACTTTCTGCACCAGGCGAGCGAGCTCCGCGACAACCAGGACGCGCTCGACGCCATCACGGACAGCCTGCGCGCCGCGAGTCGGCTGCAAGGAATGTTGCTCAACCTCCTCGACATCACGCGCCTCGAGACGGGCGCCTTTCCGTTGACCCGCAAACCGACAGGGCTCGGTGACCTTCTCGAGCGCGTGGCGGAGGACAACCGGGCGCAGGCGAAAGATCACGGCGCCCGCATCGTGGTCGACGTCCCGCAGGCGGTGACGGTGTGGCTCGATGACAGCGTTCTGCGACGTGCGCTCGACAACCTCGTCGAGAACGGCGTGCGTCACGCCAAGACAGTGACCCTGAGCGGAACCCTCTCCGAGGGGGTGATCACACTCGAGGTGCGGGACGACGGCTCCGGCATCCCGCAGGCGATGCGCGACACGATCTTCGAGAAGTACGCGCAGGCCGGTTCCTCCAACGCGAGCGGCCACAACCGCGGGCTCGGTCTCACGTTCGTGCGGCTCGCCGCGCGCGCGCACGGCGGCGATGCAGTCGTCACGAGCGGCGACACGGGCGGCTCACGCTTTCAACTTCGCTTTCCGGATCTCGGGGAGCGAGGCGCCGCTGCGACGCCACGCATCGAGACGACACGCGGTTTCCCCCCGCGTTCCTGATCACCCGCGCGCTTTCGGACTCGGCAGTTCCGCGACTGCGGAAGCACCGCCCGACGTCGATCCATCGCGTCACATGGCTTGTTCATCCGGGCGCAAGCTCGTGGTAAGCCAGCGCCATGTCCCGAGCCCCTTTGCCCCCGCGCCGCATGTTCTTGAGCGGAATTCTCGCGCTCTCCGTCGTCGGTCTCGCGTGTGATGGCTGCAAGTCGAAATCGGACGACATCCCCGTCGGTGCGTTCCTGTCACTCTCGGGGTCCGACTCCACCTTCGGCACGGACACGCGCGACGGCATCGAGCTCGCCGTGTTGCAGACGAACGCGGCCGGCGGCGTGAAGGGGAAGAAGATCCGGATGGTCTACGAGGACGACAAGTCGACGCCGCAGGAAGCGTCGAACAAGGTGCGTCAGCTCATCGATCGCGACGGCGTCATCGCGCTCCTCGGCGAGGTCGCGTCGAGCCGCTCGATGGCCGGTGGCCTCATCGCGAACACCAAGCGGGTGCCGATGGTCACGCCGTCGTCGACCGCGGTCGAGGTCACGAAGGATCGCGAGTTCGTGTTTCGCACCTGCTTCACCGACGCGCAGCAGGGTGACGTCGCCGCGCGCTTCGTGCACGACACGCTCAAGAAGAACAACGTCGGCCTCTTCTACGTCGCGCAGGACAACTACTCGTCGGGCCTCGCCAACTCCTTCAAAGAGAGCTTCGTGAAGCTCGGCGGCAAGATCTCGATCGAGAAGGGCTACCAGGCCAAAGAGACGAACTTCACGACCTACCTGCAGGAGCTCAAGAGCGCCGCGCCCGAGATGGTCTTCGTGCCCGTCTACTACAACGACATGGTGCAGATCGCGCGACAGGCCAAGCAGGTCGGCATGCCCGGCTCGATGTTCGTCGGCGGCGACGGCTGGGACTCGGCCGATCTGATCGAAGGCGCAGGCGCCGAGCTCGAAGGCGCGTACTTCACGAACCACTACGCGCCGGACGTTCCCTGGCCGAACTCGCAGACCTTCCTCAAAGACTACAAAGAGAAGTACGGCCACGAGCCGTCGAGCCTCGGCGCGCAGGGCTACGACGCAGCCAAGCTCCTCTTCGACGCGATCGGTCGCGCGACGGAGCTCACGCCCGTCGCCGTGAAGGACGCGCTCGCGCAGACGAAGAACTTCGCGGGCGCGACCGGCACGCTCACGATCGACAAGGACCACAACGCGAACAAGCCGATCGTGGTCGTGCAGATCAAGAACAAGAAGATGACCTACTCGACGCAGCTCCTCGCGCAGTAGGCCGTCGCCGTGGAACTGCTCACGAAGATCGGCTCCGCGCTCGTGACGGGGCTCGCGCAGGGCGCGATGATCGCGCTCGTCGCGCTCGGCTACACGATGGTTTACGGCGTGCTGAAGCTCATCAACTTCGCGCACAGTGAAGTGTTCATGATGGCCGCGTACGTGGGCCTGTTCCTCATCGTCGCGATCGGTGGCCACGCGAACCCGCTCGTTGCGGGCGCCGCCGGCACCGTGCTCGCGATGGTCGCCGCTTCGGTGATCGGCATCACGGTGGAACGCGTCGCGTACCGGCCGCTGCGCGGTCGCGGCAAAGGTCCGCTCGTGCGCATCACGCCGCTCGTCACCGCGCTCGGCGTCAGCGTTCTTCTGCAGAACCTCGCGCAGCTCCTGTTCACCGCGAAGTTCCGCCCCTACCCGCGCGTCTTCGAGCAGACGCGTCCGGTCATCTTCGTGACGGCGGTCGTCGTGATGATCGTGCTCGAGGTCATCGTGAAGAAGACTTGGTTCGGTAAATCGATGCGCGCGCTCTCGGCCAACGAAGAGGCCGCCAAGCTGATGGGCATCCGCACCTCGCGCGTCATCGCGACGACGTTCGCGCTCGGGTCCTCGCTCGCGGCGCTCGGCGCGGTTCTCTACTGCCTCGACCAGTCCCAGGTGTATCCGACACTCGGTGTCGCAATCGGCACGCGCGCGTTCGTGGCGGCGGTCCTCGGCGGCATCGGCAGCATCACGGGCGCCATGCTCGGCGGCCTTCTCATCGGAGTTCTCAGCGAGATGGTGAAGCTGACGTCCTACTCCGGCGGCGTCGACGTTCTCGTTTTCCTGGTGCTGATCTTGGTCCTTCTCATCCGCCCCGCGGGCCTCCTCGGCTCGACGCGCGCCGAGAAGGTGTAAGCTTTGATTTCACCGTGGCGGCTCCCGCTCTCGTAGAAAAAGCGAAGGCACGCATCGGCAGCGTGCTTCGCGACAAGTGGAAGCTCGACTCTCTTTTGGGGGTCGGCGGAAGCGCCGCGGTGTATGCGGCGACCCACCGCAACGGCAAGCGCGGCGCCATCAAGCTGCTGCACCCCGAGCTCTCGAAACAAGAGGAGCTCGTCGCGCGCTTTCTTCGCGAGGGCTACGTCGCGAACAAGATCGATCACCCGGGCTCGGTGATCATCCTCGACGACGACATCACCGACGACGGCATGGCCTTCCTCGTGATGGAGCTGCTCGAGGGCTACACGCTCGAGCGCCGACTCCGCAAACGCTCGGCGGTTCCGGTGCGCGAAGCGCTCAAGATGACCGAAGACCTCCTCGACGTGCTGCAGGTCGCGCACGAAAAAGGGATCATCCACCGCGACATCAAGCCCGCGAACATCTTCATCACGAAGGACAAAGTCCTCAAGGTCCTCGACTTCGGCATCGCGCGCCTCGGCGAGCAGAGCAACCAGCCGGTCGGCGACACGCAGATGGGTCAGGCGCTCGGCACGCCCGCCTTCATGCCACCCGAGCAAGCGCGAGGTCGCTGGGACGAGGTCGACGTCCGCACCGACATCTGGTCGGTGGGCGCCACGCTCTGGGCGCTCTTGAGCGGACAACGTCCGCGACGCGCCGAGACCAGCAACGAAGAGCTCTTGCTCGCGATGACCGAGCCGCTCCCTCCGATCGGTAGTGTCGCGCTGCACGTCTCGGCCGAGGTCGCGAAGATCGTCGACCGCGCCGTCGCGTTCGACATGGCCACGCGCTGGCCCAACGCGCGCACCATGCAGCAAGCGGTTCGCCTCGCGCTTCTCCTCGAGCAAGCCTCGACGCCTTCGGAGTTTCCCGAGTCGAGCGGCGCGCAATCGCTCTTCGAGATTTCGCTCAACACGCCGGCCGCCGTGCAAGCCGATTTCGACGGGCTCGACGAGGGTCCCGCCGATCCGAGAAATCCGTCGGGCGCACCGAAGTCCACCTACGGCGGACCGCTCTCGATGTCGCGCTTCGACGCGCTCGGTCCGCGCATTCCGCGTCCGAAATCACCGTCGTCGTCGGCGCTCCCGGGGCTCGTGCTGCCATCGAACCTCACGCCCACCGGCGACGTGCGCTTGCTCACGACGAGCCATCCGATCGTGATGCCGGTGCCCTCGGTTTCGGAGCCCATCGCGTCGCCGTACCAGCCGCTGCCGAGGAAGAAGCGGCGCGCGTGGCTCGTCGCAATCGGCGTCCTCACGACGATCGCTTTCGCCGCGGTAGCCGCGCAACAGATGAAGCTCGTCGATCTGCGCCGCCTCGGATCCCCTGCGCCCGACACCATCGGCCCGCCCATCATCCCGACCGCAACCGAGCCCACTGCAACGGCACCCTCGGCGGCACCGAGCGCTGCGCCATCGGTCGCACCGAGCGCTGCGGCCTCGGCAGCGCCATGGGCAGAACCAAGCGCAGCGCTCTCCGCGCTGCCTGCGATCGGGAGCGCCTCGGCCGCTGCATCGGCGAGGACGTCTGCGCCGTCGATCGTGTCGTCCGCACCGGTGCCGCCGCTACCGCAGACCGCGCCACACCGTCCGCCAACGCCGCGCCCACCCGTCACACCACCCAGCGCTACGACCGAAGAGCCGCCTCCGCCCGCGCCGACGTCGAACGTTCTCGAGCGCCGCTGATCGCTCAGCGCTGAAAGACGCGTGTGAAGACGCGTGGCGCCTTCTTCTTGCGGAGGCATTGCGTCGCCGCGCTCATGTAGCAGACGGTGAACGCACGCCGCGGCCGGTCGGTCGTGTTGACGCCCGATCGATGCCAGAGATGGTTGTGAATCAACATCACCTCGCCGGCGACGGCAGGCAGTGGGATCGCTTTGGCGTCGGCGTTCTGTGCTTCGACGTGGTTGGCCGGCACGACGCCCCCGAGCGGTGTGGCAAGCCCGGCTTTGTGACTTCCGGGAAAGACCTCGACGCAGCCTGCGCCGATTGGCGCGTCGTCGAGCGCGGTCCAGATCTGCACTTCGGGATCGCGATCGAGCCCCCAAAAGCGACCACCGTCCTGATGGTACGGAAGCACGGTGCCGCCACGCGCGCGCTTGGCGAACACGAGCGCGCGGTAGATGACGACGTCACCCTCGATGAGGCGCCGCACGATTGGCTCGAGCACCGGCGCGTTCATCCATGCGGAGAAGAGCGGGTCCACTTCGAGCTTCTCGATCTTCCGGTAGTTGAGGCTCGGGCCTTCGTACCCCTTGCCGTAGGTAAGCTCGTCGTAGCGACCGGACTCGGTGTCGATCTGGAAGAAGAGGCCCGGGTACTTCACGGTCCCCATCATCAGCTCGTCGGTGCGGGCGCGGAGCGCGGCGCACGTCTCGTCGCTGGCGAGCTTCCCGAGGCGCGCGTAACCGTGCTCCCTGTAGTGCGCGATCGCGGCGACGATCGCGTCGTCGGTCAAAGCTGCACTCTGCACTTTTCGCTCACCTCGCGTAGGACGCGTCGGTGCCCGTGAAGGCCTGGTGCGCCTCATCGATGCGTTTGTTGGCGTCGGGACTGAGCGCCGTCGCAAGCCCCTCGCACGCCGCGTCGAGCTGCGCGACCGAGGCCGGACCGACGAGAACCGAGCCGACGCCGGGGCGACCTTTGAGCCACGCGTACGCGAGAGCGGCGAGGCTGAGCTTTTCGTCGTCTGCAATGGCGCGCAAGGACTTGGTCAAGGCGAACATCGTGTCCGACCAGTAGCGGCGCTGGTACATCGTGTTCTTGTCGAAGCGCGAGCCCGACGGGATCGACTCTTTGACGTGCTCGCGCGCAAGGAGCCCGCCCGCGAGCGCGTTGTAGACCGTCGTGTGGATCGGGTGCTTCGCCGTGAACTTGAACCATTCGATCTCGAGCTGACGCACGAGCACGTTGTAGATCTGCTGCGCGATCACCGGGCGCGCCATCCCGAGCTCGTCGGCGGCGAGGTTCATCTCGAGCACCTCCCACGACGC
>CAXSGV010000027.1:0-23714 GCA_964236615.1 uncultured Polyangiaceae bacterium
TGCTCGATGTGATCGACGAGCATCGAGAGTGGCGTCTTCGGCCACGGAGGCTCGCCGGCCTTGAGCTTCTCGAGCGCGGCGAGGAAGCCCTCGTGGTCACCCTGGTACTTCTCCCGCAGCGGTCCGATCTCCTTGCCGTGCTTGGCGAAGAAAGCGTTCTGCGCGGCGGTGTAAGCGGGATCGAGGAACGCAGTCCAGAAGTTCACCATCGCGACGCCGCCGTTCTTCCCAAGCTCGCGCAGCATGTCGTCGGTGAGGTTGCGCCGGTGAGGGGCGATGGCGCGTGACGACGAGTGCGATGCGATGACGGGCGCCTTGGCAACCTTCATGACCGATGCGAAGGTCTCGTCGGACGTATGCGAGATGTCGACGAGCATGCCGATCCGCTGCATCTCGTGAACGACCTCCTCGCCGAAAGGCGTGAGGCCATGGTGCGCCACGGGCTGCACACCGATGAACCCGGAAGAGTCGGCCCAGTCGTTGTTGTTCGAGTGCGTGAGCGTCATGTAGCGAACGCCGAGTCGATGGAACTCACGGAGCGCGGACAGCGAGTTTTCGATTGCGTGCCCGCCCTCGATGCCGAGCAAGGCTGCGATCTTGTGCTCGCGCTTGGCGCGCCGGATGTCGTCGGCGGTCGTCGCGAGCACGAGGTCCTCGGGGTGTCGCTCGATCTGCTGGTAAACGACGTCGATGAGATCGAGCGCGCGCCGCGCTGATCCGCCGGCGAGCGCCGTCGGCTTCTCCGCGTAGACACGGTCGACGTAGATCGAGAAGAACTCGCCGGTGATGCCGCCCTTCTTCATGCGCGCGAGATCGGTGTGCGTGATCGGGGCCTTCGCGCCGGCCGCCATGGGTCGCGCGAGGTCGAAGCCAGTCGAGACCATCACCGAGGGGATGTCGTTGTGACCGTCGACGATGATGGCCTCGCCATGCACCCGCGCGACGCGCTGATCGAGCGTCTCGTTCGCGGGCACCGGCGAAGCCACTGGAGCGGTCGTCGACGCGGACGCGGGCGGCGCTGCGGAGGTGGGCGTCGAGAGCGAGGGCGCGGGTGATGTGGATGTCGACCCCGCCGGCGGATCGCAGGCCGCACCACCGAGAGCGACGACGACCACAATCCCGATCCGAAAATTCCGCATGCGCGGATGCTAGCGCGACTCTCCTCGCGGGGTGCTTCAGTAGCCGAGGTCGACACGCCGCGGTTTGGTGGACGGCGGGGGCGGTGTCACCGCGCTGCTGCGTGTGGATGCTGGCGTCGCTACGAAGGTCTTGCGCGCCGGAATTGTCAGCGCGGACACCACGACGCGCGGCGCCTTCACCGCACGCCACGCCATGGCCGAGGTGGGCTGCGCGTCGTGCGCGGGCGCGATCGCAGGCGGAGCGATCACCTGCGGCTGCGGCTGGGGCGGCGGGGTCGTGGGGGCGGCGATCGTCGTGTCACGCTGGGGAGCCTTCGCTCCCGCGCGCTTCGCCGATCCGGTCACCACGGTGATGCTTGCGAAGATCATCATGAGCGCCGCGCCCGCTACGGCGCCGCGCACGGCGCCGTAACGCCGCGGTGTGCGAGGACTCTCGAGCTTCACCAAAGCGTGGGGCGGCGGCAATATTTCGCCGCTCGGTCCATGCGCCCATGACGTCGGCGCGCTCGAGAAGACATGCGCGGAGGGCATCGCGACGGTCGAAGGCGACGCGAGCGACGCGGGCTGCGCCAAGCACCAACGCTCGGCAGCTGTCCGCGCGTCGCGACGTGCGAACGGCAGCAGCGCGCTGGCGAGCTCCGCCATGTTCGCAAACCGTTCCCGCCGATCGTTCGCGATTGCTCGTGCGACGACGTCGCTGAGCCCACGCGGCACCGTGGTGCGAAGCTGCGCGACGCAAGTGGGCGTGCTCTCGAGCACCGCAGCACAAACTTCGGTAACGGTGACGCCGGTGAACGCAGGAGTACCCGTCAAGAGCTCGTAGAGGACCGCACCGAGCGACCACACGTCGGATCGCTCGTCCGCAGCCGCAGACGAACGCACCTGCTCGGGTGACATGTAACCGGGCGCGCTGGTCGACCGCGGTCTCGACATCCCGAGATCGAGGACCTTCACGCAGGGGACGTTTTTCTCCTCCAAATAGAGGTTCTCGGGCCTCACGTGGCGATGCACGATGCCGAGCACGTGAGCAGCAGCGAGCCCTTCGCACGCATGCAGCACATGGCCCACCGCGTCGTCCACGCGAAGGCGACCTTCGCCGAGGAGGACTGCGGACAGGTCGCGCCCGCGGAGGTGCTCCATGATCACGAAGGGCGCACCTTCGTGCATGCCGACGTCGTGCACGCGCGCAACGTGCTGGCTCCGTAGCGCGATCGTCGCGCGCACGTCCCGCACGAAGCGGTCGGCGACGTCAGGATCGTTCGCGAGCTCTTTGTTCAGGAACCTGAGCGCGACGCGCTGATCGAGATCGATGTCGCGCGCTGAAACGACGAAGCCCGACGCATTGACACCGAGCACGCTCTCGACGAGGTACCGACCGGCAACGACGTCGCCGACAGCGACGTAGCGCACCGACGCGTCATCCTGGCTGTCGCTGTCGATGGCGGTGACCATCAGGTGCCGCCGATGAGCTGAGGGCTACCGCCATCAGTCCGCAACGTGGCTGAGTGAATCGCAGCAGCGTCTTGCACTGAACTGAGTTTTTGCTCGCGCACGACGGCTCGAAGAGCAATCGGCGTGCCTATCTCGAGCTCGTTTCACGGATCAGGGCATCACGTCATCGCGGCTGCGGGCTCATACCGAAGAGCGCACGCGCCGCGGTCATGTCCGACGTGTGCACACCACCCGCATCACGCACGACCAGCGGCGGCTCGCGCACGACTTCGACCGCCTCGCCGAGCCGGCAGAGGAACAGCGAGAACAAGGGCGCCAAGCCCGCCTTGGGCACGACGTCGCGTGACGCCATCAGGGCGAGCCCTGCCCCCGCGACGGCCGCCACCGCACGCGCATACTGCAGCGTAGGAAAGCAGAAGACGAAACGCCCCCCTGGTGCGAGCGCGCCGCGAGCCGCCCGGCAATAGTCGCGGACGTCGCCATTGAGCTCGAAGCGCGCCCCCGCGCGCTGCGGATCGGCGGAGACGATGCCATTCTTCACGTCGAAATACGGTGGGCTTCCGGTGACGAGGTCGAACACGCCGTCGCCGATCGCAGCGCGAAGCTCGCGGAGATCGCCGTGGTGCACGTGAACGCGATCCTCGACGCCGTTGGCCCACACGTTCTCGCCGAGCAGGCGAAAGCTCCCCGGCTGCACCTCGATCGCGGTGACGTCGGCGTCGGGAAAGCACCACGCGAGCGTGAGCCCCACCGAGCCGATGCCGGTGCCGAGATCGAGCAACCGACGCGGCGCGAGCCCCTCTTCATGCGTCTTGAACGCGGCGTACCACGCCGTCAAGAGATCGTCGGTCGAGTGACGGTGGCCGCGGCGCCGCTGGAAGATGCGGAAGTCGCGCGTGAGCGAGTCGAGCGTCATCTCCTCGCCGAGCTCGCGTGACAGATCGGCGAGGCGCTCTTCGAGCTCGGGTTGGGGGCGAGGGGAGGTCACGACGAGGCCGAGCGCCATCTTACGATTCTTCGCCGATGGTGTTGACGCGCCGCATAGACGATGCATATTCATGCACGTGATGCATAACAACTCGATCGCGCTGTTCGGCGCCTCTGGGTACTCGGGCATGGAGCTCACTGTGCTCCTTGCGGCGCACCCGATCGCCAAGCTCGCCGTCGTCGCCAGCGATCGCTTCGCCGGCGCGCTCGTGGAGGATGTCGCGGGGGTCTCGGGCCCGGTGGGTCGCCTTCGCTACGTCACGACCGCTGCTGCGCTCGCGCAGGCGGCCGAGCATGGTGTCGCGATGCTCGCCACTCCGGCCGATGCGTCGCTCACGCTCGTGCCGGAGCTCGTGCGCCGCGGCTGCCGCGTCGTCGACCTGTCCGGTGCGTTCCGCCTGCGCGACGCGAGCGCCTTCAGCCGTACCTACAAGCTCGAGCCGGCACCGGCGGCGCTGATGCACCTCTCGGTCTACGGGCTCCCCGAGCTCGCGCGCGACGCGACGCCAGCGGCAGCGATTGTCGCGAACCCTGGCTGCTACCCGACCGCGGCGATCCTCGCGCTTGGTCCGCTGCTTCGTGCGCGGCTCGTCGATCCGGACGACCTCGTCATCGACGCGATGTCCGGGGTCACCGGTGCAGGCCGCAAAGCGGACGAGGCCTACGGCTTCGTCGCCATCCACGCGGACGCGCGCGCGTACAAGGTGCTCGCCCACCAGCACACGCCCGAGATCGAGCAGGGCCTCGCGACCTTCGCGGGCCGCTCCATCTCCGTGACGTTCACGCCGCACCTCGTGCCGATCGCGCGTGGGATCCTTTCGACCTCGTACGCACGTCTTCACTCTGGTGCGCCGCACATGACGTCGGCCGAGCTCACGGAGCTTCTCCGCACGGCTTACCGCGGCGAGCGCTTCGTGAAGGTCGTGTCGACACCCGAAGAGGTGACGCTCGCGAAGGTCGTCGGCACCAACGACTGCGTGATCGGCGTCGCAAGCGAGCCCAGCAAGAACGGCAAGGGTGGACGCGTCGTCGTCGTGTCTGCGATCGACAACCTCGTCAAAGGCGCTGCAGGCCAAGCCGTGCAGAACCTCAATCTCCTCTTCGGCTGCGAAGAGTCTCTCGGGCTCGTTCACCTCAGGAGGGCGCTCACGTGAAGCTTCCCATCGGTTTCACCTTCTCGGGCATCGCCGCGGGCATCAAGCCGCAGCGCAAGGACGTCGCGCTCGTTTACAGCGAGGCCGCGTGCGCTGCCGCCGGCGCGTTCACGATCAACAAGGCCAAAGCCGCTCCGGTCCTCGATTGCGAAGCGCGCCTTCCCGCCGAAGGCATGCACGCCGTCGTCGTGAACGCCGGCAACGCCAACGCGCTCACCGGCTCGTCCGGCCTCGAGAACGTCCAGGCGGTTCTCTCCGCGGTCGGCGGCGCGCTCGGCGTGCCCGCGTCTGCGGTGCTCTCGGCTTCGACGGGCGTGATCGGGGTGAAGCTCCCGGTCGACAAGATCACGAGCAGCGCCGAGATGCTCGTGAAGAACCTCCGCGTCGAGCCCGACGCTGCGGCGGACGCGATCCTCACCACCGACACCAAGCGCAAGACCGCGGGACGCACGTTTCCTCTCGGCGGACGCACCGTCACGCTCGCAGCCATCGGGAAGGGCTCGGGCATGATCGCGCCCCAGCTCGCAACGATGATCGTCGTCGTTGCAACCGACTGCGCCATCTCGCCGGCTATGCTCGACCGCGCCGTCACCGCGTCTTCGGCCGTCACCTTCAACCGGCTCACCGTCGACGACGACATGAGCACCAACGACTGCGTGATCGCACTCGCGAACGGCCTCGCCGGCAACGCGCGAATCGACAACGAAGGTGCGGGTTACGACGCGTTCGCCAAGGCGCTGGGCGAGGTGTGCGAGGACCTCGCGAAGCAGATCGCCGCCGACGGCGAGGGCGCGACCAAGCGTCTCGAGGTCACGGTCAGCGGCGCGCCCAACGAGGATATCGCGACCGACCTCGCACGCGCCATCGCGGGCTCTTCGCTCGTGAAGGCCGCCGTGTTCGGCGCCGACCCCAACTGGGGCCGCGTGCTGTCGACGGTCGGCGCACGTGCCGGCTCGCAGAGCTACGACGTGAATCCATACCGCGCCGTCGTGAAGGTCCAAGGGGTCGTCGTTTACGACGGTCGCCCCACCGAGGCGGACAAGGCGTCGCTCAAAGCGAAGATGCGCGAGCCCGAGATCCTCATCGAGGTCGAGCTCGGCGCCGGCGATGGCAAGTCGACGGCGTGGGGTTGCGATCTCTCGTACGACTACGTGAAGATCAACGCCGACTACTCGTCGCTGCTCATCCAGCGCGAAGGCGGCGGCACCGGCACCGACGACCGGCTCACCAACTACAGCCCGCAGTTCAAGGTGTCGCTCCTCGTGCAGGCGCTCCGCTACATCGATCGCTTCAAGGGCACGCGCTGCGTCGTGAAGTACGGCGGGGCCGCCATGACGAAGGACTCCCTCAAGCGCTCTTTTTGCGAGGACATCCTCCTGCTCAAGTCGGCTGGCCTCCAGCCGGTCGTCGTGCATGGCGGCGGACCGGACATCTCGCGCGCCCTTGCGCGGCTTGGCGGCACGCCCGAGTTCGTCGACGGCGTGCGCGTCACCCACGCGGCCGACCTCAAGGTCGTCGAGATGGTGCTCACGGGCTCGATCAACACCGAGCTCGTCACGCTGCTGAATGCGAGCGGCGCGCTCGCGGTCGGGCTCTCGGGCAAGGACGCGGCGCTTCTTCGCGCGAAGAAGCTCGTGCGCGAGGACGGGAAAGACCTCGGCCAGGTCGGCGATCTCGTCAGCGTCAACGCCGAGTACCTCGATCTCCTCTTGAAGCAGGGCTACGTGCCGATCATCTCGCCGGTCGGCCTCGGCGAAGAGGGCAACAGCTACAACCTCAACGCCGACGTGGTTGCGGCGGGCGTGGCGGCAGCCATTGGCGCACCGAAGCTCATCTACCTGAGCGACGTGCCGGGCATCCTCGAAGACGGCGAGCTTCTCAGCGAGCTCACGGAGCACACGCTGCGCGAGAAGATCGCCTCGGGCATCGTGAAGGGCGGCATGGCCATCAAGGCCGAGTCGATCTTGAAGGCGCTCGACGGCGGCGTTCGCGCCGTTCACCTCCTCGACGGGCGCACGCCCCACAGCGTGATCGCGGAGCTGTTCACAGAGACGGGCGTCGGCACGGTCGTCCGGAAGGAGGCATGACCATGACCGACGACTCCAGCGCGGCCCCCACGAGTAGCGTCGACGCAAATCGACGACGAGAAGCCATCCGGCGGATCGTACGCACGCGGCGGGTCGGCACGCAGGAGGAGCTGGTCGATCTCGTGGCCGAGCAGGGCTACGACGTGACGCAAGCGACGTTGTCGCGTGATCTCACGCGCCTCCGCGCCCGTCGCGTCACGCTCTCGGGCGGTGGGATGGCCTACGAGATCGATGCGCCCGTCGACGACGGGGACGAGCTCGAGCGCGTAGGCGACCTCGTCGTCGGGGTCGAGGAGAGCATCGCCATGGTGGTGGTGCTGACACGGGCGGGTGCAGCGTCGGCGGTCGCGGTTGCGATCGACAAGGCGCGCCTCACGGAGGTTGCCGGCACCCTCGCCGGTGACGACACGATTTTCGTCGCGCCTTCGAAGAAGACTTCGACGGGCGCGCTCACAAAACGACTGCGACGAGCCTGGAAACTGGAGAAGACGACATGAAGAAGACTGGCAAGAAGGTGGTTCTCGCGTACTCGGGTGGTCTCGATACGTCGATCTTGGTTCGCGTCCTCGGTGAGGACTACGGCTACGACGTCATCGCGTGCCACGTCGACGTCGGTGAGGCTCGCGACCCCGAGCTCGTCGCGCAGCGCGCCAAGAAGGCGGGCGCCATCGCCATCGAGGTCGCGCACGCGCAGGAGGAGTTCGCGAAGGACTTCTGCTTCCCACTCCTCCAGGCCAACGCGCTCTACCAGGGCGTGTACCCACTCAACTCGGCGATCTCGCGCCCGCTGATCTCGAAGCACCTGGTCGCTGCCGCGCGCAAGCACGGCGCGGTTGCGATCGCTCACGGATCGACAGGGAAGGGTAACGACCAGGTGCGGTTCGATCTGGCCGTGCAGGGCCTCGCGCCCGATCTCACGATCGTCGCGCCGCAGCGCGAGCACAACATGACGCGCGACGCCGCGATGGAGTACGCGGCAAAGCACGGCATCGAGATCCCGACCACGAAGAAGAGCCCCTTCAGCGTGGACGAGAATCTTTGGGGCCGCAGCATCGAGGGCGGCGTCATCGAGGATCCGTCCGAGGAGCCGCCGGAGGAGGCGTTCGCCTGGACGAAGGGTTGGAAGGACTCACCCAACGAGCCCGCGTACGTGAAGATCGGGTTCGAGGCGGGCCTTCCCGTGAGTCTCGACGGCGAGAAGCTCTCGCCGGCAGCGCTGCTCAAGAAGGCGGCGTCGCTTGCGGGTGCGCACGGCGTGGGCCGCATCGACCTCATGGAGAACCGTGTGGTCGGCATCAAGAGCCGCGAGGTCTACGAGGCCCCGGCGGCGATGCTGCTCCTTGCTGCGCACGCCGATCTCGAGCGCTTCACCACGCTCGGCACGGCCCAGCGCGTGAAGGCGGGTCTCGACACCAAGTTCGCGGAGCTCATTTACGAGGGCTTCTGGTTCTCGCCGCTCCGCGAGGCGCTCCAGGCGTTCAACGACGTGCACAACAAGCACGTCACCGGCGAAGTGCGCGTTCGCCTCTTCAAGGGGCAGGCGCAGGTCGTCGGCCGCACCTCGGCGAACGGACTCTACAACCACGCCCTGTCGACCTACGGCGTAGAGGACAAGTTCGATCACAAGGCTGCCGAGGGCTTCATCGCGCTGACCGGGCTTCCGTTGTCACTCCACGCGCGGCTGCACGGGGGCGGTCAATGATCGCGAAGACGGCCGCCTCGGGCGGACCGTCGCTGCACCCGACGATCCTCGCGTTCACGAGCTCGCTGTCACAGGACCGCGCGCTCGCACGCGAGGATCTGATCGGGAGCCTTGCGCACGTGCGCATGCTCGCCGCGACGAAGCTCGTTCCCGCAGACGTCGCGGCGACGCTGCACGGCGGGCTCGTC
Organism: uncultured Polyangiaceae bacterium; assembly: GCA_964236615.1. Classification (GTDB taxonomy): domain Bacteria; phylum Myxococcota_A; class Polyangia; order Polyangiales; family Polyangiaceae; genus CAXSGV01. Next base: position 8,710 of record CAXSGV010000027.1, read on the forward strand.
ACGCTCCTCGAGGAGGCGCGCGCGGGCAAGCTCGTGGTCCCCGACGAAGAAGACATCCACATGGCCATCGAGGCGCGACTCGACGCGCTCGTGGGCGCCGCCGCCGCCGGGCGGTTGCATACTGCACGCTCCCGCAACGACCAGGTGTCGCTGGCTCTCCGCCTTCATGTGCGTGAGGCGTGCCGCACGATCGTGGACGCGCTCGGCGAGCTGGTTGAGGCCATGGTCCTTCGGGCGGAGGCCGATCGCGCGATCGTCCTCCCCGCGTACACGCACCGGCAGCGCGCGCAGCCAGTGTCTCTTGCGTACTTCTGGCTCGGGCACGCGTCCGCGCTTGCGCGCGATCTCGACGCGTTTCGTACCGCCTACCGCCAGGCCGACGCGATGCCGCTCGGCGTGGGGGCCATCGCAGGGACGTCGCTCCCGATCGATCGCGAGCTCGTTCGCGAGGTGCTCGGGTTCGAGCGACTGACGACCAACGGCCTCGATACCGTCGGCGATCGGGATTTTGCCCTCGATTTCGCCTACGCCGCGGCGCGCATGCTCGTGCACACGAGCCGGCTCGCGACCGACATCGTGGACTTCGCTTCGTCGGAGTTCGGCTTCGTGCGCCTCGGCGATGACGTCTCCTTCGGCTCGAGCATGATGCCGCAGAAGCGAAACCCCGACGTGTTCGAGCTCGTTCGCGGCAAGGCCGGCGGCGCGATCGGCGATCTCGTCGCGCTGCTCACCACCATCAAGGGCTTGCCCGGCGGCTACAACCGCGATCTCCAAGACGACCGAGCGCCGATCCTGGCTGCAGGGCCGCGCGTGCTCGGCGTGGTGTCGGCGCTGATGGTGACACTCCCGCGCCTCACGTTCGACGCCGCGCGTTGCGCTGCCGCGGTGGCAGAGAGCGCGTCACAAGCGACCGACCTCGCCGAGGCGCTCGTGAAGAAGGGGCTCGCGTTTCGCACGGCTTACCAAGCCGTGGGCGCGCTCGTGCACGCGTGCGCAGAATCGAAGACGCGCCTCGACGACGTCACGCTCGAGCAGGCGCAACGCGTCGATGCGAGCTTCGACGCCGAGGTACTTCTCGCGGCGAAGGTCAGCGGATCGATCGCACGCAAGGTGAGCGCAGGCGGAACCGGTGAGGCGTCGATCGGCGAGCAGCTCGTCACGCTGCGCGGCCTTGCCGTCGAGGCGCGATCGGCAGCAGCAGCCATGCCCTCGCTCGACGCGCTGGCGCGCCGGGTGGCGGATTCGGGTGGGGCAGGAGAGGGAGGACGACGATGAGGCGCGATTTCTTGAGGCTCGCCGATCTGACGGTGGCCGAGCACGACACCTTGTTCAAGCGCGCCGTCGAGCTCAAGGCCGATCGCGTCGCGCGCCGCACGCATGCGACGCTCGCGGGGCGCACGCTCGTGCTCATCTTCGAGAAGGCGTCGACGCGTACGCGGCTATCCTTCGAGGCCGCGATGCTCGCGCTCGGCGGTCACGTGATCACGCTCGACGCGCAGGGGAGCCAGATCGGTCGCGGCGAGCCGATCAGCGACACGGCCCGCGTGGTCTCACGCTACGCCGACGCCATCATGTTCCGCACGTCGACGGACGAGCGCCTCCACGAGCTCGCCCGCGCGGCGACGGTGCCGGTGATCAACGGCCTCTCCGACGGCGGGCACCCCGTACAACTGCTGGCTGATTTGATGACCGTCCGCGAGCGTGTCGGCGAGCTGCGCGGGAAGATCGTCGCGTTCGTCGGCGACGGCGCGTGCAACATGAGCCGCTCCTGGATCGAAGCCGCTGCGCTCTTCGACTTCGAGCTTCGCGTGGCGGCACCCGAAGGTTATCGGCCACCCGTCCCTGGGCGCGCGCGAATCGTTGCCGACCCACGCGAGGCGGTGGCCGGTGCCGACGTCATCGCGACCGACGTCTGGACGAGCATGGGCCAGGAGGCCGAGTCCGCGATCCGCTTGAAGGCTCTCGGCGGCTACACCGTCGACGCGGCGCTCGTCGCGCGCGCGAAGAAGGATGCGATTGTCCTCCACTGTCTGCCAGCCCATCGCGGCGAGGAGATCAGCGCGGAGGTCCTCGATGGCCCGCAGTCGGCGGTGTGGGACGAAGCGGAGAACCGCATGCACGCGCAGAAGGCTCTGCTCGAGCTGCTGCTTCTCTGAGCGGCGCGGTCGGCGTGGTCCTGTCCGCGTGGCGCGGCGGCGGTCGCGGCTGGCATGCAGTGGCACATGGACGCTCGCCCCACGTCCGTGAATTTCCTCCAGTTGGCGGACGGTACGCGATCTGCAGCGGGCGCGAACCATGAAGCCCGCTCGTTCCGTGTCCGCCCTCCACGCCTTGCTCGAGACGACGGTGGCCGCCATGCTCGCCACGTCCGGCATCGCGGTCGGGTGCGGCGGTGGCCTCGCCCATGAGGAAAACGATACGTCGCTCGATTCTGACGCGTCGGCCCGCCCCGATGGGGGCGACGCGCACGCCGAGGACGTCGTGGTCCCGCAGCTGGAGTGCGGGCTCGGGGTCCCGTCCTTCGACGTGAGCGCGTGTGGCGAGGGCGGCAATCGGATGCGCGACGATTACTCCTGCGGATCGGCGACCCGTCAGGTTCCCTGTGATCTCACCGTCGACGCGGGCGGCGCCGTGCCTCCCCTCTGCGACTCGACGCGGCTCCCGGACGAGCTATGCGCAGTCCTCTGCTGGCGCGCAGGCGATCGCTGCAACGTCGACGGAGGTCCACGCTGCACTGGCGCGTCCCACGTCACGTGCCGCGTGATGACCCGCGCGCGCGGCCGCACGGTGGAGTGCCAGGACGAGTGTCCCGGCGGCCGCCGGCTCGGTGGATACGGCGGCGAGCGTTCGACCGCAGAGCATCCGCTCGGGCGCTTCTTCGCGCGGCTCGCGCAGCTCGAGACCGTGAGCATCGTCGCCTTCGGCGTGCTCGCCACCGAGCTCGCGCACCACGGCGCACCGCCTGACCTCGTGCGGCGCGCGCTGAGCGCGCGACGTGACGAGGTTCGCCACGCCCGTGTCACGTGGGCGCTCGCGCGACGCTTCGGCGCCCGCCCCACGCGCCTCGTGCGCGCGGCGAAGATGGCGCCGCGGTCGCTCCTCGAGATGGCGAAGGAGAACGCGCGGGAAGGGTGCGTACGCGAGACCTACGGTGCCGCAATCACGGCTCACCAGGCCCGCGCGGCAACAGACGGCGAGATCGCGCGCGTCATGGAAAGCGTGGCGCGGGACGAGTCCGAGCACGCCGCGCTCGCGTGGGATCTCCATCGCTTCTTCGAGACGCGCCTCGACTCGAGCGCGCGCAGCGAGGTAAGCGCCACGCTGCGCGAGGCCTTTGCCGAGCTTCGCACCGAAGCGCGCTCCGCCGAACGTACGAAGAGCCGCACTGCGGGTCTGCCTGACCGCAACACGGCGATCGGCGCGCTCGATCGACTCGAGCGCGCGCTCCTCGCTGCCTGAGGTCGCTGCTCGCGGTGACCGCTAGCGTCCTTCGAGCGCCGGGTCGCGAACGTCGATGTCGCGCGCCGTCGCCGAAGCACGCGGCGGCGAGGCCGGCGTGGTCGGCGATTTGAGTGGGGCGATGATCGGCACGAGCTTCGCTGGCGAAGAAGCCGCGGGCGCTCGTCGGTCCTCCAGGCGCGACACGCCGAGGTGCGGCGAGCTCGCGGTCGCGGTGCTTGCGGGCGGCGTGGTCGAGGCCGCAGCTGCGGTCGAGGCTTGGGCTTGCGGCGAGGTCGATGAGGGGCTTGAGGGCGCACTCGACGGGAGGGCGGTCGGCGTGGGCGTTGCCCCGCGAGGCAGCGCTAGACCGGCGGCGGCGAGCAGCGATGCGGCGGCGAGGGAGCACACGACGAGCACGCCCGTGTGCCTTTTCCTGGTCGCCGGCGGCGTCGGCGTCGGCGTGACGCGCGCAGGGCTCTTCGTGCCGGCCGGCGCGAACGGCGCGAGCGCTTCGCGCAACGCGGCGACATCCGCATACCGCTCCCCGGGAACCTTTTGCAAACACCGAAGCACCACCGCCTCGAGCCCTGCCGGTGCGGTCGGGAGCTCCTCGCGCAAGCGTCGGGGCTTTGCGCTGGCTATGCGCGCCCCGACGGCTGCGGGAGTGTCAGCATGAAACGGCATATTTCCGGTCACGAGCTCGTGGAGCACGACACCAAGCGACCAGAGGTCGCTGCGCGCGTCGACCTGCTTCGAGTCGTGAAGTTGCTCCGGTGACATGTACGGCGCCGAGCCGATGACCGCCGTCGCGCCGGTGAGACTGACATCGCCGCCCGCGTCCTCGAGCGGTCGCGTGATTTTCGAGATGCCGAAATCCAGTACTTTCACGAGCCGCGTCCCATCCCGTCGCTGCGTCAGGAAAAGGTTCGATGGCTTGAGATCGCGGTGCACGATGCCGAGCGCGTGCGCCTCTTCGAGCGCCTCGCAGGCTTCGAGCACGTAGCCGACCGCCTCTTCAATCGCGAGAGGTCCCTCGTCGCGCAGCCGGCGCGCGAGATCCTCACCGCGGAGGTACTCCATCACGAGGAAAGGGGCGCCGTCGTCGAAGCGCGCCACGTCGAGCACCCGTGCCACGTGCTCGCTCTCGAGACGCGCAACCGCCTGGGCCTCGCGGAGAAACCGCGCGTCGTCCTTTGCGGTGCCTCGGCCACGGAGCACCTTGAGGGCGACGCGTGTTCCGAGCTCGAGGTGCTTCGCCGCGACGACGATGCCCATCCCGCCTTCGCCGAGCACATGCTCGACCTTGTACTTCCCGGCGACGATCGCACCCTCGGTCAGGCGCGCCGCCGGGTCCGCGCCTGGGAGCGTCGCAGGAACCGCCGCGCGCAGCTCGTCGTCGAGCGCCGCGAGCGCGCGCGCGACCTCGGCTGCGTCGGGTCGCGCGGACTCGCGTTTGCTCATCATCTGCTCGACGAGCGCTTCGAGCCCGAGCGACACCTCCGGCCTGAGCTTGCGCACGAGCGGCGGCTCCTCGAGAAGGATCTGGGCGCACAGCGCATCGATCGACGCTTGGAAGAACGCCGCCTGCCCGGTGAGACACTCGAACAGGACGCAGCCAAGTGCGAACACGTCGGCGCGCGGCCCGATCGCTCTATCGCCGCGGACCTGCTCTGGCGCCATGTACCCAGGAGTTCCGACGAGCGCGCCCGTCTTGGTGATGCGGAGGCCCTCTTTGCCGCGCGCCAGCCCGAAGTCGAGGATGCGCGCCGCGCTCGGTGCGCCGTCGACGAGGAACACGTTCGACGGCTTCAAATCGCGATGCACGAGCGCAGCAGCGTGAAGAGCCGCAAGTCCCTCCGCGACGCTGCGCCCGAGTGCGATCGTGCCCGCGACTGGCAGCCGACCTAGAGCGGTCGTGTCCGCGAGCGTGCGGCCGCGCAGGCGGTCCATGACGAGGAAGCGGGTGGTGCCGTGCGCGCCCTCGGCGATGTAACGAACCACATTCGGGTGTGCGACACTGGCGAGTGCGCGTGCCTCGCGCTCGAAGCGTGCTTCCCCCTCTGCGTCCGTCACTTCGATCAGCTTGATCGCTACCTCGCGTTCGGCCTGCCGATCCCACGCCGAATAGACGAGCCCCATCGCGCCCTCGCCAATGGGCTCCTTCAGCTCGAAGCGATCTTCGAGGACGTCGCCTGGCCCGACCTCGGCGGCGAGGGCGCGCAAGCTCGCGATCGCGCGGACGTCGAGCAGCGTCATGGATCGATCCCGAGCACCGTGCGCGCTTCGCTGCTTCGCTCGAGGTGAGCTCACGCAGCCGATCGAGCACGATGCGGCGAAATTCGCGGCGCGACCACGCGAGGTAGTTCGTCACGTCGCTCACCGACAGCGAGAGCTCGGCAGCGAGAGCCGCATAGGACGGGCGGGGCTCGCCGTCGCGATCGAGCACGAACCTCTGGAACACGGCAAAGTACCTCTCCTTGCCCGTGTCGTTGCAGATCTCGCGCAAAAGGTCGACCGCGTCGCCAAGCAGGCTGGCAACCCATGCCTCGTCGAAGCACGCGTCCACGCTCTTTGGCGCGGCGAGCCGTCGGAGCTCACCTTCGGCCGCGTCGAAGTCGAGGCTGAGCGTGATCGCGTCGCCGCCGCGCTTCTGGCGTTGCTCGCCCCGCGCCGCTTCGCTGGCGAAGCGATCGAGGCACGTCTTCAAGTAGGTCCGAAAGAGCGCTCGCGCAGGATCGTAGTCTCCGAACCACCGCTTCTCGAAGGCACGCGCGAAGAAGCCCTGCGTGAGATCTTGCGCCGCCTGTGTCTCGTGCTTCCAGCGTGCGCGGAGGTGCTGGTAGACCGGCCGCCAGTAGGCGCGCACGAGAATGTCGAAGGAGCGGGCACGCGCAATCGGATCGTCGCTCGCGACCGTGAGCACGGCCGAACGCCGCGTCGCCGGAAAGCGGGCGCCCCCTCGCGGAAGAAAATCGTCGCCCATCGCTAAAGGAATGGTGGCCGCTGGCTAATGAGACTTCGAGCGGAAAAACCCGCTCCCTCAGATCATACCCTGGAGATTGCTCCCATGATGAAGCTTGGCTTTCTGGTTGTTCTCGTTTCGGCGGTCAGCGCGTGCGGCGTCGCGCAGCTCGGACAGACGCGCCGCACGAGCAGGATGGTTCTCCGCAAGAGGGCTCCGGCGCCTCGGGCGCGACCGGTGGCTCCTCGTCCGCCAAGGACGCCGCGACGGGGGTGGAGTGCAGCTCTTCTCACGGGTTCGCGACGCTGACGAGCTACGACCGCGTGGAGCAGTATGCGGCTTCGGCGTTCAGCTTCGAGTATGCCTCGCAGGACGCGACCCTCACGCACAACGAGTTCGACGTCCTCTACACCGCCGACCTCCTTCGAGTGAACACGGTGGTCGACGATCGCTCGTTCATCGTCGATCTCGGTGATGTGTCGCTTCGCAATCTCCCGCGCCAGATCGACCCCGACGCGTACCCGGTGGGCCAGTGGGGCGAGCACGACGCCGTCCAGGCGCAGCTCAATCACGTTTATTGGGTGCGCTCCGTCGACAACGCCGGTCGTATGGTGAGCGCGTTCCGCGTCACTGGGCTCAATCCGGGGCGGCTCCTCGAGATCGAGTGGATTCGCTCGACGGACACGGACACGATGGTGGCGCCGACGTCATGCCTCTTCTGAAGCGATCCGTTTTCTTCCACCTCGCCGCGCTCGCCATGGCGCTGGCCGCGCTCGGCTCGAGTCGGACGGCGCGCGCCGACGAGACGGACGGGTCCCGCCTCTTTCGCGAAGCGCGCGCTCTCATGCTCGAAGGCAAGTTCGACGAGGCCTGCCCGAAGATCGCCGAGAGCCATCGGCTCGAGCCGCACGTCGGAACGCTGCTGAACCTCGCCGCGTGTCACGAGCGCCAAGGAAAGATCGGGAGCGCGTGGGTCGAGTTCCAAGAAGGCCTCACCGCCGCGAAGAGCGAAGGCCAGACCGATCGCGAGCGGCTCGCGCGTGAACGCATCGCCGTCCTCGAGCCGCGCGTGCCCTGGCTCACGATCAACGTTGCGCCGGCGGCGATCACCGAAGGCCTCGAGGTGACGCTCGATGGCGCCGTGATTCAGCCTCTCGCGTGGGGGAAGGAGCTCCCCGTCGATCCGGGGGCGCACGTCGTGGTCGCCCACGCACCCAACCGCGCGCCGTTCGAGTCCCACCTCGAGCTGCGTGAGACGGAGCGACGCACGGTGGCGATCGCGACGCTCGATCCGAGCGCGCTTTCCCCCGCGTCCGCCGGCGAGCCCGCGCCGACGCTCGTCGTCGAGCAGCAGCCGCCGGTAAGAAAACCTTCACCCTCCAGCACCCCGGGTCGCTTCGTCGTCGAGGCCGGCCTCGTCGTTGGCTACATGAGCGTGAACCCCGAGCTCGCTCACGTGTCCGCCGGCGGCGCCTACGCCATCGAGCTTCGGAGCACGCAGGCGGACGCACGGCCGAGCAGCTGCGCGAGCCAGCCGTGCAGCTACTCGCTGCCGCAGGTGAACGGGGCGATCGTCGGCGTGAACCTGTTTGCGGGCTACGCCATCTCGGACGCGATGCATCTCGGTGCGCGCCTGCTGGCCGGGGCGCGCGTGGACCGCGGCGGTGGCAGCGTCGTCATCGTCGGGCCCGCGCTGCAGCTCCACATGGTGGGGCCTGTGTGGGGCGGCTTCTCTGCACTGGTCGGCACGGCTTCGGCTTCGAGCAATGGCGAGGTCCATGCGCCACCGGGCTTCGCGCAGTCGGGGGGCGGGCCCTACTTGATGGATGGGTCGACCGATCTCGGTGCCGGGATCGGGATCGATCTGAGCGTGCGCGTCGCGGAGCTTCCGCGCGGCTCGCTTCGGGTCATCACGTCGCCCTTCTTCCTCCTTGGGTCGCGCGGCACCGCGTGGTCGGTCCCGCTCGCGATCGCCTACCGCTTTCAGTAGCCGAGCCCTCCTCGCGCCGTTCGGTGGACCTTGCCGTCATCCGTCAGGAAGCGTCACGGTCTGCAGCGCCGCATCGACGACGGTGCCGCTCTCGCCGTCGAGCACGACGACCCTTGCGTCGACGACGACATATACGCGCGCGCCTGCGCCCTTGATGGACTCGAGCCTCGAGCCCTCCGCGGTGGCGCCAAGCACGTGATTCCACGCGACCTCGCCGGTACGCGCATCGCGCGCGACGACGCGGTAAGGACCCAGCGGTGTCTGGTAGGCGAGGAGCAGCCGATTCTTGGCGAACGCATAGCGGAAGTTGCGCTCGCGCCCCGCCTCCTCCGGCAAGGACAGCCGCTTCTCCCAACCGCCCTGTTACGCCCCGGCGTCGGCACCGCCGCCCGTGCCTGCGCGATGCGCGCCCACGCCGAAGTAGGGGGCGTTGCTGTCGTTCGGTGACCAACCAACCGTGACGATCTCGCCGGCTGTCCCGTCTTCGTAGGACTCGTACGCTTGCTTGAGCGTCTTACCGAGCATTGCCGTCCGCGGGTGGCAAATGGGGCGCGGCGCGCCGACGTCCGCGCACGATGGGACGTCGTCGCGCCCGTGGCAGCCGTAGGTCGCGTCCTGCTTCTCAGCGCGGGTCAGCGTCGCTTTTTCGAGGTCGAGCATGCGGCCGTGGTTGAACGCGACCGACTGCAGGTAGACGCGCGAGCCGCCGGGAAGCGGGCACACCTCTTGGACAGGAAGATCATCGGTCCACTCGCCACGCGATGCGCCGTCGTGCGGCGCGAACGCGCGGATCGTGCCCACGCCATCGACGAACACGAGGGTGTTGCCCGCCTGCGTGAGCCACATGTGCCGAGGATCGCGGACGGACACGAAGGGGCCGCGCGACCAGAGCACACGTGCGTGGCCGACGCCGCTGACCGCGACGACGTACGCGCCATGATCAGGGCGCGCGTCGTCCCAGAAGAGTCCGACGATGTCGTCGACGCCGTCGCCGTCGACGTCCGCGGTGATGGGACCGTTCCAGAACAGCGGGATCCACTGCACGTCGCGGTCTGTGCGCGCGGGCCCCGGCCGCTGCGGGGCAATCGCGGGAGTCGGAACGGCCGCCGGGTGGAGAACGTGGTTCCATCGTATGCCGAAGGCAATCGCGACGCTGGTACCGAGCACGAGGTTCGCGGCGATCACCATCATCACGACCGCGCGGCGTGACCCGCCCTTGGCGCGCGTGCCCTTCTTCTCTGCGAGCTCACCCTCGAGCGTCGCGATGCGGCGCTGCGCTGCTTCGAGCTCGTCGCGGTACTCACGCACGCCGCACCTCGTTCATCGAAGCGGGGCCCATCATCGGAGCACCACTTCACTCTCGGGCAATACGACGTCGAGGTTTCGGATCGACGCGACGGGGTGACCATCGGCGAGCCGAAAGACCTCGAGCTCTCCGTCGATGTCCACGAAGACGAGGTTCCCCTCGATGACGAGCGAGTAAAGGACCGAGCCTTCGCGCGAACCTGGAAAATCGGTCGACCAGGTGACCGCGCCGCTCGTGACGTCGCGCGCGACGACGCGAAAGGTGCCCGACACGAGCTGGTAGCCGATGACGAAGTGCACGCCGTCGAAGTCGCTGCGATCGCCACCCAGATGCACGCGGTCTGCGGGCAGCGAGAGCGGGCCTTCCCAGCGAACGCCCTTCGTTCGTGCGTCGGCGCCGACACCGTACGGCGCGGGCCGCTCGAGCGCGGTGGCGTCGGCGCGTTGCTTCGCGAGGCCGCTCGTGAGCACGACCTCCGTGCCCTCGAAGGTGGTGAACGGATCAAACGACGTCCGGCCGCGCACGTGCGCGTACGAGATGCAGGGTCGAGCGACCTTGGCGTCGCCGCAGAAGCCGAGAGCGCCGCGAGCGCCGTCGCATGCGAACTCCGGCTTCGGCGTGCGTGCGGCCGCGAGCTCCCGCGTGCGCAGATCGAGTGTGACGTGCTCGCCGCTGAAACCACGCGCGAGCGAGGCGCGGCCCGACGCGTCGTCGGCGATGCAGATGCCCGTCACCGGTGCGCCGACCGCAAAGTCACCCACGCGCCCGCCGGTCGCGATATCGATCGCGTGCACATTGCCCTGCGACTCCGTCAGCAGCACGACGTTCGCGACCTTGGACTTCATGACGACGCCCTTCGTGGCGTAGTCGCCCTCCTGCCCGGGGAACGGCCCCGCGCGCCACTTCGGCGCGAAGCTCGTCGTGTCTATCGCCGCCACCCACATGGGGAGATCGCGTCGCGCGTCGTTCCATAGAATCGCGATCATCTCGTCGGTGCCGTCGCCGTCCACGTCGGCGAAAGCCGGCGCGCGTCCGAGGGCGCTCGTCCAGCGAACGTGCAGCGTAGGGGTCACGACCTCGACCGGCACCGCGTCCTTGTGGCGCCGTAGCGACGACGGCATCCGCGCGAGAAGGACCGCCAATGTCGCGCCCAGAACAAGGACCGCGGTGACGACGCCAAACACCATCGGCGGCAGCGATCGCTGCGCACGCGGAGGCCGGGGCAACGGCGGGGGCGCGTGAAGCTCCCTCTCGAGCTCCGCGATCTTGCGATGCGCGGCTTCGAGGTCGTTCCGGTAATCCGCCACGGCCCGATCTTAGCCCGTCAGGGGACCCGCGCCCACGCAGGGACCGCGGATGCGGCGGTGGTCCCTGGATGGAGCTGCAGGAGCCGCTTGTAGAGCCCGAGCGCGCGCGACCGGTCACCCTTCCGCTCGGCGATCTGTGCGGAGCGCAAGAGACTCTCGGGAGCGAGCACGCTCGCTGGCTGCTTCAGGACCTCGTTGTACGCCTGCAGCGCGAGATCGAGCTTCGAGGCATCGGCGGCCGCCTCGTCGAAGAACATCTCGCCAAAGGCGAAGTACGCGGCGCTCACGAGCTTCGACTGCGGCGATTTTCGGATCAGATCGAGGTACGCGCGTCGGGCGTTCGTGAGGTAGCCGCCCATCTCGAGCTCGAGACCCTTGAAGTAAAGCGCCTCGTCGAGCTTCGGGTAGGTGGGGAAGCCCTCCAGCTGCGTGTAGAAATCGATCGCCTTCGTGCGCGCGCTCCGGGCGAGGGGATCCATGGGCCCGCTCGCGGTGATCACGGCGCGCTCGAGCTCGGCGTAGTCCTCCGCGATTCGCCGAATCAGTGTCGGTCGATCGGGCGCATTCGGCGGCGTCGACGACAAGAGCGTAGTGAGCCCTTGAAGCTCGGTCACCATCATCCCGCGGTTGCGCGGAGGGTGCGTCTTCACGCGCGAATCACGCGCGGCACTGATCGCCCTCGGTGTACTTCCCAACGACGACGGCACGCTAAACGACGGCGTGGGCGGGCTCGTGCCGACGTCGCCGCCCATGCCGTCGTCCGCGAGCGGCACATCCTCGGACGCGTCCTCGGCGACGGGCGAATCTGCGGGCCGCTCTCGTGACGGGGCTGTGGTTGGCGGAACGATCACGGTCGTAGCCGGAGCCTCCGTGAACACAGGGCGCTCGGCCGCGCAGCCCAACGCGACGCCGAATATGGCGACGAGCGCAACGCCTTGGGATCGGCTCATCTTCCCGCCAGATTCTTGTAACTATGTGGCACGGCGAAGAGCGACGCATCGATCGGGTGCGGATCGAGGCGCACCGCGACCAGCCGCGACACCTCCTGGCCCGCGGCGTCGAGCTCGATCACGCGAAGCGGAAAGGCGCTGCGCGCCGCAAGCTCACGGGCCCAGGGCGGAGCCCCGTGCGGCGCCGGGTCAACGAACGCGCCGCCATGTACAATACATGCTTCGCGTGACGCGCGGGCCTCGTCGAGCTTCCAAATTTCGCAGTCGTGCTCGAGCAGCTTCTCCATGCGCCCGGTCTTCGTGACCTTCACGTCGCCCGGCGATCCGCCGAGCGGGCTGATGGCGAAGGTCTGCTTCTCGTCGTCGATCGAGAAAAGGCGAAGCGGGCTGGTATCGACGATCGTGCGCTTCCTCCCGTTGCTCGCGGACGGGCTCGGGCGAAGCAGCGTCCCCTTGACGAGGAACGAGCGCGGCTCGCCAACCGGTGCGCCCTTCTTCTCGACCTGGAACGTGACCTCGGCCTCGAGCTGCGCGGGTGCAGCGGGTATCGGGAGCCACGAGTCGAGCTTCGGACCGGCGTCGGCAATCCCGCCGTCGGTGCGCGCGTGCTTGCGCGCGTCGATCAGGCTCTGCGGAATGCAGTAGCCGCCCTCGAGCGGCATTCCGCGATCGTCGTACTCGCCGAGGCCGACCTTCACGCATGGGATTCCCGGCGCGCAGTCGCTACCGACGTCGCATGTCCGGCTGCACGCGCCGAGATCGTCGGTGACACGCAAGCAAGTTGGCGCCTGCTTGGAGCAGTTCATCGCGTAGAGACAAGCGCCACCGAGGTCAGCCTTCGTCACGCCGTAGCGCGTGTAGAGAAATGCGCCGATCGACCCGAGGACGAGGAAGGCGGCGACGGCGATCCTGATCAGCGCGCGCTTCTTCTTCCTGGCGAGAGCTTCCAGCTCCTCTTCGGAGAGCTCCTCTTCGGTCACCCTTCAAGGTTTAGCCGATTGCGACCTCGGAGCCCATGAGCGCGACGATTCGATCGCCGAGGGACGTTGCCCCGTGACGATTCGACCGATCCGCGGCAAATACAGGGGATGAGCAAGGCGTTCACGAAGGAGGACGACGCGGCCGGTTTCTCCGCGCCCGAAGCGCAGTCGGCGCACATTCCTCTGGGGCCGTTTCGCCTCACGCGCGCGGGTGCGCGCCGGCTGGCGTCCTTCGCTGATCCGCAGGTGCAAGCCGCGCTCGCGCGCGCAGAGGTCGTGAGCCCGACCCTCGCACCCGACCGTGCCGCGCTCGGCGTCGTGGTGCGCGTGCGTGCCGAGGACGGTGAGGAGCGCACGTACCGCCTCGTCTCCGCCGAGGAGCGTGCCTTGCTCGACGATGGCTGCAGTATACAATCACCGGTCGGGCGCGCGTTGCTCGGTGCGGCGGTGGGGGACATGCGCGAGCTGCGCGCGCCGCGGGGCAACGAGCAGCTCGAGATCGTGTCGCTGGAGGGCGACGTCTAAGTCCTGCAGGCCGGCGCCTGCCGCCGCGACGCGAGCTCAGCGATGGCTAGGCGTCAGCGCGTTGGTGCTGACGGTGAACTCGCCGTCTTCGCAGAGCTCGCGCGCGCCTTGTACCGTTTTCACGAGCGCCGACTTGTAGAGGAACATTTTCACGTGCTCCTCCTTGTGCTCGCAGGTCGCGAGCAGGCCGTCGCTCGTGCAGCGGGTCTTCGAGAACACCGAGCCCGGATCGTTGCAAGAGCCCTTCGCTTCTTTGGTCTCGGCGCGGGTGAGACCCGACCACTCCGAGCACATGCCGAGGTCGCCCTTCGAGTTGCAGGAGACCACGGTGTCGTCGACGGCGTCGTCCTCGTCGATCAGCGCACGCTCCGCCGGAGTCTTGAACGACCCCGAGGTGACCGTGGTCTCGGCCGCAGGTGCGCGCTTCGACTTGAATTTTCCGCAGGCGCCGAGGGCGAGGGGAGCAGGGAGCACGAGAGCGACGACGCCGGACTTGTGGAGCATGGTCTGGTGTACGGAGCGCGCCACATTCTCTTCCCTCCTGCGCTCGCTCGGCTCAAGATCGCGTCGTGACGAACCGGATTCGGCGGAAAAATGCATGGGTGCTGACCGCTGCCGTCGTGGTGAGCCTCGGTGCCGCGAGCGCTTCCTGCGGTTCAGCACCCCCGACGCCGCCGCCGGAGGTCGCCTGCCGCGTCGGGCTCCCGCCACGCCCTGCGCGCCCGGTCGACGCTGAGCCCGAGCCGCGGCCCGCGCTCTTTTTCGCGCCGCGCTCCACCGTGGTCGTCAACGTCGATGTCCCGTTGAAGAGTCTCGCCGAGGCGCTCGATGCCAAGGTCGCGCGCCGCGTCGCCGAGGAGCGCGACCACGATCTGGGCATGGCAGGGCGCCTCCAATACGTCCTCGATCGTGGAGCGTTTGCCGCGAAGGTCGATGGTGACGCGTTGGTGATCGAGGCGCCACTTCAGGCCCATGTGCAAGCGTGCGCGAAGGGCAGCTGCTACGCGGGGTGCGATCCCGAGGCCCGCGCGACCGTGCGCGTGCCGCTCGCGCTCAATGCAGACTACAAGTTCCGTCCCTCGTCGGTGCACATCGACATCACGCGCGGTTGCGAGCTACGCGCGCTCGGCGGCCTCGTTCGTATCGACGTCACCCCGATCATCGAGCAGCGGCTCGCGGCAGAAACGAGACGAATCGAGCTAGCGATCGACGGCGAGCTCCCGAACCTACGGCCTCAAGCCGAGCGCGTGTGGAGTGAGCTCGGCCGCGCGCGCAGCCTGCCGCTTGGCGCGTGCGTGGTGCTTGCACCGGACGCGGTGGTGCAAGGTCCTTCCGCGGCGATCGGTGACGCGGCGCGCCTTCGCTTCGGCATCTACGCGCGTCCCGAGCTTCGATCGCGTTGCGGGGACGTGACAGCACCGCCGCCGCGGCTCGTGACCACCAGGCAGTCGGGCAGGTCGTCCTCGGCGACGACGAGCGAGTGGTAGCGCCCGACGGTCAGCGGGTTCGGCAGCCCGGCGTAGATCCCGGAGCCGTCGTGCTCG
>CAXSGV010000027.1:23724-24542 GCA_964236615.1 uncultured Polyangiaceae bacterium
CCGCCGCCACTCCCGCCGCTCAAAGAGGATCGCGCCTTGCCCCCCGAGGCCGACGTGCACCTCGGCCTCGTGCTCGCGCCCGACGCGCTCGCAATCGGGCTCGAAGCGGCGCCGCTCGATCTCGGTGCGGCGCACGGCCGCGTGGCGCACGCATCCGGTCCGGCCGCCGAAATGGTCGTCGAGCTCACAGGCGAGACGTGCGGCTCGATTGGGGTGCGCGCAAGCCGACTCACGTGGGCGACCGGCGGCGGCGCCCTTCACCTGGGTGACGTCGCGCTCTTGTCTGGCGACTCCGAACGCGTGGCCGCCTCTCACCTCGACGCCGCAGCCTTCGTCCGCTCCCTGCAAGAGGCCTCCATCACGACGCCCACGACCGCCGAAGCTCTCCGGACGTCGCTACCAGCGCTGGCAAGCATGGCGTCCGACGCACGGATGATCGTGACGGCCGCAATCACCGACGCACAGCCGGAGTCCGCAGGCTTCCGAAACGACAATCCCATCGCGCTCGTGCGCCTGCGTGGCGCCGTCACAATCCGCGCAACCGACCTCAAATAGCCGCCCGCGCCCGCCGCGACCGCCGCGCCCCCTGTCCGGCGCCGCCCCAAAACTGTCCCGGCCACTCCGCACCGAGCCCGCAACGCGCCCCTCACACGCTGGGGGGCCGATCTTCAGCTTATTGAAGACCGGCTATCCAAGGCGATCGTCGTCGGCGGCGGCGGGGCGTCGGCCGCGACTTTGGGGTGGCACACGCGGTGCTAGGGGCGGGCGCGGCGCGGTGGGGTTGCCGTTGAAAGGGGCTGACTATGCATGGCGTGTTT
>CAXSGV010000028.1:0-8122 GCA_964236615.1 uncultured Polyangiaceae bacterium
ATCGAGTCACCAGTGTGCACGCCCATTGGATCGATGTTCTCGATCGAACAGATGACGATGAAGTTGTCGGCCGCGTCGCGAATGACCTCGAGCTCGAACTCCTTCCAACCGAGCACGCTCTGCTCGATGAGGACCTCGGTCGTCGGCGACTGCGCGAGCGCCCACGCGACCTTGGCGTCGAATTCCGACGGGTCCATCGCGATGCCGCCGCCGCTTCCGCCCATCGTGAATGACGGCCTGAGGATCGCCGGGTAACCAGTCGTCTTCACGATCTCGCGGGCCTCTTCGACCGAGTGCGCGGCACCGGCTTTCGGGCACTCGAGGCCGATCTTCTCCATCGCCGCTTTGAAGAGCGCGCGATCCTCGGCTTTGGCGATCGACGCAGGCTTCGCGCCGAGCATCTCGACGCCGTACTTTTCGAGGATGCCACGCTCGTGCAGCTGGAGCGCGAGGTTGAGCGCAGTCTGCCCGCCGAGCGTCGGCAGCACCGCGTCGGGGCGCTCGCGCTCGATGATTGCGGCAACGGTGCGCCACTCGAGCGGCTCGACGTAGGTCCGGTCCGCGAGCTCCGGATCGGTCATGATCGTGGCCGGGTTCGAGTTCACGAGCACGACCTCGTAACCCTCTTCACGCAGCGCTTTTGCGCCCTGGGTACCCGAGTAGTCGAACTCCGTCGCTTGGCCGATGACGATGGGCCCAGCGCCTATGACCAGGATCTTCTTGAGGTCGGTACGGCGGGGCATGGTCTCGGTGCATACCATAGGCGAATGAACGTCTACATCGTGCGCCGACGCGAAGAGCACCCACGACGCTGAGCCACGCTGTGCGCCACGCGACTCGGCTGTCATGGCAGGGCGGCCGGGCACGCCACGGCGACAGGAAAAAGCGGTGAGTGGAGCTCGGGGCACACGGGTTGCTGAAGGCGTCCTCATGCGCTCTTCCTTCTCGGCTCGGGGATCTCTTGGCTTGTTGCTCGGTGCTTCTTGTCTGCTCGGCCACGCCGCGTGCAGCTCGACGGACTCGAGCGTGTACACGGGCGGCGATCAAACGGCCGAGCGCGGGCCGGACGCGGGCTTCTACGGCGGCAGCGAGGGCAGCGACGGCGGCTTGCCTTCCGTGCCGGGCGACAAAGCGGGAACGCGAATGGTTCCGCGTCCCGACGCGGGGCTCGATCCGGACGCGGCGCCCCCCACGTGCGCGGGCATCGACCAGTCGGCCCCGGACATCCTTTACCTCTCGAGCGACGACTCGAACTCGATGGCTTCACCAGCGATTGCGCGGCGGATCATCTCGCGCCACCAAGGCGTCGTTCCCGCGGCGATCCTGCGCACGTACGAGTTCCTGAATTACTACAACGTGCACTACACGCCGGCCGATCAGGGCGCGCTGCGCATCGTTCCTCAGATGCGGCACGCGGCGACGGCGACGGACGTCGAGCTCCAGATCGGCGTGCAATCGGCGCCCGCTCTGACGCCACGCGCGCCAGTCACGCTCACGCTCGTGCTCGACACGTCGGGCTCGATGTCGGGCAACCCGATCGCGACGTTGTCCCGCGCCATCAAGGCGATCGCCGCCCAACTGCATAGCGGCGACATCGTGAACGCCGTCACTTGGGACACGAATCAACGCGTTCGTCTCCAAGGCCACGCGGTCACCGGTCCCAACGATCCCGCGCTGATCTCTCTTGCCGAGGGTCTCTCCGCGAGTGGCGGCACCGATCTCTCGGGTGGTCTGACGAAGGGCTACGAGCTCGCCGAGCAATACCGCGGCACGGGACGCATCAACCGTCTCGCGATCATCAGCGACGGCCAAGCGAACGCCGGCGTCACGGACGCGAAGCTCATTGGCGCCAAGGCGAACGTGAACGACAAGGACGGGATCTACCTCGTCGGCATCGGCGTGGGCGACGGTGTCAACGACTCGCTGATGGACGTCGTGACCGACGCCGGCAACGGCGCCTACGTCTACCTCGACTCGATGGATGAGGCCGACAAGATGCTCGGCGGTCGCTTCGACGAGGTGATGGGCGTCGCCGCGCGCGACGTTCAGGTCAAGGTCACGCTGCCTTGGTACTTCAAGATGCTCGAGTTTCACGGCGAGGAGTATTCGAACGACCCCGCGAAGGTGAAACCGCAGGATCTCGCGCCCGGCGACTCGATGGTGTTCCACCAACTACTTCGCGCGTGCGACGCGGCGCAGATCCAGGATGCCGACAGCATCGCGGTCGAAGCCACCTGGAAAGATCCGATCACTTTCGCGCCGCTCAGCGCGACGACTTCGCAGACGATGGCGAGCCTCTTCACGGGTGCCGACGCCGAGCTGCGCCGCGGGCGCGCGATCGTCGCGTACGCCGAGGCGTTGAAGTCCGTGGCGAAGACGACGGTGCCGAAGGTGGAGCGTCGAGCTCTTCTCGACAAAGCCATCGCGGCGGTCGACCAGGCGGACCCCGGCAAGACCGATCCGGAGCTCGGGGAGATCCGCGGTCTCCTCGTCACTTACGAGGCGGACGTCGCCTCGCCGTAAACATCAGCCTACCCATTTTGCGTGATCGAGGGCTCGCATGCGGCGGAGCGTGGCCCTCGGTTGGATGGCGCAACCCGCAATCGCCTCCCAAACGCCTCTCCGGAACCTAGGGAGAGCGGAAGTTCCAGTGTCTAGCGTGCGCGCGTGAGGTGGACGTTGACAGGCGAGCTTCCTCCTCCGAGACCCACCATGGTTCCGTTCGCGGCGTCACCCGCAATCACGAGATCGAACGAGAGCGTCGTGAGTCCGACAGTTCCACGACTATCGCCCAAGGTGCACCCGTTGGATGTGCACGCGCACGGACGCGTCATTGTGCAGAGAGACATCTTTCCGCAATCGATCGGGCTCACGCCTCCGTCATCGAAATGCAAAAAGCATTTGTCGTTCACGCCCTCTGTCCCGGTATTCGGCAGACACTCGTAGTGAGCGGGTCCAACCTCGTACGGAGTTTGGAGGGCGCACCATCCTCCCCAAAGATCGATCTCATCGAGTCCGAAAACGAGCCTCCCTTCGGTTCGGACGCCGTTGCGCAGGTGGTAAGCGAACCCCTCGCCGGCGAACGATTGCCCCATCCCGGTGTAACCCGGCGGGTACCCGACATTTGGATCTGTCGCAGGCGGCAGCACGCGCGACCCGAGCACGACCGTGCCAGCCAGGTCGGCCGCGTTGCCACTCGTGATCTCGAGAACGATCGCGTCCGAGCCCGACGGCAGCTTGTAATTCTCGAGGTAACCCGTCCATCGCGTCGTCCCGACGCCACTCCCGCCGTCGCTCTGCGGTGGCGTAGAAGCGTCGGAGCTTCCAAGGTCGAGCGACCCGCCGGTGCAAGCGACGAAGCCCACGAGAAGAGCGACAGCAACCGAGCAAGTGAGCAAGCGCATGGTGAGCATCTCCTTGCCTCCTGTTTGGCGATCGGCGGCGTGTTCCATCACGGAATCCGCTCGACCTCCGCATCGACGCCCGACGCGAAGAGGCTTTCGGGAAAGTCTTTATGGAACGTCGCTGCGCGCGTTCTCGCCTCGGTCGCGCGACCGGCGCGCGCGAGCGCACGCACGCTGAGCGCCTCGCGCTCCTCCCGCAGGATGCCGCGCGGAAACGCGCGCGCATGCTCGTCGAGCACCTTCAGCGCGCGCGTGGTGTCGCCCGCGCCCAGGGCGACGCGCGCATCGTCGATCGCGCGTCGCTCCTGCGCGAGCTGCTGCGCCTCACTCTCGAATGCGTGACCGCGCGTCGAGGTGCTCGGTCCCGCCACGACGCGCTCTTGCACGGCCACCGGCGGGTCGACGACTACCGGCGCCACCGGCAACGTCTCGCGAGGTGCCGGTACCGAAGACGAAATCGCCACCACGGTGCGATCGACGTAGACGATCGACGGCGCGCGCATCGCCTGTACGCTCGCACCGATCCCACCACCGACGACGAGCGTCGCGAGAGGCAAGAGCGTCCGCCACAGGGGGCTCGCAGCATGGCGCGCGACGCCGCTCGCTGGACCCTCGGTGAGCTCTCGCGCGTCGCTGCCCACGCCGATGGAGCCATCGATCCGCGTCCGGATACGCGCCGCCACCGCCGCAGGCACCGCGACGCCGACACGTTCGCCCCGCAGCAGGCTCTCGATCTCGGGATCGAGTCGCTCGATGTCGTCCGTCATGGTGCGCCTCCACGCCGAAGCCGTCGCACCGCGTCAGCAAACTCTTTCCGTCCGATGCGCAACCGCGAATAGAGCGTATTCAAGGGCACACCGAGGACATCGACGATCTCGGGCACCGAGAGCCCATCGATGTCGTGCAGCACCACGACCGCCGCGCGATCGATGTCGATCGCCGCGAGCGCGGCCGTGACGAGCGCGCGCTCCTGGTGCTCGACCATCTGCTCGTCGGCACCGCGACGCGGATCCGATGCCTCGACGTTGCCCTCGAGGCGCTCCACGCGATGCCGCGCGCGCCTCCGGTAGTCCGATGCCACGCGGAACGCGAAGCCGAAGAGCCAAGGCCGCAGCGGCCGCGTGGCGTCGTAGTCGGCGAGGCGGCGATGCACGCCGAGAAAGACGTCATGGGTGAGGTCCTCGAGATCGCGCCGCGGCACGCCGAGCCTTCGAAGTGTGTTCCAGACGTAGGTGAGCTCCGACTCGAAGAGCGCGCGGAATTCGGGTGTGGCGACGGCCATCGAAGCAGGCGCGACAGTCACCACGGGGGATTCGGGTCGAGCGACGGAATCCGTCACGGAAAATGAACGCCGACACCGGCGCCGAACGTCGCGAAGGCGACGGGCGCGGACCAGACGGGCTCGCCGTCGAGCTGCATCGTCGTCCGCGTGAAGTTCACGAGCACGTCCGCATGCAGACGAAAGAAGAAGACCTCGCCGAGCGGAGACTCGAGCCCGACGCGCGCTCCACCGCCGAAGATGGATGCCGAGGCCGAGCGCGCCGACGCAATCTCACTGCCAGCGCCGTCGAGCACGCCGACCAGCACGACGCCGCAGCCGAAGGCCGGACCGATGTGAAGACAAGGGACCACCGATCCCGAGAGCGCCCATGCGTGCACTCCACCGTGCGCCGATCGCGCGTTGGCGACTCCGTCGACGAACGACGCGTCGAGCCCGATCGAAAGCGTCCCACGCCGCAGCCCACCAAAGACCGTCGGGCCGACGGCGACGGAGGGGGTCAGCCCCACCGACGAGCTCATCTCGCCGCCAATCGTCGTGCGCCACGACGTCTTGCTACCTTCGCGCGCCGTCGCCGGCGGCGCCTCGTCACGAAGAGCGGGTGGCGCAGGCGCAGGCGCAGGCGCAAGCGCGGGCGCGATCGGTGGGTCGCCCGTCGTCGCCGGCCGCGGTCGAGCACCCGCCGTCTCGCTGTCGAGGACGATGCTGATCGCGAGGGCCATCGCCGAGACCAGCTCACTGCAGTCGTCGTGATCCGAAGCGAGCTCGCGCGAGCCGCGACCACGCGCGTGCTCGTCGACGATCTCCACGTGCCCGAAGAAGCGATCGCCGCGGCGCTCGACTTGCGCGACGACGGTGAGAGGCGCCCACGGAAAGAACGGGTCGTAGCCGACACGCGTCGCGACCGCGCGACGGAACGCTTCTTCATCCGGACACGCCTCGGCGTGCGTGGCGCGCGAATACACGAGCCGCGCGGACGGGCTCGCTTCGGCGCGGGCGACGAACAGCAGAAGGAAGCTGGCCGACGCTACGAAGGCGAAGAGAGCTGCGACTCCGCTTCCTGTTCGTCGCCAGCGCACGCCGCCGACGGTAGCATCGAAGGGACGCCTCGCTACCGACGCGCGAGCGTCAGCGGCATGCGGTGTCGCTAACGCGCGGCGATTAAGACGCGAACGTCAGCGGCGCGCGATGTGGTTGCGGCGCGTCTCCGGCTCGGGCTGCGTGATGCGCTGCTGGCCGAGACGCGTGTACATGCGGCGTGCGTCGGTCGAGTCGGGGTGAATGTCGAGGACCTCTTGCACGACCGCGCGGGCATCGTGGCGGTGGCCACCCGCGTCGAGCACGGCGGCGAGAAACAAGCGCGGCTCGGCGGAGCCGTCGTGAAGTGCCCACGCGTCGGCGGCGCGGCGCGCGTCGCGGATGTCGCCGATGCGAAGCGCCGTGAGCGCCCACTGCTTCAACGCCGGCACCTCGGTCGGGTGATCGTTCGCGTACGCGCGCGCGTCCTGCAGCTTGCGGCGATCGATGCGCGACCACTCCTTCGGATCGTTCGCGTCCTTCGTGCTCGCTGCGATGGCCACGTTCGGCACGTTCGCGACCGGCGCCGCGCTCGCGATGACCTTCGCGTCCCGCGTGTCCTTCGTGTCCTTCGTGTCCTTCGTGTCCTTCGGATCCTTGTCCTTCGCGGCGCCCATGTCGTGCGGGCTCTTCGCGAGCTTCGCGTCGAGCGCGGCGTGCAGCGGGGCCGGCGGGTTGCTCACCGACACGATCGTCACCGCCCCGGTCGCTTCGCTCGTGGGCTCGGGAACACCGACGCCTGTGGGCGAGCCCTCGTTCGGCGGCGTCTCGACGATGGCGAGCGCAGTCTCCGGCGGGCTCACGGCGTGCTCGACCGCGGGCGCGAGGACATCTGCCTTGACGAGGTCACTCACCGGCCGGTGCGCCGCCCGCGCGCCGATCGCGAGCATCGCGATGACGGCCACGGAGGCAAACACCGCTGACGCCGCGCGCCGTGAGGCCCGCTGGCGCCGCGTCGGCATCACGAGGAGAGCCTGCAGAGCCTCGCGCATCACCTGCGCGGACGCGTAACGGTTCTCCGGTTTCTTCGCGAGCGCGGTCATGATGATCGCGTCGAACGCCGTGGGGATGGCGCGCGTCGGTGCCTTCGACTGCGGCGGCTCGGGCACCTCGCGGAGCTGCTTACCCATCACGACGACGCTCGAATCCCCCTCGAACGGACGCTCGCCGGTGACGAGCTCGTAGAGCACGCAGCCGAGCGCATAGAGATCGCAGCGACCGTCCACGGTCTCACCGGCGACTTGCTCCGGCGCCATGTATTCGGGAGTCCCGAAGATCGCGAAGCCCTTCTGCCGCTTCTCGTCTTGCGCGTTGTCGCTCAGCGCCATCGCGACGCCGAAGTCGAGGAGCTTCAGGCCACCGTCGCTCGTCAGGTACAGGTTCGCCGGCTTGAGATCGCGGTGCACGAGGCCCGCCGCGTGCGCCGCTTCGAGCGCGCGCGTGACTTCGATGCCGAGGGTCGCGGCCTCGCGCCAGTCCATCCCCTTCGTGTCCTTGAGGCGCTTCTCGAGCGTCTCGCCCGAGAGCAGCTCCATCGCGAGGAAGATGCGGCCATCGAGCGCCTTGCCGAAATCGTAGAGGAGACAGAGGTTCGCGTGGCTGAGCGCCGCGATCGCGCGGGCCTCACGGCGGAAGCGCTCGATCGCGTCCTTCGCCGACGCGTGCTCGGGGGCGAGCACCTTGAGCGCAAGCCGGCGACCGAGCTCGGTGTGCTCGGCCTCGTAGACGACTCCGCTTGCGCCCTCGCCGATCTTCTTGATCAAACGGTAGGGCGTGCCCGAGAGCACCATGTCGTCGTTCATCGTCTTGGCGGCGATCTGGACGGTGCCGCTGTGCGGCGTGACGGCTTCCTTCTGCAGACCACGCGCGTCGCGCAGCGATTTGGCGAAGTCGGCGCGCGAGCGTGCCGGCTCGAGCGACCACAGCGTCTTCATGAGCGCGTTGATGCGCCCGCGCACGCCACGCTCACCTTGCTTACCCGGCGGCGCTTCGACGATCACCTTGGCGAGGTCGTTTGCCGCGATGTGCGCCGTTGCGTAGCGCTCGTCGGGATCGTTGGTCGTGAGCTTCTGGATGGCCTCGTCGAGAAGCGCGGGTGCCTTGAGCTCGGCCGCGATCTTCGGGATCACGAGCTTGCCTGCGGCCGCGTCCTCGAGGTGCTGCTGCGCGTCGCCGTTCAAGAAGCGGCGGCCGGCGCAGAGCTCCCAAAGCATGATGCCGAGCGCGTAGAGATCGATGCGCCCGTCGCCGACCTCTTGGCGCGCGACCTCGGGGGCGAGCCGGCGGATGGGCAGGGGATCGGCGACTGCATCGCCGTGATCGGCGACGGGGCGATCAGCGCGGGCATGGCCTACGAGGCGAT
>CAXSGV010000028.1:8132-23234 GCA_964236615.1 uncultured Polyangiaceae bacterium
GATGCGCCCGTCGCCGACCTCTTGGCGCGCGACCTCGGGGGCGACGTAACCGGGCTTCGCGAAGACGACGCCGGCGACGGTGTGGCAGCGGCGGTTCTGACCGCGCGCGGTGCCGAAGTCGATCAGCTTCACCTCGCCGGCGTAGCCAATCATCACGTTCTGCGGGCTCAGATCGCGGTGGACGATCCCGAGCGGCGTACCGTCCGCGCCCGAGCGCTCATGAACGTGCGCGAGGGCCTGCGCCATCTCGATCGCGATCGCGACGGCCTCCGGCCAACCGATGCGCGCGCCGAGCTGGATGGCCCGCTGGCGAACGTCGGAGAGCGAGCGGCCCTCGACGTACTCGACGACGGTGTACGGCTCGCCGTTCTCGTCGGTCGCGGCCTCGAGCACCTGCGCGACGCCGGGGTGATTGAGCTGCGACTGAACCCGCGCCTCGTCGAGGAAGCGCGCGAGGAACGATCCGTCGTGAATGTGATCGCGGCGCACCGTCTTCACGACGCACGCGCGCTCGGCACCTTCGATGCCCGTCGTCGTGGCGAGATAGACGTCGCCCATCCCGCCGCGCGCGAGGAGCTTCAAGAGAACGAGCCTCCCGAAGATGCGAGGAACCGACATCGCCGCGTCCACAGACGCGAAACCCTCGTGCGCACGCTCGCCCATGCCGGGGACACTTACGGATCCCGCGCCGAGCGGCCAAGTTTTGGGCTCACCCGGCGCTTTTTCGGCACATTCAGGGGCATCGCGCGATGCGGTACTCGACGCCCTGCTCGCTGCGGACGGCGGCGATGATCCGGCCGTCGGGCATGACGACGAGATCCTTGAAGGTCTCCTCGGGCATCGTGCTCACGGGCAGCGTGACGGCGCCTACCTCGCGGCCGTCGGCAGCATCGTGGCAGCCGACGTGGATCTCGCCGTCACCCTCGCCGCGCACGACGCCGAGGTAGATGGTGCCGAGCGCATCGGAGTCGAGGAGCGCGATGGCGTTCGCGCGCGGCGTGACGTCGATCTTGCGCGTGAAGCGAAGCGCGTTCTTCGCGCGATCGAACACGTTCAAGTAGAGCCGGCCCTGCTCCTTCGACGTGATGCCCGCGCTGAGCAGCAGTGTCCCATCGCGGCTCGGCCGACCGCTCAGCTCCGTGCGCTCGCCTGCCTTCGTTCCGTCAGTCGTGCCGAGGAAAACGAGCCCACCGTGACTGCGCTCGGCGTAGACGCGATCGCCGTCGACGAAGAGGCCCGACACGAGACCCGGATCCTCGATGCCCTTCCCCGCGAGCGGGAGCTTGCCGACCTCGTTGCCTTGCGCGTCGACGAGCGTCACTTCCTTGCGCGCGAGGCGATCGAGCAGCGCGAGCCCGCCCTCCTTCGTGACCGCGACGTCCTGTGTGGTCGGCGTCGCGCGCGCCGTACCCACCGTGTTGCCGTTCGCGTCGAAACGCACGACGCGGCCGTTGACCTGGTCGAGCACGACGAGCCCATCGCCCGCCGCCGCAAGGCTCATCGGCGCTTCCGGATTCGCCTCCTCTGGCCGTGTGCGTCCGAGCTGTCCGGGACCCGCGCCCCACATCGCCGTGACGAGCACGTTCGCGGTGCGCGCATCGGCGAGGGGCGCCGCGCTCGGTAGGGGCACGACGGAGCCCCCGCTCGCCGGCGAGCTCTCGACCGCCGCGTCGACCATCACCACCCGCGCCGTGACATCGACCTCGTGGCCGCTCGTGAGCATGCGCCACACGATCACGAGGGCGATCACGACGACCACGGCCGCAAGAAGGCGCAATCCCCGCGAGCGCGAGGTGGACACGGGGGCGTTCACGTAGCGATTCTACGCCGCGGAGGACGTGCGGTGCGACGGACCGTCCGTTATGCTGCTGTTCCTCGCATGGCCCTCCCCTTCCGCACTCTCGCTGCGCTCGCCCTGGCCGGCGGCCTCGTCCTCGCGTGCAGCAGCGAGGAGGCGAGCGACAACGGACCTCCGCTCGGCGACGACGGCGACAACGGCGATAACTCGCCGCCGGGTCCGATCGTCGGGGTCGACGACAGCGCCGACGCAGGCGCTGTCGATCCTGGCGCGTGGACCGCGGGCACGAAGGTGCGCTCGACCGCCGATCTCAATTTGCGCGACGCGCCCTCGACGACTGGCGCTGTCCTTCGCGTCATCCCGACGGGCTCACTCGTCACCATCCTCGATGCCGCGCCGCAGAATGGCACCTGGTGGAATGTCGAGTTCGACGGCGTCCGCGGCTGGGTCTCCGGCAAGTACCTCGCGACCGAGCAGCCCGTCGGCGTCGGCGGAGGTGGGCTTGATGGTCCGGCGTCGCCCACCAACGCGCTCTCGCGCGCGCAAGCGGTCGTCGGCTTCTCGTACTGGTGGGGCGGGGGCGCGTGGCTCAGCACCGGCGTCACTCCAGCGACGGCGGGCTCGTGCACCGGCAACTGCGGCGCGTGCTCGCACTCGGGCAGCTACGGCGCCGACTGCTCGGGCATGGTTGCCAAGGCCTGGCAGTACGGCAACAAAGACCTCGGCGTGAACTCGCACCCGTACAACACCGGTGCGTTCAACGTCGCCAAAGCCGGTTACTGGGCCGTCGTCTCACGCGCATCGCTCAAGCCGGGCGATGCGCTCGTCTACAGCAACGGCGGCGAAGGCCACATCGTGCTCTGGGAAAAGGGTGACGGCTGGGGAACCTCGACCGTCTACGAGTGCAAAGGCTGCAGCTACGGCTGCGTGCATGATGCACGCACATTCACGAGCGCGTACAAGGGCATCCGCCGCGACGCTTTCTAGCTCGCGAGCGCGTACGCTCGCGGATTGCTACTGGGCTACTGGGGACCGCAGAGCCCGGCGGGCGGCTTGTCGATCGTCGCAATGCGCGCCTTCGACTCGGCGCCGATCTTCTCTTTCGCGAACCGCGAGGCGCACGAGGAAAAGGCGAGCTTCGCGCTGGGGCAGTCCTTCATCAGCAAGTAGGCCTCGCCCATGCCGAAGAGCGTCTTGTCGAGGACGTTGGACTGCGGCGTGAGCTTCAGGACGCGGTTGAACTCACCGAGCGCCGACGACGGGCGGCCGTCCTTGAGATCGGCGTCGCCCATGAAGAAGAAGACGTCGTCGGCCTTGTCGTCGGTCGGGTAACGGCTCACGAACTCGCGACCGAGGGTGCGCGTGAGCGTCCAGTCCTTCTGCGTGTACGCCGCCTCGATGGCGCCGTAGTGCGCGCGGTTGTCGGGCGGGATCGCAACCGGCGCGGGCTTGGGCGTCTGCACGTCTTGCGCGCGCTTCATCTCGTCGAGGCGCGCGTCGATCTCGGTGCGCGTCGAGAGGACCTCTTTCTTGAGCTCCTCGACGCTGTGCGCATTCTCGTCGAGTCGGCCTGCCATCTGGTTGATGCGCGTCTTCTCGCTCATCAAGTCGGTGCCGTTGTCGGCGTTCGCGCGAAGGGCGGCGTCGAGGCGTGCGCGCGTCGCGTCGAGATCGGCGCGGAGCGTGGCGAGCTCCGCCTTCGACTCCACGACCGTCTTCTCGAGGGCCTCGTTCTTCGTCGCGAGCCCTTCGTGCTCCTTCTGGGTAGCGAAGACTCCGCAACCGAGAACGCTCAGAGCCGCAAGGCTCGCTACGGAGACGGCGCCAAGAAGGCGGGGTCGAATCACCGGATCTCGATGTCGACGCGTCGATCGTTCTCGTAGCCCGCTTCGTCGGTGCCGTTCGCATCGAGCTTGCCGCGGGACGACGTGGCGAGACGCTCGGCCGTGACGCCGGCGCCCTTGAGGAACGTCTTCACGCCCTCGGCGCGCTCGGCGCCGAGACCCATGTTGAACTCGTACTCGCCGCGGTTGTCGCAGTGACCCGTGAGGAGGACGCGCGAGCTCTTGAGCGAGCCGGTCGTGAGGCAACCCGCGAGACGCGTGAGCGTCTGCTTGCTCTGCTCGCGAAGCGAGGGCGACTCGAAGTCGAACTTCGGTGGGGGGAAGTCGGTGCAGCCCGGTCCACCCTTCGAGGGGGAAACGCAGTGGCCGTTCTCGCAGCGCTGCGTCTTGTCGGCGCAGGGCTTGTCGTCCGAGCACTCACGCGCCATGGCGACCTTCTCCTGGCACTTGTTGCCCGAGCAGGGCGCGCCGCCGGGGCAGGGCGTCTTGTCGTCGCAGAAGCCGGGCACGGGCGTGCAGGTGCCGGCGTTGCATTGCTTGCCGGCGCCGCACGCTTTGTCGTCACGGCAGTCGACGCATTTTCCGTTCAGGCAAACGCCCTTGTGGCCTTCGACGTTGCAGTTCTGGTCGTTGGTGCAGTTCGGCCACTTGGGATCGCCGCAGCCAGCAGCGAGGCACACGAGCACGAGTACGAGCCACGCGACGCAGGAAGCGATGCGCGAGACTGCAGCGGAACCGTGGCGAGCCGGGGGAGTCATACGTCGGGGTTAGTCTCTGCGCCGCCCTCTTGTCAACGTCGTGGTAATGTCCCGCTCGCCGTTGATGCAACCGAGTCTTCGAATCGTGACGTCCAACCGATTGTCGACCTAGCGGCTACAGAGATGAGCGCTAGCGCCGACGTCACGACGACGACCATCGAGTTCGGTGGCAACCGATACAAGACCATTCTGCGCCTCGCGATGCCGACGGTGATCGCGATGCTTTCGCAGAGCATCGTCAACGAGATCGACGTCATCTTCTTCTCGCGCCTCCCCTCTCCCGAGGGGTCGAACGGCCAGGCCGCGCTCCTGCCTTCGCTCATCATCGTGTGGCTTTTCGGCGGCTCCCTCAGCGCCATCAGCGTCGGAACCCAGGCGCTCACCGCGCGTCGCTTCGCCGAGGGCGATCGCGCAGGCGCGGGCGCGGTGCTCACGAACGGCGCGTTCTTCTGCCTCATCGCGGGCGCGGTCGCGTCACTCCTCGGCTACTTCACGCTGCCGGCGATCCTCGGCTTCATGTTGAAGAAGCCCGCGGTCCTCGACATCGCGGTCGACTACTCCCGCTGGCGCATGCTCGGGATCATCTCGATGGCGATGACGATGGCCA
Source organism: uncultured Polyangiaceae bacterium (assembly GCA_964236615.1). Lineage (GTDB taxonomy): Bacteria > Myxococcota_A > Polyangia > Polyangiales > Polyangiaceae > CAXSGV01. The sequence goes on from CAXSGV010000028.1 coordinate 13,140, forward strand.
TCAAGGCCTTCTTCGACGGCATCGGCAAGACGCACGTGCACCTCGTGTCGGCGCTCGTGATGAACGCGTTCAACGTCCTCTTCTGTTGGATCTTCATCTACGGAAATTTCGGCGTGACCCGCATGGGACCGGCCGGCGCTGGCTTGAGCGCGTTCATGGCCACGTGGATCGGCCTTTTCATCATGCTCGCGTACGCGCGCGGCATCAAAGACCGCTTCACCGCGTTCAAGAGGGTGCACCTCTCGAAGACGCTCACGTGGTCGATCCTGAAGCTCTCGATCCCGGCCGCGCTCGCGACGGTGACGATGATGGCGGGCTTCGGTCTCTTCTCGTCGATCGTCGGCAAGCTCGACCAGCTCGAAGCGACGCGCGTCGGCGGCGTGGGTGCCGCGGCCGAGGCCGTGAACGGCGCTGCGACCACCGACATCGTGGCCGTGCTCAAGCTCACCTTCACCGCGTGCATCGCGTTCGGCACCGCCACCGCCACGCTCGTGGGCCAATCGCTCGGCGCCAAACGCCCCGACGAAGCGTCGGCGTTCGGCTGGGCGAGCGTGCGCCTCGGCCTCGTCATCTTCGGCATCGTCGGCTTGCTCGAGGGCGTCATCTTCACGCCGCAGATCGTCGGCTTCATCACGCACTCCGAAGCGGTGCGGGAAGCGGCCATGACGCCCATGCGCATGATGGGCATCGTCACCCCCATCATCTCCGTCGCGATGATCGTGAGCGAAGCGCTGTTCGGCGCGGGCAACACGCGCTTCGTCGCTCTCGCGCAGCTCGTGCTGGTGTTCGGTTGCCTCGTACCGCTCGCCTACGTCCTCGCGATCGTGATGCACATAGGCTTGCTCGGGATCTGGATCGCCACCTGCGTCTACGCGACGCTCGCCGCCATCACGATGTCCGCCAAATTCCGCGGCGGCGCGTGGAAGTCGATCCTGTTGTAGCGGCTTCCCGATTGCGCGATGCCGTGACTGAGCCGGTGTACCTTACCGCGCGATGACGGTTCGCTTCAGCGTCACCCTGTTTCTCGCGGCAGCCCTGCTCTTCATCGTCGAGCCGCTCGCCGCGAAGATGTTGCTGCCTCTGTTCGGCGGCGTACCGGCCGTGTGGACGACGTGCATGATGTTCTTCCAGGCCGCGCTGCTGCTCGGTTACGTCTACGCGCACGCGACGTCGAAGCTCGGCGTGCGGGTGCAGCCAATCGTGCACTTCGTGGTGCTGCTCGCGCCGCTCCTCACGTTGCCGCTCGTGATCCGCAGCAGCGTCGTGAACGGCCTCTCACCCGACACCAGCCCGGTGCCGCGGCTCCTGCAGGTGCTCACCCTCGAGGTCGGCCTCGCGTTCTTCGTCGTGTCGACCAGCGGTCCGCTGCTCCAGGCGTGGTTCTCGCGCCTCCGCCGCCCCGACGGGCAATCCCAGGACCCCTACTTCCTCTACGCCGCGAGCAACCTCGGCAGCATGCTGTCGCTCCTCGCGTACCCGCTGCTCATCGAGCCTCGCCTCGGTCTCACCGCGCAGAGCCGCCTGTGGCAGCTCGGGTACATCGCGCTCGTGGTCCTCACCGCCGTCTGCGGTGTCGCCGTCTGGCGCCACGGCGTCGCCACACCGGCGCAAATCGAGGCCGACTCGCGCGCGACCGCTGCGTCGGCCGCACCGATCACCTTCGCGCGCCGCCTTCGCTGGACGCTCCTCGCGTTCGTCCCCTCGACGCTCCTCCTCGGCGTGACGAACTACGTCACCACCGACATCGCGACCGTACCGCTCTTCTGGGTGCTGCCGCTCGCGGTCTACCTGCTCACGTTCATTCTCGTTTTTTCGAGGCGACCACCGCCGCACGCGTGGATGGTTCGCGCGCTGCCGATGTCGACGACCTTCACCGTCGCGCTCATGCTCTCCGAGGGGTTCGTGCCGGGTTGGCTGCTCGTCACGACGCACGTCCTGAACTTCTTCATCGCGTCGATGGTGTGCCACGGCGAGCTCGCGCGCGACCGACCCCCCCCAGCGGCGCTCACCGACTTCTACCTGTGGCTCTCGTTGGGCGGCGTGCTCGGCGGCGTCTTCAACAGCGTCGTCGCGCCGCTCGTCTTCCAGGGCATCGCCGAGTATCCGCTCGCGGCGGTGCTCGCTCTCTTCGCCCGGCCGGCACCGGCGAACGACGCGAACGACGAAAAGAAGGCCTCACAGCGCGACGTCGTCGTCCCGGTAGCGATCGGCCTCGTGACCCTCGCGCTGGTCTGGGTCGCGGGCGCAAAGCACCTGCGCGGCGCCCCCGCGTTCCTCCTCGTCTTCGCCCTTCCGCTCGTCGCCAATTACCCTGCGAGCGCGACGCGCCCGCGCCGCTTCGCGCTCGGGATAGGCGCCATCCTCCTAGCGAGCATCTTTCACGTCGGCGCGCTTGGTCACACAGTGAAGATCACGCGGAACTTCTTCGGCGTGCTGCGCGCGACGCAGGACGAGGACGGACTGTTCGTCCAGATCACCCACGGCTCCACGGTGCACGGGCGCCAGAGCCGCGATCCGAAGCGGCGACGCGAGGCGCTCGGCTACTACCACCGCACCGGTCCACTCGGTGACGTGTTCGCCGAGCTCCGCGACCGCCCCGGTCACCCTCGCGTCGGCGTCATCGGTCTCGGCGCCGGTACGATGGCGGCGTATGCGCTGCCCGGCGACGCGTGGACCTACTTCGAGATCAACCCGGCGGTCGTCGAGTTCGCGCGTGACCCCGCGCTCTTCACGTACCTGTCGGACAGCTTCCCGAACGGGCAAGGCCTGTCGATGATCGTGGGCGACGCGCGCCTTCGTCTGCGCGAGTCGCCGCCGGCCGCGTTCGATCTCCTCGTGCTCGACGCCTTCAGCTCGGACTCGATTCCCGTGCACTTGCTCACGCGCGAGGCACTTGCACTCTACATGGAAAAGCTCGCCCCCGGCGGCTTCCTCGCGCTGCATGTCTCGAACCGCTACCTCGATCTCGCCCCCGCGATCGGTCGCCTCGCGGACGACGGCGGCGTGGTCGCCATCGGCCGCGACGACCTGGAGCTCTCCGACTCGGAAGACCGGGCCGGCAAGATGGCGTCGCAGTGGATTGCGATCGCGCGCCGCACCGCCGACATCCCGCGCCTCGCAGCCGACCCGAAGTGGACCGCGCGGCCAGCCAGCGTCAAGAGCCCGCGCGTGTGGACGGACGACTTCTCGAACATGCTCGAGACGCTGCGCTGGTGACGCCGCTGGTGACGGAGCTGACCCGCCCTGTTACTTGCCGCCGCGCATCTTCCGAAGAAGCTCTTCTTCGCTGTCGGGTGCGGGCTCGGTCGGAGCCGGCGCCGCTGCACCAGCGTCCTTCGCGCCACCGCCCTGCATCGCCTTGAGGAGCTCCTCTTCCTCGGTGCCGGTGCCGCCACCGCCGGCATCGCCACCGCCGCCGCCTTGCATTGCCTTCAGTAGCTCGTCGTCCTCGGACGTCGTGCCCGAGTCCTCGGCAGGGACGACCGGCTTGTTTGCGGTGTCGTCGACAGGAACGGGCGACTGGCCATTCGGAAATAGCTTCTTCTCCTCGGGGGTGCAGGGCTGCGGGTTCGACCGGTCCTCCTGCACGCACTCGAGGATCCACGCCTCGCGAGGTGGCGCATTCAGCGTCGCCGCAAGGGCACGCGCATCGCGCATGTCTCCCTTGAGCGTGACCTCACTGAGCCAGGGGATGTAGCTGACCATGACGAGCGCAATGGTCAGGATGCCCGCGAAGGGCAAGACGACCTTGTAGAGGCTCACGACGGGCCGGTTGAACCGGAAGCTCGAGATGAAGAGGTTCAGACCGAGTGGCGGGCAGCAGTAGGCGATCTCCAAGTTGAGGAGAAAGATCATCGCCATGTGGAAAGGCCCGAGCGAGAAGCGCGCGGCGAACGGCAAGATGAGCGGCACGGCCACGAGGATCGCGCTGAACCCATCCATGAGCATCCCGAGGATGAGCAGGAAGATGTTCATGACGATCAAGAACTGCCAGGTCTCGGTGAGGCCGAGCTTGAGCATGAACTCGAGGACGTGGCCGGGGATGTTCTCCTGGATGACGTAGTTGATGAGCGCGTTCGCCATCGCGAGAATCAGGATGACCGCGCCCGCGAGGGCCATCGAAGCCTTCGCGATGCGAGGCAGGTCCTTCTTCAGCGTGAGGTCCTTGTAGATGTAGACCTCGATCGCGAGCGTGTAGAGTGCAGCCAATCCGGCGCTCTCGTCGAGCGAGGTGAGGCCGGTCGCGAGACCGCCGAGGATGATCACCGGGATGAAGAGCTCCCACTTGAGCATCCAGAACGCCGCCGCCATCTCCTTGCCGTTCAGCGGGGAGAGCTTCACGTTCTCCTTCTTGCCGACGTACGCGGAGTAGATGCCGAGCATCACCATGACCATGATTCCGGGGATGAGGCCGGCCTTGAAGGTCTTGTTGAAGTCGATGCCTGCGACGAGCGAGTAGACGAGGATCGGAAGCGACGGCGGCAGGAGCAGACCGAGCGAGCCGCCCGTCGTGACGAGGCCGAGCGCGAACGCGTCCGAGTAACCCTGCTTGCGAAGCGCGGGGTAGAGGAGGCCGCCGATGGCGACGATGGTGACGCCGGAGCCGCCCGTGAGGGTCGTGAAAAAGGCGCTGGCGACGATGCACACGACGGCGAGACCGCCCGGCATCCATCCGAAGAAGGCGCTCGAGGCGCGCACGATGCGGTCGGGCGTCTTCGACTCGGCCATGACGTAGCCGACGAAGGTGAAGAGCGGGATGGTGACGAGGATCGGCGAGTCGGCAAACCGCTCGTCGAGCACCGTCGGCGCGATGTAGCGAAGATGGTGGTACGCCGCGTCCTTGTGGAGCAGCCACGCGATCTCGCTCGAGCCGCCCATGATGGCGAAGAGCGGTGTGCCGAGGAGCGCGAGAAGAACGACCGCACCGGCGATGATTCCGCCAGCCGCCGTGACGGCCGCGACGAGCGCCGCAACGATCGAGAGGCCCACCTTCGCGCCCATACGCGCCGCGGGCGGCGGCGGCAGCTTCATCTTCGTGGAGGCCGCGCTCATGACGATGCTCCCGGCGCGTTCGCGATCTTGGCGCCGTCGGGTGGACCGCCGTGCTTTTCGATCTGCGCCTCCTCGACGTCGTCCTCGCCGTGCACGGCGTCAGGGTCGACGCGCACGTGCCCGCTTATCGCGAGCAAGCAGCGGAGCAAGAAGCGCATGCCGATCATGAAGAGGCCGAACGGGAAGATGAAGTTGAGGTCCTTGATGAGGAGCCCGGGGACGTTCTCCGCGCTGCCCGGGATGCTGATGACGGGCTGGTGTGTGGCCTCGGTCAGGGTCTCGTCCATGCGCAGCGCGTCGACCGCTGCGGCCGGGTAGTGCTCCTTCCACGAGAGGTCGCTCATCCACTCGTTCCACTCCTTCGCGCGGAGCCACTCGTTGTACTTCGTGCCCCCGACGACCTTGGGGAAGCTCTTGAGATCGAGCGAGATCTGACGGCCCGCGAGGAACATGTGGTTCCCCATCTCCTCCCTCACGTGCGCGAGCTTCTTGCCGGGCGAGACCTCGCACGACTTCATGGCGTCGTCGGGGCAAGGCTCGCTCGCGGGGGCTTTGAAGCTCTCGATCGCGATGTGATCGAAGAAGCCCCACACGCCGGCAAAGCACATCAACGCGGCGGCGAGCCAGCCGAGAACGGCGGCAGGCACGCGCAGCTTCGGCGTGAGAAAGCGCATGACGACGTCGATGTTGATGTGCTTGCCCTGCGCGGTTGCGAGCGAGCCGCCGAGGAGCGCGAGCCACAACGTGAGGCGCGTCGCGACGCCGCGCAGGCCGCCGACGAGCGTGAGGAAGGATGCAGATTGCATCCAGTTCAGGACGTTCGAAAAATAGACGGTGCCGCGATTAGCCCAACCCCAGGCGCCGGCGATCCCGACGGCGACCGCGATCGTCACCGCGATGGCGTGCGTCTGCGCGGCCTTGGGATCTTCTTCGACCCCCGGCTTGGGCCGCGTCACGCGGTGGACGGCGTAGCCGAGGACCACGGCGCCGATGAGCGCGCGGAATACGAGACCGGATCTGTCGCCGCCCCCGTACTCGGCCGACATGCCCTTCATCGAGATCCACAGGCACAGCGCGAAGATCTCGCCCATCAGGACGGCGGCACAGAGCTGCATCTCGAGCTTCGTCCACGCTTTGTCGAGGCGCACGAGCGGTCGACCCCACGCGTGGCGCGGTAGCTCCGCGAGTGGCGGATGGATGCTCGCCGGCGGGGCCGGAGGCTCGGCGTCATCCTCCGCTCCTTCCTTCGCGGCAGCCGCTTCCTCGGCTTCCGCGTCGGCCTGCTCGGCTTCGTCGGACTCCGCTTCCGCCTTGTCCTCGGCCTCTTCGGCCCTGGCTTCGGCGTCCTTCTTCTTCGCGTCTGCGTCGTCGTCGTGCGGCATCGCGGGCGAGCGTAAACTGAACGCGCCAGCCTGTACCAATTAGGTCGTAGCCCGCGAACGCCCCGCGACACCGAGAACGCGAAGCGTCACAAAAGACGAAACCCCCACCCCCCAAAAGGGGCAGGGGCCTCGGCCTACGGAATGACGCGCTGCGGTTTACTGAGCGGCGGCGTCGACCTGGTCCATGACGCCAGCTTCGAACGTGGCGCCCTTCAACTTCGCCTTGGTCGCGGCGAAGAGCTTTACCCACTCGGCCTTCTCGGCATCGGTGGGCGTGTACGCGGTCATGCGCGCCGGGATCGGCGGAGCCTTCGTCGGGTAACCAACTGCGAGGCGCGTGTACGCCTCGTCATCGGCGCGACGGATCGAGTTCGTGAGCGCGCTGGCTGCGAGCGCGCCCGTCTCTTCGAGGGCCTTCTTCGCATCCTCGGGGAGGCCGTTGTACTTGGCCGCGGAGAAGACGAGGGCGCCGATGCCGTAGCCGCTCACCATCGTGTTGATGTGATCGAGCTGCGGTGCCCACTGGAGCTGCTCGGCGACGAGCGCGGGGGCGTTGACGACGTTGATCGTGCCGGCGGTGAGGCCCGTCGTGATCTCGGGGACCGAGACCGTCTTCGGGTTGATCTCGCCGATCAGGCCGTAGAGCATCGGCGAAACAGGGTCGCCTTTGATCGTGTAGCAGTTCTTGTGCTTCATCTGCGACGGGGTCCGGATCTCGAAGCCCTTCGTCATGAGGCGCGCCGAGCCGACGTCTCCCCAGCCGAGGTTCTTGAAGCCGGCCTTCGCGAACTCGCCGTCGAAGTGCGCCTTCATCTTGTTGCGGGCGGCGTCGAGCTTGCCCCAGCTCGCGAACGTGCCCGGGATCTGCAGGACGAGAACCTGCTTGTAGATCTCGCCGAGACCGACGGCCGTGATCGCCGCGCCATCGAGCTGGCCCGTGCGGATCTTGCCGACCATCGCGGACTCGTCACCCTGCTGGCCGCTCCAGAAGAACTGGATCTGGACCGCGCCGTTGGTGCGATCGTTGATCCCCTTCTGCCAGATCTTGAACACGGCGCCCCAGGGGGATGCCGCGGGAGCGAGGGTGCCGACCTTCAGCGTCACAGGATCGGCCGCCTCGGCCGAGCTGCTCGTGAAGACGATGCCTGTCACGACGGCGATTGCCGCCAGCATCACTAACCATTTCCTAAGCATCCAAATACCTCCCGGGCGCTGCGAGCGCATTGTGTAGGCCACGCCGTTAGAGTTCGACGGTCGAGTGTCCTCGCCATTCAAACGCTACCAAAGCTTTGGCAATCGCGAGCAGATGTCTATTTGGCGGGGTCGGCGGGGGCTGCCGACGGGGCCGACATGTCGAACCCGCAATCCATCATCCGCTGCCGACCGAGGTACCGCTTGGCGCGACGCTTGGCGACCGTGTTGGGGAGTCGCTGCTCGGGATCGGGGTCCTCGGCGGAGAGGACCTCGTTGAGCAGCTTCTCGTAGAGCGCGCGATCGCCCTTGATACAGGCGTATTTCGCACCGTAATTGAGCTGGACCATGAGGTTCTTGCGCTGGGTCTTGGCGAGCGCCTCCTCGAACATCTTCTTGCCGAGGTCGAGCTCGGCCATCGACGCGCGCGAGTGGTAAGTCGCGAGCGCGCTCATCGCGCCGTAGTGGGCGAAGGTCGGATCGAGCTTCATGCTGTGCTCGAGAAAGGCGACGCCGATGAACAGGTCGGCGACGTAGACCGGGTCTTCCTTCATCAGGTTGACGCGCAAGAGCCAGGAGCCGCCGAACCAGTAGAGGAGCCCCGCGTCCTCGGGGTCGTCGAAGTGCTCGTTCAACCAGGCCTTCAGCGTGTCGTTGTTCTTCTTGGCCGCATCGAAGCCCTCGTCCTCGCCCTTCAGAAGCTCCATGCCGTAGAAGTTGCCGCGGTCGTACGCCATCTTCGCGCGCTTCTTGTGGTACTCGGCGAGGTCATCGTCGCCCGCGTCGATCGCCGCTTCCATGTCGTCCTCGGCGAACGCGAGACCGTAGCCGGTCCAGCCCGACATCAGCATGAACCTCGCGTCGTCGTTGTCGGGCGCGAGCCGGTGCATGCCTTCGAACTGGACCATGCCGGCCATCGCCGCGGTGCGCGCGAGGTCGTAGTCGCCGATGCTCTGGAACGCCGGGGACGCTTTGCGCGTCGATGCGATCTGTCCGTTCGTGAGCATCGACTTGATGCAACCGGAGGTCCCGATCGAGAAGCAAAGAGCGAGCGACAAGAGGAGGTTCGTGCGCATGTGGGGACCGGTTCTACGGTCTGGTTGAAGTGCCGTCAACGCCGCCGATCGGCACGCTCCTCGTGAGCGAATGGCGTCCGCCGATGGCGTCAGCGATGGACCCGCGCCGCCGCAAGGAGCGTGCAAGCTACACGGGTTCGGACGGCCGGGTCGCGGTCCGCCAAAAGCGGGGCGCCGCGCGCCGAACGGCCGAGAGCCGCGAGGGCGTCGGCAGCGGAAGTGCGTGTGGTCGGCTCCGGCGAGTCGAGGTCCTTCTCGATCCACGCTTGGATGCGCAGATCACCGGCTTCGGCGAGCGCGTAACGCGCGCGGCTCGCGAGCTTTCCATACTCATTTTGGCCGGCGATGGTCTCGAGTGCCTTCACCGCGTCGGCCTTGTCGGGCGTGCTCTCGAGGAGGCGTGACCAGGCCGAGACCTTGACCTCGACATCGTCCTCGCGCGCCGACTTGCGGAGCGCATCCACGATCTCTTTGTCGGCGATCGGCGCCATTCCAATCGCGTGCAGTCGATCACGGCGCGAGCCGCGGAGGATCGTGCGCGCAAGGAGGGCCAGCGCTGATGCCCGAAGCTCGACGTCTTGCGAGCGCGCCGCCGTCCACGCGGCAGTGATCGCGCCTGGCCCGTGCTCGGAGGCGAGCAGGACACGCAGCGCCTCTCGCCCGCCATGGGGGAAGATAGCTGGGCGTGACCACGCCGAAGCGATGTCCTCGCGGGTGGCGTCGTCGCCGTTCGTCCAGAGATCGCGAAAACGCGCAGCGGCCTTTTCGCCGCCTATGTCGGCGAGCGCGCGCACCGCCTCGGTCTTCACGATCCCCTCGGGATCGAGGCGCGCGGCCTCGGCGAGCGCGTCGACCTCCGACGGATCCTTCGCCTCGGCGGCAGCGCGCATCGCCGCGCGCCGGACCTTCGGTGACGGATCGACCATCGCGCGAACGCGCGCCACGTGATCTTCGGACGGGCGGACGAGCCCACGCGCACCGACGGCACGCCACGCGTCGTCTTTGTCGCCGAAGGACGCGCGGGCATCGTCCGCGTCCAGCTTTCCGAGATCGAGTCGCGCGAGCGCGGCTTCGGCGCCCGCGTCATCGTGGGTACGGCTGCGATCCTCGAGCACGTCGTCGAGCTCGCTCGCGCACGCCCGTACGTCGCGCACGCGGCCGAGCGCGCCGGCGCGGTCGGTCGTCGTTCGGACCTCGCGCTCGGCGGGATGGCCGCGCAAGGGTTGCGGGTCGTCCGGTTGCGTCCTTTCAACCACACCGGCCCGGGCCAGTCGGCGGATTTCGTGGCGCCGGCCTTCGCACGGCAGATCGTCCGGGCCGCGGCTGGCCTTCAGGCGCCGGTGCTGGAGGTTGGCAACCTGGACACATGGCGGGACTTCCTGGACGTCCGGGAT
>CAXSGV010000028.1:23244-24528 GCA_964236615.1 uncultured Polyangiaceae bacterium
GCTCGGCGACAGCGCGGGCGATCTGCGCGGCTTCCCTATTGTCGAGCGAGCCCGCTTTGTGGCGCGCGAGGAGGTCCGACTTGAGCGCGACGAGATCGCCGCGCTCGGCCGAACGCACCGGCGACGACGACGCGCATCCTGCCGCCGCCGTCAGAGCCGTCACGAGAACCAAACACGACAAACCTCGCATAGGCTCGAAGTAGCTCGTTCCCGTGCCGCGGGCTACCCGCTAGCATCCCGGCGCTTCGCGTGTCGACACACGTCATCCTCAACCGCCTCGCGCGCCACCTCCACGAGGGGGCGCCGCTTGCTCGCGCGATCGGCGAAAGCGCGAAGGGCGCGACACTTCACGAAACCGAGAGCATGGACGATCTCGCGCGTGTCGCTCAGCGCATCGCCGACAGCGGCGCAGACGCGGTCGTGCTCGCGGGCGGGGATGGCTCCTACATGGCCGGCGTCACTGCGTTGCATCACGCGTTCGGACGCAGCGGCGCGGCGATGCCGGCGATCGCGTTCGCCGCGGGCGGCACCGTCTCCACGGTCGCGCGCAACTGGGGACTTGCCGGACCGCTCGTGCCCTACACGCGGAAGCTACTTCGCGCGGTGATCGAGGGGCACGCGATCGAAACCATGCGCCCTACCCTTGCCGTGCGCGACGCCAGCGGCGGCGATCGCGTTGGCTTCATCTTCGGCACGGGGCTCGTCGCGAGCTTCTTCGACGCGTACTACGGCGCGCCTCGTCAGGGCTACGCGGCGGCGGCGGCGATCGTCGCGCGCATTTTCGCGGGCTCGTTCGTTGGCGGCAAGCTCGCGCGGCGCGTTCTCACGCCGCTGCCCTGCACGATCACGGTCGATGGCGTCGACGCGCCGGCGCGAGCCTATGCGCTGGTCGTGGCGAGCGTCGTGAAGGACCTCGGGCTCCACATGCACGTGCTCTACCGCGCGGGCGAGGAGATGGATCGGGTCCATCTCGTCGCAAGCCCACTCGGTGCGTCGCGGCTCGGCGCGCAGCTTCCGTTGGTGCTTGCGGGTCGGCGGCTCGTCGGGCGCGACCATGTCGATGTTCTCGCACGCCGCTTTCGTGTCGAGTTCGCAGCGCGCGATGCGTACGTGCTCGATGGTGAGGTCCTCGCGGCCCCTTGGGTCGAGGTCGAAGCAGGACCCGTGCTTCGTGTCTTGAGCGCGTAGCCGGCCACTAGCTACACGGCGGTGCAGAATTCGAAGTGAAGGAGCGGGCTGCGCCGCGTCGATGAAGTCGCGGCGCGTCGGATCGCTGCGTTTCGC
>CAXSGV010000029.1:0-9013 GCA_964236615.1 uncultured Polyangiaceae bacterium
CGCACGCCGCAAGACGTGAAGATCGACGCCGACGGCGGCGACTTCAAGATCGAGGTGCTCGAGACCGCGCCGGGAACGAAGACCGAGTGGCGTGAGCTCACGGTGTCGGAGCTCGCGGTGTGGGGCACGCGCGGCGCAACGCGTCTCGGCGGGACGCGCATCCCCAGCGTGCGCATCGGCAGCCTCGACGCGGCGGATGCGGGCGCAGACGCTGGTGCCTCGCCTGGCAGCGGCACCAAGCCAATGCGCGGGCCGTTTACTTCGCTCGCCACGTTTTGTGCGAGCCACGAGGCGGAATGGAGGCCGCGGTTTGCGGCGGCGAGGGACGAGTACCCCGGGTTCATCGACGGGCCGTATTGCACGGTGCCCGACGAGGCGATGCTCTCCGAGAAGGCACCCGCGCGGATCCTCGAGGTGCGTGTGGTGGGTCTGACGACGCACGACGCCCGCAACATCCACATCGCGCTCAAGACCCGCCGTGGCTGGTTCGTCACCCCCGTCATCGTCAGCACCGAGGAGCTACGGAACCCGGGCTGCGCCGGCGGGTGCTCCAGTGAATCGGCCGAGGTTCGCTTCTCTGCGGCCACGCCACGGATGCCGCTCGTCATCACGCAACGACGAACGTGTTGGTCGAACCCGTGGCCGGGCGCACACGACGGCGAGGACGAGCCGGGCTCGCGCATCTTCGTGCGGACGGCGGACGTATGCAGCGTCGCCGAAGACGGCACGCCGTCGTGCAGATCGTTCACGACCGGCGTCGCGCCGCGTCCCTACTTGCCCGTCGACGCGTTCGACGACAAATGGGACGACACGAAAAACGAGAAGGTCCTTCCGTCGGGGGAGCTCGTCTTCGAATAGCCGAGAAGTAGGTAGCTTCCGATCGGGCTCACTACACTTTCGTTTCGGTGAAGAGCTCTCGTCTCGTGACGCTTTCATGGACGGGAAAAGGGCAGGTGCTCAGCGCGCCGCTCGGCCCGAAAAAAGCACGCGCGCCTGCTGATTTGCGCGCCGTTTACGCGGACCCCGATGGGCGCGGCGAGCTCTTTCAAGGCGACAACTTGGCGGTGCTGCGCGCGCTTGCGTCCGATCGAAAAGACTCGGTCACCCTCGCGTACCTCGACCCGCCGTTCCTGACGGGCCGCGTGCACAAAGCGATCAAGAAGGGGAAGACCCTCGACGAGCGCACGCACGAAGACGCATTCGACGATCGCTGGGACGATCGCGCGCATTACCTCGAGGCGCTCGGCGACAGGCTTACCGAAGTGCGCCGGCTGCTCGCGCCGCATGGCTCGGTGGTCGTGCACGTCGATCCGAAGACGAGTCATTACGTGAAGGTGATGGCCGACGAGATCTTCGGCGAGGACGCATTCGCGAGCGAGATCGTGTGGCGCTACCGCCGCTGGCCGAGCAAGACACCGAACTTTCAACGCGTGCACGACGTCCTCCTCCGTTACCGGAAAGATCCGAAGACGCCGCCGCGGTGGACGACGCTCTACGAGCCGCTCGCTGCCTCGACGCTCGCCACCTGGGGGAAGAACAAGCAGCGCGCCGTCGTCTCGGCGACGGGCCGGCGCGCGCGGTCGAGTGTGACCGAGGTAGCGACCGACGGCGTACCCATGGGCGACGTCTGGGACGTGGGCGTCATCGCGCCGGTGGCTCGCGAGCGCACGGGGTACCCGTCGCAAAAACCGGAGGCCTTGCTCGAGCGCATCGTGCGCGCGCTCAGCGCCGAGGACGACGTGGTCCTCGATCCTTACGCGGGTAGCGGGACCACGTTGGCGGTGGCCGCGCGTCTTGGCCGCAAATGGCTGGGAATCGACGCGAGCGACGTAGCGATAGACACGGCCCGCGTTCGGCTTGAGACAATGCGCGTCCCCGCGTACGGTGGCACGGCTCGCTCGCAATGAACCGCCTACTTCCACTGCGACGGAGCGGCGTTCACTCGAGAATCGCGTCATGAATCAAGCGAATCGACTGCTCGTTGGGCTCCTCATCCTGATCCTCGCGGTCGGGGCGGCAATGGTAATCAAGGAGCAGGCGCTTCCCGTCGTCACCATCGCCGTAGTCGCGCTTTTCGCGATCATCGCCCTCTCACGCGACGGGGGCGGCGCGAAGATCGAAGGTCTCGCCGAGGCCCTCGGACGCGCCGCCGATGGCGAACGCCCGCCGCTCCCAGTCGACGCCTCCCCCGCGGTCGCTCGCCTCTACGACGATCTCGGTGCCGTCGCGGAGCGCCGTCGCAAAGAGCTCGCGAAGCTCGAAGCGCGCGAAGCCGACATCGTCTCGACCGAGCGCCTGCTCGACGAAGTGACGCGCCGCCTCAGTGAAGGCGTGAAGACGCAGCTCACCGCGGCCGACGAGACCTCGAAGCTCATCTCGGAGATGGCTAAAGCCATTCGCGACGTCGCGCATCACGTCGAAACGCTCACGTCGAGCGCGGAAGAGTCGAGCTCTTCGATCCTCGAGATGACCGCGACCAACGACGAGGTCGCCGAGAACGTCGGTGAGCTCGCGGGCAGCGTGCGCGAGACGGTGAGCTCGATCGAAGAGATGGCGTACTCGATCAAAGAGGTCGCCAAGAACGTCGACGCGCTGTCGCTGACGGCCGAGGAGACCAGCTCCTCGATGAACCAGATGGATGTCTCGATCGACCAAGTGCAGTCGAACGCGAACGAGACCGCGCGCCTGTCCGAAGAAGTCGCGCTCGACGCCGAGAAGGGCGCCGAAGCCATTTTGAAGACGATCAGCGAGATCTACCGCATCAAGGAGAGCTCGCAGGAGGCCGTCGCCGTCATCAGCAACCTCGGCTCGCGCATCGAGGCCATCGGCCAGATCGTGAACGTCATCGACGACGTCGCGGAGCAGACGAACCTCCTCGCGCTCAACGCGGCCATCATCGCCGCCCAGGCAGGCGAGCAAGGCAAAGGCTTCGCGGTCGTCGCCGACGAGATCAAAGATCTGGCCGAGCGCGCCGGCGCCAGCACGCGCGAGATCACGGACCTCATCAAGACGGTGCAGGCAGAGAGCAAGAACGCCATCAACGCCGTGGAGCGCGGCGCGCACAACGTCGATCGCGGCGTCGAGGTCTCGAACGAAGCCGAGCGCGCGCTGAAGAAGATCCTCGAGAGCAGCCAGAAGTCGACCAACATGGTGCGTGCGATCGCCCGCGCCACCGTCGAGCAGGCCAAGGGCAGCAAGCAGGTCACCGACGCCATCGGCCGTATCGCGGAGACCGTGCAGCAGATCGCGGCCGCAACCGCCGAACAGGCGCGCGGCAGCGAGCTCATCATGAAGAGCGCCGAGAAGATGCGGCTCATCACGCAGCACGTCGAGCGCAGCTCGCAAGAGCAGGCGCGCGGTGGTCGTCAGATCACCGGCGCCATCGAGAACATCTCGAGCATGGTGAACCAGCTCAACGTCACGCAGCGCACCCAATCGCGCGGCAGCGAGCAGGTCCTCGGCGCCGCGTCGCGGATCGACGAGAGCGCGCGCGCCCAAGAAGCAAGCCTCCGCCAGCTGACCGCCGCGCTCGAGCGCCTTCGCCGCCTCGTCTGACGGCATGCGCGCCCTCGACGCCGCCGTCGCCGCTCTCGTTACCTTCGCCGCTGCGGGCTGCTCGAACGGCGCTCTATCGACGGCCTCGCGCGGATCGGCGGACGCTGGCGACTCCGGGGCGGGCGGTTCGGCGCGCGAGGGGTACGTGATCGGCACCACGGGTGCGCTGCAAGAAGGCAATACCCAGGTCTTCGACTCGAGCTTCACCGCGGGCTTCAACGACGCCGCCGAGGTGCCGCTCGGTACGAGCTGCGTCGCGCGACGCATCTTGGGATGCATCGCCCGCACATGCGAGACGGCGGTTGGCAGCGACGCGGGCGTCGCCTCGCGCGTGCACGCGGGCATCATCTCGATTCAGGGCACCAAGCGACCGGTCGCGATGGCGCCGTTATCGAACGGCAGTTATCCGCTGATTCAAGACGACGCGCAGACGTTCTGGAACGGCAACGAGACCGTCACCTTCACCGCGCTCGGCGACCGGGTGCCCGCCTTCAAGGACACGCTAATCGCGCCGTCGCAGCCGACCATCACGACACCGGCGTTGCCTGCCGGCCTCCCCCTCGTGATCCCGCAGCAGCTCAATCTCTCCGTGTCGTGGAACGGTACGACGAGCGGGACCATCGCCGTCACCCTCACACGCGAGCAGACACCTCTGAAATACGCAACTGTCACCTGCGAGCTCGACGCCGCAAAGGGCAGCGGCGAGCTTCCCTCGGCCGCGCTGCAGGAGATCTCCAGCGGCGCCTCGGGCGGGACGTACGTTTTCACAGCGCGCAGCGAGAAGAACGTCCGCGCTGGCACCTACGACGTGCGGCTACAGCTCGACGCCATCGGTCGTACCCCCGGCGGCGCGCGAGCGTCGGGGGCGGCAACCTTTCAGTAGCGTCCCCGCGCCATCCGCGCCGCCGCACCGCCGCATCGCGCGCCCGCGGCGCCCATCCGAAAACTGTCTCGAAGACGTCCGCCACCTGTCTCGGCCACCCCGCCCCTCCCGGCCGTGCGCGGGACACGTCTTCGAAGTGCGTTCTTTGCCATGGCACACGACGCACTTTGTGGCCCTCCCGTGCGTGGTGGCCGCCGGTGCGGCGGCGCGCGCGCTGCGACGGGGCGCGTGGCACGCGCGGTGCTTGGGCCGAGTGCGCTGCGTCGATGGCACGTGGGCACAGGAGAGGGCGGGCGACATGCATCGAGTGACGTGGGACGTCAAACGCGTGTTTTGGGGGCTGGCGACGGTGCGGCGCGGCGGCACTTGATGCTGCGGTGGGGGCTCACGCCTGACCGCTTCGACATGCTGTATGCGATTCGGTGTGAGCGGCGGTTTTGGTTTCCGCAGCGAAGGTTGCGCGAGTTGCTCGGGGTCTGTGCGTCGACCATCAGTCGGATGATCGATTCGCTCGTGCGCATTGGGTTTCTCGTGAAGCGGCGCGTCCCGACCGACAAGCGGTGCTGCGAGCTTCACATCACCAAGCACGGCAAGCGGACGCTTCGGTGCATGTTCGGAAACCTCATCAAGTCCGGGCTCGCGCGGCAGGTCGTCGGTCACGCGCTTGCGGACGAGCCGGATTCGGCGCCCACCAGCGACACGAAGCTCGCGCGGCGCATCGAGGATTTCGAGATGAGAATGGCCTCATTCAAGATCAATCTCGATGAGCCAGCGTGCTTCGATTACGGGCGTGGAGGCGAGTACGCGCAGCCGCCGCCAGCGGACTTCCCAGATCTCAGCCCAGAGGAGGCGTTGATCTGGCTCGGCGACGAGGAGCCACTCATGGAGTGGCTCTCGCGCGTGTGAGGCGCCTCGTCGCTGCGGTTCGTCTCCGCGCTACTCGACGGTGACGGTCTTCGCCAGGTTGCGAGGCTGGTCGACGTCGGTGCCCTTGAAATCGGCGATGTAGTAGCTGAGGAGCTGGAGCGGGACGACCGTGAGCAGCGGCATCACCTCGGGGCCGCACTGCGGCACCTCGATGATGTCGGGCTCCATGGCCATCAGCATGCCGGGGATCATCGAGGCACGGCTCGGCATCATGCTCGAGCGCTGCGAGAGGATGCGCGGCACGTCCTGGTCGCCCTGCGTGCAGACGGCGATGACCTGACCTTCGCGGGCCTTCACCTCCTGCATGTTGGAGAGCGTCTTCTCGTAGTGGACGTCGTTCGGGCAGAGGACGACGACGGGCATTTCTTCGTCGATGAGCGCAATCGGACCATGCTTCATCTCGCCCGCCGCGTAGCCCTCGGCGTGGATGTAGCTGATCTCTTTGAGCTTGAGCGCGCCCTCGAGCGCGATCGGGAAGCCGGTGCCGCGACCGAGAAAGAGCATGTCGCGCGCGCGCGAGTGCTTCTTCGCGATGAACTGGATGTTCTCCGACTGGGTCGTGAGGATCTCGCGGATGTACTGCGGGGTCTTCAAGAGCTCGTCGAGGATGCGGCGCGACTCTTTGGGCTCGAGCGTTCCGCGGCGGCGACCGAGGTAGACCGCGAGCATGAGCAGCGCCGCGAGCTGCGTCGTGAAGCACTTGGTCGAGGCGACGCCGATCTCGGGACCCGCGTGGGTGTAGAGAGCGCCGTCGCAGAGGCGCGGGATCGCGCTGTCGAGGACGTTCGCGATCGAGAGCACGTGCGCGCCCATCGACTTCGCGGTCTTGATTGCCGCCAGCGTGTCGGCGGTTTCGCCGGATTGGCTGACGGCGACGACGAGATCGTTTTCGGTGAAGACGGGCTCGCGGTAGCGGACCTCGCTGCCGATCTCGACCGTGCAGGGGATCTTCGCGATCTGCTCGATCCAGTAGCGACCCGCCATCGCCGCGTGCGCGCTCGTGCCGCAGGCGACGAAGTAGACGCGATTGAGCTTCTTTGCGAGCTCGGGCGTGACGCCGATCTCTTCGGCGACGATCTCGCCGGCGGTCACGTCGATGCGGCCGCGCAGCGTGTCTTCGATGGCGCGCGGCTGCTCGTGGATCTCCTTGAGCATGAAGTGCTTGAAGCCGCCCTTCTCTGCCTGCGACGGAGACCAATCGATGCGCTTCGTCTTCCGCTCGACGGGCTGGCCCGCGATGGTCGAGATCTTCGCGCCCGCCTTCGTGAGCACGGCCATCTCGCCGTCCTCGAGGAAGATCACGTCGCGCGTGTGCGCGAGGAGCGCGGGCACGTCGCTCGCGGCGAGCGTCTCGCCTTCGCCGATGCCGATGACGAGTGGCGACGCGTCCTTCGCGACGACGATCTCGTTCGGGAAGTCGCCGCTCACCACGGCGATGCCGTAGGCACCGCGCACGCGGCCGAGCGCTTTGCGGACGCCGTCCTCGAGTGTTTTCGATCCCGTCTTCAGCGCCTCGTTGACGAGGTGGGCGACGATCTCGGTGTCGGTGTCGCTCGCGAACGTGACGCCCTTGGCCTCGAGCTCTTTGCGCAGCTCGACGTGGTTTTCGATGATGCCGTTGTGCACGACCGCAACGTTGCCCGACACGTGCGGGTGCGCGTTGCGCTCGCTTGGACGCCCGTGCGTCGCCCAGCGCGTGTGGCCGATGCCGACGTTGCCCGCGAGCGCCGTCTTGCGGAGCGCGGCGTCCAGGTTCGTGAGCTTGCCGACGGCGCGGACGATCTCGATCCCGCCACGTCCGGTGTGGACGGCGAGACCTGCGGAGTCGTAACCCCGGTATTCGAGCTTCCTAAGGCCTTCGACAAGGATGGGGGCGCATTCTTGCTGCCCGACGTACGCGACAATCCCGCACATTGTTTACTGTTCTCCCGTTGGTTTTCTACAACGCTTCGATGGCGAGTGCCGTCGACCGGTGGCGAAAGCCTTGACGGAAGTGACAACGGTTGGGGTTGCCGGCAGTACCCGGCCCCTCAACGCGCGCAGGACAGAGGCGGAATTTCGCCGACGGGCATGCCATCTGCGATGAGGCGCGCGTTGGCGAAGACCATGCGAAAGCTGTCGATTCTCGCCATGATGGAGGGGCTCGACGTGTGCTCGTCAGAGTCCATCGCGCTCAGACTGACGACGCCGACCACCTCGTGGCTTCCGCGCGCGAGGATGGGGCCACCGGAATCGCCGGGGCACACCGAAGCGGTCATACCGACGGTGCCGGGGCCGACGGTGCCGATCGAGCCGCCCGTGCGCATCGAGCGGTGAATGCCGTCGCCCGAGGTGACGCAGCGGCCGAAGCCTGCCGGATCGACCGGCTCACCAACGCGCGGAGGCCTATCGAGCCGCGCGGTCATGGTGCCGAGACCGATGACCTTGCGCTCGAGCACGAGGATTGCGACGTCGCCCGCCCCGCCCTCCTCACCGCATGGGGGCGCGACGATGTGGCTCACGCCGACCTTGCCCCAGGCGAGGTAGTCGCCACCGAGCTCGACCTTCATGTCCTTGCTCGCGAGCAGGTCCTTCGTGAACTCGCCCTTCTTGCCGCGTTCGACCACGCAGTGGTGCGCCGTGAGGACGAGGTCGTCCTCGATCAGCGTGCCTGAGCACGTCATCTGCGGGCCGATGACGCGCACGATGGCGTCCTCCGGCACGGCGAGCGCTATCGGCGGCGTGAAGTAGCGGCCGCCCTTGAGGCGCACGTTGTTGTCGGGGCTAGGGTCGTCGTCGATCGCGGCGGGATGCAGCGCGCTCTTCGCGTGACGGACGCAGCCAGTGAAGAGGAAGAGAGCGAGCGGCAGTGCGGCGAACAATGCCGCGCGCGTAGGCGGGCTCATTGACCGGTCATTGAACGGCGAGCTTCGCCTCACGCGTTGCGTTGTGGTACGCGATGGCGCTCGCTTCGGGGTGCGCCTGGGCGTCGTCGACACCGAGGTCGACGAGCTGGCGGAGGATCTCCGAGCGGCGGGTGGCCGAGAGGATCAACCAGGTGTCGCAGCGACGGCCGCCCTGAGCTTCAGCGGAAGCTTCCCGCTCGCACGTGGCAAGCACACGGTGCTCGGCGGCGAGCGCGTCGGTGGAGCGCCCCTGATCGATGAGCGCGCGTGCATAGACGTGCTCGAGCGCGGGGTTCTCGCGCGCCGAGGCGGGCGCCGACTCGACGACACGGATGGCGAGGCCAGGCGCCTTGGCATCGAGGTACGCCTGCGCGAGCTCGCGACGGCGGACGGCGTCGGCGGGGTTCATGGAAACCTGGACCTCGAGGCCGCGAACGCTGGCGGCCGCGTGTGCTTCGGAGTCGAGCACCGGCTTCTCACGCTGCGTGCCACTGGCAAGCCAGAGAGAAGCAATCGCGACCAACACGCCTACGTTCCACGCCCTCGAACTCGAGCTCATGCTGTCTCCCTCGCAGAATATTCAGACGAACGAGCTACGAAATAGTTTCAGGCGCAGGCAAGACGGAGCGGAGGCGCGGCCTCTTACGAAGGCGCGCCAACGGCATCGAGCACAATGACACGCCGCCCCGAGGCAGACATGGGTCGGCGGAGAAAGTTTCCGATTTTTTGAAAATCGTTTCGGCGCCGAGCTCGGCACCTGGTG
>CAXSGV010000029.1:9023-16086 GCA_964236615.1 uncultured Polyangiaceae bacterium
CGACCGGCGCGGATGTGGGGGCGTCAGCGCAGACCCAGGCTGCCCGTCCTCTTCAGAAAGCGTGGCGCAGCTCGTCGAGGACGAAGTCGCCGACTGCACGCGTGCCGAGCGTGCCGCCCACATCGGCGGTGCAGCGCTTCTCGTCGATCGCGTGCGCGACGATCTTCTCGAGGCGCGCCTCTTCGGCGGGGTGCCCGAGGTGCGTGAGCATCATGCCGACGGTGAGGACGCTCGCGAGCGGGTTCGCGAGATCTTTGCCCGCGAGCGGCGGCGCGGAGCCATGGACCGGCTCGAACAAGCCGACGCGGGTGAGGTCGGAGGCGTGCACATTCGCGCTCGACGCCATGCCGAGGCCACCTTGAAGCGCGGCGCCGAGATCGGTGACGATGTCGCCGAAGAGGTTGTTCGTGACGACGACCTCGAACGGCGACGGATCCTGCACGAGGTAAAAGCAGAGCGCGTCGACGTAGACGTGCTTGGCCGCGATGGCGGGGTACTCGCTCGCGACTTCGAAGAAGCAGCGGTACCAGAGCTCGTGCGCGTGCTTCATGGCGTTCGACTTGTCGGCGAGGTGCACGGTTTTTTTGCCGTTGCGCTTCGCGAACTCGAAACCTGCCCGAATCAAGCGCTCGACACCTTTGCGTGTGTTGAGATCTTCGTTGATGGCGATTTCGTCCGGGGTGCCGCGTTTGAACTGGCCGCCCATGCCCACGTAGATGCCCTCGGTGTTCTCGCGGAAGACCGTGAGATTCACGTCCTTCGCGGTGCGGCCCTTGAGCGGCACGAGGCGATCGTGGAGCGCCTTGACTGGGCGAATGTTCGCGTAGAGGTCGAGGCCGAAGCGAAGACCGAAGAGGATGTCGCGCGCGTGCTCGAGCCCGGGCACGCGGGGATCGCCCATCGCGCCGAGGAGCACCGCGCTGGCCTCACTCTTGATGCGATCGGCGATCTCCTTCGGGTAGGTGGTGCCGTCTTTGAGGTAGCGATCGGCGCCGAGGTCGAGCTCCCATAGATCGAGATCGATGCCGCGCTTCTCGCGGTAGAAATCGAGAACACGGCGCGCCTGCGTGATGACCTCGGGCCCAATGCCGTCCCCCGGAATGATCGCGACGAGCTTTCCCATGGTGTCTTTCTTTACCGAGCTTCCATCGCTTCGCACACGGCGACGACGCCGTGAACGCGGAGCAGATCGGGGTAGAGCCCGTCGTAGTGATTGTAGGGATCGATGAGCGCGGTGCGGAGGCCGGCCGCGCGCGCGCCGAGCACGTCGGTCGCGTAGGTGTCGCCGAGGTGGAGCGCGGCCTCCTTCGCGATGCCGTACGGGTGTAGCGCCGCGTCGAAGATGCGCGGGTCGGGCTTCTCGACACCAAGGATGCCGCTGTCGACGATGTGATCGAAGTGGGGAAGGATGCCGAGCTTCTCGAAGAGCGCCGCGAGCATGCCCTCCGAGTTCGACACGACCACCACCACGACGCCGAGGTTCTTGCGCACGCGATCGATCGCGGCGCCGAGCCCGGGCGGGACGAGCGAGTAGAGGTTCATGCGGACGTGGTCGTCCCACAGCTCTTCGAGGAGCGCCGGCACCGCGTCGGCCGGCACACCGGCGCGGTGGATCGACGTGCCGATCACCTGACCCCAACCCTTGCCGCCAGGGCGATCGCGGCCGGCCCACGCGACATCGAGGAGCAGGCGGGCCGCGGTGGGATCGCCACCGAGCCCGCGCTTCGCTTCCCCCTCCGCGCGGACGACGTCGGCCGACGACACGGGAAAACCGCGATCGGTCACGAAACGCGCGATGCGCGCGTGATCGAGGAAGATGATCGTGTTGCCCGCGTCGAGGGAGAGAAGCTTCACGCCTCGGACGAGGGCACGCAGATCGCCAATCGGATCGCTACCGCCTGACGCCACGAGGCGTTCAGCCGAGGAGCTTCGACGTCGGCACGAACTCCATCTTGTGGGCCTGAGCGACGCCCTCGTAGGTGATGTGGCCCTTGTACGCGTTGATGCCCTTCGCGAGCGCGATGTCGGCTTTGCACGCGGCGACGATGCCGGCGTCGGCGATCTTCACGGCGTACGCGCTGGTCGTGTTCGTGAGCGCCCAGGTGCTGGTCTGCGCCACGGCGCCCGGCATGTTGGGAACGCAGTAGTGGACGACGCCGGCAATCTCGTAGGTCGGCTGATCGTGGTTGGTGGGGCGGCAGGTCGCGATGCAACCGCCCTGGTCGACGGCGACGTCGACGATGACGGAGCCCTTCTCCATGCGGCCGACGAGCGCCTCGGTGACGAGCTTCGGTGCGACTGCGCCCGTGACGAGCACGGCGCCGACGACGAGGTCCGCGCGCGCGACGGCTTCTTCGATGTTGGTGGGGTTCGAGTACAGCGTCTCGACCGCGCCGCCGAAGACGTCTTCGAGGTAGGCCATGGTCTCGGCGCGAACGTCGAGCACCGTCACCTGAGCGCCCATGCCGACGGCGATCGTCGCTGCGTTGCGACCGACGACACCGCCGCCGAGGATGACGACGCGGCCACGGCGCGTGCCGGGAACGCCACCCAGGAGGACGCCCTTGCCGCCCTTTTCTTTCTCGAGGCAGGTCGCGCCGACTTGCACGGCCATGCGGCCTGCGACCTCGCTCATCGGACGAAGGAGCGGGAGGCTTCCGTCGGCGGCCTCGATGGTCTCGTAGGCGACGGCAGAGACCTTCTTCTGCGCGAGCTGCTTCGTGAGCTCGGGCTCGGCCGCGAGGTGGAGGTACGTGTAGAGGATGAGATTCTCGCGGAAGAAGCCGTACTCGGCTGCGAGCGGCTCCTTCACCTTCACGACCATCTCGGCGCCCCACGCGTCGGCCGCGGTCGCGACGATGGTCGCGCCTTGTGCGACGTACTCGCTGTCTTTGAGGCCGCTCCCCTCGCCTGCGCCCTGTTCGACGAGCACCTTGTGGCCGCGTGCAGTGAGGCTTCGCACGCCCGCGGGCGTCATGCCGACTCGGTACTCGCGCGTCTTGATCTCTTTGGGGACACCGATGATCACGGGGGCTCTCCTAGCGAAGTGGACCGCCAGATGGCGGAGCCGCACCCTAATCCGACGCTACGCCTTCGTCGAGGCGATCGAAGCGCCTCGACGGAGGTTTACGCAGCGCATTACTGAACGAGAATCGCGCCCGTGATCGACGTGTGGATCGAGCACTCGTAGCCGAACGTGCCGGCCGGGCCGAAGTCGACGGTGCGCGTGCCGCCGGTCCCCTTCGGGCTCGCGAAGGGGTTCGGCGTGCTGCCGCCCTTCTCGACGAGGGGGTGCTGGGTGAAGTCGCCGTTGAAAGTGACGCGCTGACCCACCGCGATCTTCATGCACTTCGGCGTCTGGCCGAAGCCCCACGTGATCGTGCGATCGGCCGTGGCTGCCGTGCGATCGACGTAGTCCGTCGCGGTGCAGCCGTTGAGCGCGGTGATCGCGGGGCTGGTGTCCGCGCCCGCGTCGGTCGCGGCCGGGCCCGTGTCGGCGGTGGTGGTGCCGGCATCGGTGGACGTCGGCGCCGGGGTGTCGCTCGAGCATCCGAGCTGCGACAGACCGACGACGAGAAGACCCGAGGCAAGAAGAGCTAAGTCGAATTTCATTGGAAGACCCTCACGAACGAAAAGGTGAACCGCGCCAAGGTACCACGCGCCCCGGCATGGTACGCGAGCACTCGAATGTACGAGCTCGCGCGTCCCGTTCTGTTCTCGCTCGCGCCCGACACGGCGCACGCGATCGCGATGGCCGCGCTCTTTCCGCTCGAGCACATGGCTCCACTCCGTAGCCTCGTGCGACGCTGGCTGCTCGGGAACGCGGGGCGCGATCCGCGGCTCGTGCGCCGCGTGATGGGGATCGATTTTCCGAACCCGGTCGGGCTCGCGGGCGGGTTCGACAAGAACGCCAAGCGCGCGCGCTCGCTCGCCGCGCTCGGCTTTGGGTTCCTCGAGCTCGGGACCGTGACTGCAGAAGCGCAGGCTCCGAACCCCGCGCCGAACCTGTTTCGCCTGACCGCCGATCGCGCGCTCGTGAACCGCCTCGGGTTTCCGAACGAGGGGGCCGCGCGCGTCACCGAGCGAATCGCGAAGATGCGCGCGCGCGGTGCGCTCGGCGTTCCAATCGGCATCTCGATCGGAAAATCCCGGAGCGTGCCCGTCGAGCCCATCGAAGGCGCGGTGGCGGACTACCTCGCGAGCTACCGGCTCGCTCGACGCGCCGCCGACTTCGTCGTGGTCAACGTGTCGTCGCCCAACACGAAGGGCCTGCGCGCAATGCAAGGCGGCGAAATCGCGCGCGCGCTCTTCGAGGCGCTCGAGCGCGAGAACGTGACCTCGGGAGCGCGGGTTCCGCTCCTCGTGAAGATCGCGCCCGACCTCGACGACGCAGGTCTCGACGAGCTTCTCGACGTCGCGATGGCCGCGGGCCTCGACGGCGTCGTGGCGACGAACACCACGCTCTCGCGCGCGGGGCTCGCTACGCCCGCAAGCGACGTCGAGCGCGTCGGTGCCGGAGGCTTGAGCGGACCGCCGCTTCGCGCGCGTGCTCTCGAGGTCGTGCGCCGCGTGCGCGAGCGGATCGGCGCGGAAAAGACGGTGATCGGCGTCGGCGGCATCGAAGGGCCCGACGACGCGCGCGCGATGCTCGATGCGGGCGCAGACCTCGTGCAGCTCTACACGGGCTTCGTGTACGGCGGTCCGAGCACCGCGGCGCGCATCGCGCGTGGGCTGGTCACGGCGGTGAACCGGCGCCGATGAACTGGACGACGGGCAGCCCGGCGATCGGTGAGACGACGAGCCCGGTCCCGAGCAACTTCATTTCGAGGACGTTGCCCGCGTCGGTGAAGCCGTAGACTTTGCCCGCGGCGCACGCGAGGCCATTCACCTTTGCGTAGCCGATCGCGCCCCAGTCCTTGATGAAGTTTCCGGTCGCCGCGTCGAGCTCGTGCAAGCAGTCCGCGCACGAGGCACTGACGACGCTGACGTAACAAGAGCTCCCCGCGCACGCGACGTCGCCGCTCGGTGCCACGCCGGAGGCGAGCGCGTTGTTCTTCACCAACACCTTCGTCCCGGTCACGTCGAACCGGACGTAGTCGCGGCCGTCGAACGCCACCAATACCGGTAGCGGCTGCACCGTCGCCGCTGCGGTGAACGAGAGCGTGAACGGGAACGGCTGGTCGACGAGCTTCGTGCACACGCCGGTTGCACCCACGCGGTACAGCGCCGCCGTCGAATTCGCGACGATGAGGCCGAGCGGGCTGACTGCGAGATCTTGGATCACGCCGCAGCCCTGCAAAGGCACGGAGGTGAACGCGTTCGTCCCGACGTCGATCTTGTAGAGGTCGGTGCTGCTGTGCGCCCAGACGAACGGACCTGGGACGGTCGGAACGACGTCGGGACCCACGTCGACCGGCGCGTCGAGGCGCGCATCGGCGCCACCCTCGATCGGAGGCGGGTTGCCGTCGTTGCGCGACGTGTCTGCGGTCTCGGCGTCGACCGGGGGCGCGCCGTCCGCTTCGCCGGCGTCGGCGTCGGCATCGATGCCGGCCTCGACGTCGGCGGCGACGAGGGAGCCTTGCAGATCGAGGCCGCACGCCGCCACGAGGAGAGTGGGAACGAGCGCGACGAGCGCGACGAGGACCGGTGCGAGATGGGCGCGCGGCCTAGGCATACGAATCAGTATGGCTCAGGACACGGCGATGCGCGCCAGGACCATCTCGACGATTTCGCGTTTTCGTTCGGCGAGAAACGCTTCGGAACGGATGTCGATCGGCCACACGCCGCGGAGCATGCGCTCCTCCTGGGTGGTGATCGAGGCCATCGCGAGAGCCGAAACGCACAGGTGGCGTGCGTGGACGTCCTTCCGGATCTTCTTCCCCTTCTTCAGCGCCTCGATGTAGGCAACCACCGCATCGAACACCGGCTTCACGTGGTCGGCGATGATCTGCGTGGCGGCGGCGGTGCGAGCGGAGTCCGAGTCCGAGTCGATGTCGTGCCGGAGGATCGCGAGGAGCGAGCCGTGCGTCGTGTAGAAGCGCACCAGCATGTCGGCGAACGCTTCGACCAGCGGCCGAATGCGCGCGGCGTCTTTGTCCTTCGCGAGACGCTGGAGGATCTGCCAGCCCTCGGCGCTCATCGCAGCGAGGCCGAGGGCGAGCACGTCGCGGTAGAGCCCGTCCTTGTCCGAAAAATAGTGGTGGATGAGCGCCTGCTGCACCCCGGCCACGCGCGCGATGTTGCCGAGGCGCGCACCGTCGAAGCCCTTGGCCGCGAACTCGGTCTGCGCCGCGTCGAGGATGCGCTTCTTCGTCTCCGCGGAGCTCCGCGCGGGCTTCCCTGCGGCTTTGGCGACGTTCGTCAGGCGCTTGGCTCCCAGCTTTCGTATTCGATCACGCCGAGCTCCTCGAATCCCTTACGCACGTAGGGGGTCAGTAGACCAAGACGCTTCACGTTCGGCACGATCTTGCTGAACAGAAGCTTCCGAAACATCGCCATGAGCTCCGACTGCTCAGCCGCTTCCTCGCACTCTTTCTGCGGCAGGCCACAGCGCTCCCACACCTCTTGGCCGAGAAAGCGGTCGCGGAGGAGCCGCGAGCTCTCGAGGATGAAGTCCTCGCGGTCACGAAGCTCGCTCGCCACCATGCCCTGGTAGGTGTCTTTGAGCGAGAGGACGCCAAACGCCACGTGGCGCGACTCGTCCTTCATGATCATCTCGGTAATCTGCCGAATCAAGGGCTCGGTGGTCGTCTGGTGCACGAAGCCGAACGCGCCGAGCGCCACGCCCTCGACCATGATCTGCATGCCGAGGTATTTGAAGTCCCACCGCGCGTCGGTGAGGATCGTGTCGAGCAGCTTCTTCAAGTGGGGGCTGATCGGGTAGACGAGCTCGTACTTGTCGCGCAGGTAACGGTCGTAGGCCTCGACGTGGCGTGCCTCGTCGTACACCTGCGCCGCGGCGTAGAGCTTCGCGTCGGCGGTCGGCGCGGCGTTGACGATCTGCGCCGTGGCGAGGAGGGCGCCCTGCTCGCCGTGGAGGAAATTGGAGAGCGTGTAGCTGCCC
>CAXSGV010000029.1:16096-19009 GCA_964236615.1 uncultured Polyangiaceae bacterium
TGTGGCGACGAAGGTTCGGGATGTCCTTCTTGGGATCGAGCTTGCTCCAGATCTTCGTTCCGAAGAGCGGATTCATGTGATCGGGCGTGTTCTCGGCCTCCGGATCAACGACCGAGTCCCACGCGAGGTAGGTCCGCGCGTTCCACATGAGGTCCTTGGACTTCTCGTAGAGCGCGCGAAGATCGGTGCGCTGCGACGCGTAGTCCCAGGTGTACGTCATGGGGAACTGGACCTGCAGCACCTCGGTCCCTCGCGGGCCCTCCTTCGCGGGCTTCGCGTTGGCTTCGGCGGTCGCCGTGTAGCTCGGCACCGCGGACGGGGACAACGAAGACGGATCCGAGATCAGCGGCGCTTGGGCCATGGCGGCACCTCCAATTTACTTTTTAGTAAATAAACAGGCGGCGGTCAAGTCGAGCCCTTGGGCCACTCGCGCGCGGCGGCTCAGAGCGGGGCGCGTGTGAGCGTCAGGTTGCGTGCGGTGCTGTGGTCGCTCTCAGCGGCGCCACGTAGGCCGACGGTGAGACGCGACGTCGCCGGTGGCGCGTGCGCGCAGGCCGTAGCCACGCCGCCGTCCACCTTGATGCTCAGGCGATCCTCGGTGCGGGCGATCGCGATGCGCGACGTCACGCGCGGGAGCGGGCAAACGACGTCCGTCGCCGCGAGCGGCGCGCCGATCACATAATCGATTGCGTGCGCCGCATCGCGAAGGACGATGGTCGGCGCGCGATCGGAATCGGTCTCGAGGGTGAGCTCGAAGTCTCCGAAGGTGAGATCGGTCACGAACGCAGCTGCGTCCTTCCCGAGCTCGAGGCCGCCCGTTGCGGTGAAGCGCGCGCGCTCGGGCAGCGCGGCGGTCACGAGGCGATCGGGCGCAAGGCGCGTCGTGCTGTCGCGAAGCAGGGGGCGCGTGAGGGTGGTGAACGGCCCCGTCGTGTCGAAGCGCAGGCCCACGAGGCGATCGCCATCGAGCCAGAGCGCGAGGCCAGGATCGGGCGAGGTACGCGACGCGCTCGTGCCGGACGCGGGCGGACCCACGGGCGACGCAACGTCGAAGAACGCGGGCGTGAAGGCACCGGCCCACGGCTGCCAGCGCTGAAAGCGCGCGCCGTCCCAGAGCAGCGGGGCGCCGTCACTGCCGGCAAAGAGCGCGGCCTCGCCGACTGCCGGTAGGCGCGCGCCGCTCTCGATCGCACCGTCGGCGGAGATGACCCACACGTTCTGAAACGCCGGCGCCGGAGCGAACGGCGCCAGCACGGCAAGCGCGCCGCCGCCCGGGAGCGCGATGAACGCGCGGCGTTCGGTCGCGACGAGATCCTTCGGAAGGCGTGTCGGGCGCGACGCGTCGGGCGCCAGCCACTCGAGGGTCGCGACCGGCTTGCCATCGGTGTCGACGCCGCCAGCGACGAGGATCTCACCGGACGCGAGGCGGAGCAGCGTCGGGCTTCGGCGCGCGACCGCGAGCGTCGCGAGGCCGGCGGTGCGTGCGCGGCCGGTCGTCGCGTCGATGATCTCGAGCGACGCGAGGGCGGGACCGCCTGCGCGCGCAACGCCGCCGGCGATCAACGTAGCGCCCGAGACGAGAGTGACCGCGCCGTGCTCGCTTCGCGGCGCGCCGAGCGTGATGCGATCCTTGCGAAACGCGATCGCTCCGAGGTCGAAGACTTCGGCGTCGTTGCGCACGTCGTGCGTCGCGGGATCGGCGCCGCCTGCGACGATTGCGCCGCGCGGGACACCCTCGGCGTCCGTGAAGGCCGTCGCCGTGAAGGCTTCGCGCGGCGTTCCGAGGTCGACGTCGGCGGCGAGAGGGCGGACGCTGCCGTCGCCCAGATCGACGAGGTAGCTCGAAGGAACAGGGGCACCGGCACCGCCGGTCACGAGCGCGTGGCGCGCGTCGATCGTGACGAGCGAGGAGCCGGTGCGAGCACCCACGGTGCCAGAGAGCACGCAGCTCGCGTCGGCGGGCCACAAGAGAATGTCGACCGCGCCACTCGAGGCGACGGGTGCGAGTCCGCGCCACCGCCCTTCGTTGCCGCCCGGTGCGGTGGTCGACGTCGACGAGACATCGGCGACCAGCTGGCGCGTCCCCGCGGGGAGCTTGGTGAGCTCGATCGACGCCTGACCCGCGAGGTGGCCCTCCTCCGGTGGCGCGTCACTTCGCGGCTGAAATTCCCCGGAACCGTAGAGGTAGGCGTAAGCGTCTTGGGGGACTTTGCACGCCGCGGGGGCGTGCAGTGTGATCGCGCGCTCGGTGACGATCGGATCACGCTGACAGCCCGCGACCACGACGAGGCCCAAGAGCGTCCACGCCGGACTGCCGAGAACGAGGTGCCGGGCACGCGCCCTGCTATCCTTCTTGGCCAGCGGTCTCGCGACGTTCACACGCACGAATGTACCCTCAAGTCTTCGGCAAGTACGTCCTCGAACGCGAGCTCGCGCGGGGCGGGATGGCGCGGGTCTGCTTGGCCACGCTTCGCGGCGCGCAGGGCTTCGAGAAGAAGCTCGTCGTGAAGCAGATTCGCGACGAGCTCGCGCAAGACGACGAGTTCGTGCGCCGGTTCGTGCAAGAGGCGAAGACGACCGTCGCCCTGAGCCATCCGAACATCGTTCCGGTCTACGAGCTCGGGGTCGAGCGCGGGATCTACTTCCTCGCGATGGAGCTGGTCGACGGCGTGAGCATCGCCGAGCTGCTCCGCCAGGGCGCGACGAACGTGCCGCTGTCTCCCGAGCAAGGCGCATACGTCGGCGTCGAGATGTGCCGCGCGCTCGACTACGCGCATCGGCGCATGCAGGTCGTGCACCGCGACATCACGCCGCGCAACGTGATGGTCGACGACGAAGGTCAGGTGAAGCTCATCGACTTCGGCATCGCGGCGCGCGTGCGCGCTCGTGGTGAGGTGTTCGGGTCGCCCGGTC
>CAXSGV010000029.1:19019-23367 GCA_964236615.1 uncultured Polyangiaceae bacterium
TCATCCCCAACGCCGCCGGCAACATCCCGCGCACGCCGGAGCAGATGAAGGGCGGTGCGCTCCTCGGGCCCGAGACCGATCTGTTCGCGGTTGCAGCGCTGCTGCTCGAGGCGTGGACCGGCAAAGCGCCGTTTCGTCGGAAGACGCTCGAAGCGTGCGAGGCCGCGATGGTCGCACCGCACCCGCGACCGAGCGACGTCGATCCGCGTCTCGGCCCGCTCGACGACGCGATTGCCGCGGCGCTCGCGCTCGATCCCACGGCGCGTACGGCGAGCGCCGACGAGCTCGGGCGCGTGCTTCGCAAGTTCCTTCAGGGGATCGATCTCGGCGACGTCGCGCGCTCGCTCGGCGATCGCGCTCGTCTCGCGCGCGAGCGGCTGCTCCCGAAGGCTGCGCCGCCGCCCGAAAGCGTCCGCGAGATCTCGACCGCAGCGGTGCCGGTGACGCGAACCTTCGCCGAGAACTCCGAGCTGAAGAAGCTCACGCATCCGGAGGCGTGGGTGCCGTCTCCCCTGCCGAGCACGCGGCGGATCGCTGAAGCTGACGACGCGCTCGTCGTTGCGCCCGATGTGCCCGTTGCGCCCGATGTGCCCGATGTGCCCGATCCGCCGAGCGAGACCATTGCGACGCGGCCGATCGAGACGCCGGTGCAGGCGATCGCGCGCGTCGCGCCCAGCTCGCACCGCGCGCCGATCGCGATCGCGGTGGGCTTGGCGCTCGCCCTTGGCACGATCGCGGTCACGCTCCATGACCGAGATTCGGCGGCCGTCGTGAGCTCGCCAGCTTCGAGCGCCCCGTCGCCGCCAGGGAGCGCAGCACCGCCCCCGCCGAGCCTGAGCCTGAGCTCGAGCCCGAGCCCGAGCGCGGAGCTCACCGCACCGACGGCGCTCACCGCCTTGGTCGGAAGCGCGCGCACCGTGCCTTCGGGTCGCGGCAGCACGTCGGCCTCGGCGCCCTCCGTCACGACGCGCGCGCCGGCGGTTGCGGGGGCAGCACATGTGACGCTCTACGGCGATCCGGGAACGACGGTGCTCGTCGACGGCATTTCGCGTGGCGCGTGCCCGGTGAAGGATCTCGAGCTCGCGCCCGGCGCACACCAGCTCCGGTTCGTGTTCGAGCCGACACGCGAGGCTCGCGACGAGCGTATCCACCTCATGGCCGGCGATCGCGTCGCCTGGCGCGCGGATTTCACGGGGACGTCGCCGACGATTCGCGTGGAGAGGTGAGCGTGGTAAACGAGCATCGACATGCCCGATTTTTTCGACCTCTCGCGCCACTTCACGACCGAAGAGCGCCACATTCGCGACACCGTGCGGAGCTTCGTCGACGCCCGCGTACTGCCGACGATAGGCGACCATTTCGAGAAGGGGACCTTCCCCACGGATCTCATCCCCGAGATCGCGGCGCTTGGTCTGCTCGGTTGCAATCTACATGGATATGGCTGCGCCGGCCTGAGCGAGGTCGGCTACGGCCTCGCGATGCAAGAGCTCGAGCGCGGCGACTCCGGCATCCGTAGCTTCGCGAGCGTCCAGGGCTCGCTCGTGATGTACCCGATTCACGCCTTTGGCTCGGACGCTCAGAAGGAGCGCTACCTGCCGAAGATGGCGAAGGGGGAGATCATCGGCTGCTTCGGTCTGACCGAGCCCGACTGGGGCTCCAACCCGGGCGGCATGCGGACGGTCGCGATCGAGGACGGTGACTCCTACGTGCTCAACGGCACCAAGCGCTGGATCACGAACGGCAACCTCGCGCAGGTCGCGCTCGTGTGGGCGAAGCTCGGCGGCCACGACGGACAGGTGCACGGCTTCTTGGTACCGACCGATACCAAAGGCTTCGAAGCGCGCGTCATCCACAAGAAGATGAGCCTCCGCGCGAGCGTCACGAGCGAGCTCATTCTGGAGGACGTCCGCATTCCGAAGGACGCCGTGCTGCCGAACGTGCGCGGCATGAAGGGTCCACTCTCGTGCCTCACCAGCGCGCGGTTCGGCATCGCGTGGGGCGTCATCGGCGCGGCGACGGCTTGCTACGACAGCGCGCTCGACTACGCGAAGCATCGCGTGCAGTTTGCAGGCAAGCCGATCGCGGCGCACCAACTCGTGCAGGCGAAATTCGCCGAGATGCTCACGCAGATCACGACCGCGCAGATGATGGCGCTCGAGGTCTCACGACTGAAGGAAGAGAAGAAGCTCCGCCCGCAGCACGTGAGCATGATCAAGCGCTACAACGTGAACGCGGCGCTCGACATCGCGCGGAAATGCCGCGACATCCTCGGCGGCAACGGCATCACGCTCGAGTACCCGATCATGCGGCACCTCTGTAACCTCGAGACCGTCATCACCTACGAAGGCACGCACGACGTGCACACGCTCATTCTCGGGCAGGACGTGACGGGGATCAGCGCGTTCGAGTGAACCGCGCGGCGCTCAGCCCATATGAGTCGGTGAGAGCGCGCCGGTCTGACGTAGGGCTTCGAAGACTGCGATCCCCACGGCGTTCGCGAGGTTGAGCGAGCGGACGGCGCCGAGCGTCGGGATCCCCACGACGCGGTCGCGGTGGGCTTCCAAAAGCTCGTCGGGCAGACCGACGCTCTCCTTGCCGAAGACGAGGGCATCGCCGGGCTCGTACGCGGCGTCGAGGTAGCTCTTTTCGGTGACTGCGCTGAAGAGGTGAAGACGCCCGGTCGGTGACTCGGCCTGGAAGGCGTGGAGGAAGTGCGCGAAGTCGATGTGCTGGCGTACGTCGACGAGGTGCCAGTAGTCGACGCCCGCGCGCCGCACGCTCTGCTCGTCGATCTTGAAGCCGAGGCGACCGACGAGGTGCAGCGGCGATCGCGTGGCTGCCGAGAGCCGCGCGATGTTGCCGGTGTTGGGCGGAATTTCGGGCTCGACCAGAACGATGTGGAGCGGCGTTACGAGCGGCTGCGCGCGCAGGCGTGGGGTCTGGTTGTTCGTCCGGGGCACGGCGCGCGAGTCTACTTCTTACGGTTGCTCTTGCGCGGCTTGCCTTCGATGCGGCCGTGCAAGAACTGATGGTCGTGGTTGAAGAGGCGGCGGTACGCGAGGAGCACGACCGCGACGGTGCCGAGCGTCGTGCCCGACGCCAGCAGGAACATCACGACGATCTGGTATTTGACGGCCTCCGTCGGTGAGATGCCGGCGAGCAGCTGGCCCGTCATCATGCCGGGCAGGCTCACGATGCCGGTGACGAGCATCGCGTTGATCATCGGGATCATCCCCGCGCGCACGGCGTCTTGCACCGGCGCGCGGGCGGCCTCCCACCGCGTGGCGCCGAACGCGAGGAGGGTCTCCACGCGATCGCGTTTCGTGACGAGCTCCTCGCCGAAGCGATCGAGCGCGATCGAGATCCCCGTCAGCGTATTGCCCAGCACGAGCCCGACGAGCGGGATCGCGTACTCGGGCGCGTACCAAGGAACCGGGCGCAAGACGATGAAGAGCCCGTAGGCGGACACGAGCCACGCGCTCGCCCACACTGACCCGACGGCGTCGGTCCACATCCCGGCGTAGCGACGCGGTGAGCGACGCGCCGCGGACAGGCCGGCGATCACCGTCATCGCCAGCGCGATCGCGAGCACGGCCCACACGGCGCGGATCGCGAACACGGCACCGAGCACGAGACCCACGAGCGCAAGCTGCGCGGCCGTGCGCACGCCCGCGTAGAAGAGGCGCGCTTCGAGCTGCAAGCGAAGCAGCATCGACATCACGCCGCTCACGACGACGAGCCACGCCGCGAGGCCGACGTCGGTGTACGACAGCGCGTGGTACGCCGTGGGGCTCACAGCAGGGCGCCGTTCGCGAGCGTGAGCACACGCGTCGAAAAGCGCGAGGCCAGCGTGGGGTCGTGGCTGATCCAAATCGTGGCGCGCCCCGCGTCGGCCTCGGTGAAATCTGCGATCACGCGCTCGGCTCTCGCGGCGCCTTCGGGATCGAGCGCGGACGTGGGCTCGTCGAGCAGGAGCACCAGGGGCTCGGTGAGGAGAGCGCGCACGAGCGCCACGCTCTGCTGCTCGCCGCCCGAGAGATCGCGCGAAGGCTTGTCGAGGATCTCCGGCGTGCGACCGAGCTCGCGCAAGAGGTCGAGAGCGCGAGCGCGATCGAAGGTGCGGCCACGATGAACGCGCAGCGCGAAGGGCTCGCGTAGCGCGTCCTCGACGGTGCCCTCGAACGTGGCGGGACGCTGCGCGACGTACAGCACTTCCTTGCGAAATCCGGGCACGTTGTCGTGCGTGATCGCGACGCCGCCCCACGACAGCACGCCTTCGTCGATCGGGTCGAGCCGCGCGAGCGCACGCAAGAGCAGCGTCTTGCCCGCGCCGGAGGCGCCGGACACC
>CAXSGV010000029.1:23377-24527 GCA_964236615.1 uncultured Polyangiaceae bacterium
CGGGGTGAATATCGAGCGACGGGATGTCGAGCAATGTCTTTGCATCCCGCACGCTGCGACGCCGGAGGCCGCGGGCTTCCAAGCTTCGGTGCACGGCGCATGCTAGCAAGAACGCGCGCCATGGAAGGCAACGACGACCTGCTCGTACCCGTAGTACCACCTCGCGTCGCACGCTTTCGCGACGAGTACCGCGCCCGCGAGATCGGCCCGGGCTACCGCGGCTGGCTGCATTTCGGTTTCACGACCGTTGGCTCGCTCGCGGTGCTGGTCCTCGCGATCAGCCGCGTGTCGAACGTGCATCCGCTGGAATGGCTCACGCTGCCTGTGACCTTCCTGTTCGCGAACTTCGCCGAGTACGTCGGGCACCGCGGGCCGATGCACCATCCGAAGAAGCCGCTCGAGATCTTGTACGAGCGCCACACGAGGCAGCACCACCAGTTCTTCACGCACGAGGCGATGGCCTACGAGTCGACGCGCGATTTCAAGATGGTGCTCTTCCCGCCGGCGATGCTTCTCTTCTTCCTCGGTGGCCTCGCGGCTCCCCTCGCCGGCCTTCTGTTCTTCGTCGCCACGGCGAACGTGGCGTGGCTCTTCGTCGCCGTGGCCATCGGCTATTTTCTGACTTACGAGTGGCTTCACTTCGCGTACCACCTCGACGAGCGCAGCTTCGTCGGTGGCAGCGCGGCGCTGCGCGGCCTCCGGCGTCACCACCGGCGGCACCACGACAAGGCGTTGATGGGGCGATGGAACTTCAACGTCACGTTCCCGATCGCCGACCTCGTGTTCGGGACTTTCTGGTCGCCTTGACGCGCCTCGCGCAGCGAACGTAAGGTCTCGCGCTCTCCATGCGCTTCTTCGCGACAGCCCTGCTCGCCGCGGCCTTGACCTCCGTCCTCGCTGGCGGGAATGCGCAGGCAGCGTCGATGGATCCGGCGCCCGAGCGCATGGTGTTGCAACCGCCGGGTCTGCCTGCGGGTCAGACTTGCCAATCGATCGCGCAAGACCCCGAGGTCCTTGTGAAGGCCGGGCAGCTTCCGAACGCGTTCCCTTGCCGCCCCGACAACGTGGCGTTCCGGAACATGGTGTCCGAGCTCGGGTTCGCGATCGCGCCCAATGCGTTTCATCCCGCACGAACGACCGGGCTCGGCGG
>CAXSGV010000030.1:0-24373 GCA_964236615.1 uncultured Polyangiaceae bacterium
TACGGCACGAACGAAGCGGGCGACGAGACCACCGCAGCGACCTACGAGCGGCAGATGGTCGATCTCCTCGGCCGCGTGGCGCGCGCCACACCGACCGCTTCGTGTCTTCTCCTCGGTCCCCCGGATCGGGCGATCGGCGGCGCCGGAAACTGGGTCACGTCACCGAAGCTTCTTCAGGTGATCGAGTCGCAAAAGAAGGTCGCTGAGGCCGCTGGCTGCGCTTATTACAGTCAAATCGACGCGATGGGCGGGCCCGGCTCGATGGCCGCATGGGCGGCCGAGTCTCCGCCGCGTGCGGCGCGCGATCATGTGCATCTTACACGTGATGGCTACGTGCAGCTCGGCACCATCGTCGCCACCGACATCGTGCGTGCCTACGGAGCGTGGCGCGCCGAGACGGGTCGTCCGCCCGCGCCGAGCCGCCAGGCCCCATCCGGCCCCGCCTTGCCCGCCGCACCACCGGCGTCCGCGAGCCCGACGCCGCTCATTTCTTCCCGCTAGCTTCGTAACCCGTCGTCAGCGCTTTGTAGAAGAGATCGCCGATCACCTCTGCGCCTGCTGGCGTCGGGTGGGTGAGATCCCAGCTCGCGAGCTGTGGGCTCGCTTTCACCCAGCGCGCGAAAGCACCGCTGCCACCCATGGCTTCGAACGTGTTCCAGAACGCGACGTGATGAGCCGCAGCGATCTCCTTCTGCAGCGCCACGAGCTCGGTGATGATCTTGCGCGTGCGAAGACGCCCGCCGTCGCCCTTTTCGGCGCGATCGAGCGGAGCGGCGACGAGGATCGACGCGTCGGGCGCGGCCTGCTTCACCTTCTCGATGAGCGCGCCGAGCTGCCGCGTGTAGATCGCCGGATCGACGACGTTGTCCTCACTCTCGTTGGTCCCATACTGGAGGACGATCAGCGCGGGGTTTCGCAGCGCCATCTGATCCTTCCAGTGCTCGGCGTTCATGGGCTCCCACAAGCGCGCGCGCGCGCCGTTCGCACCGAGGGCGTCGTAGATCACGCCCGGCTGATCGCGCTCGAGCGCGACGCCGAAGACGCGGACGTCGCCGCTTCCTCGCGTTCGTATCGTGAGGTGGGACGCGCCGTCGGCGACGGTCACCGAGTGCACGCGTGAGACCTTGGCGGGGCCTCGCGTCGACAGCAGCTCGGGTGGTCGGCCCGGCGCGATGAGGTCGATGTCGCCGCCCGCGGGTTGCTCGAGGTAATAGAGATCGAAGCGCGAGACCTCGGCGGTGTGGAACGACACGCCGCCGATGCCGTAGAAGCCATCGTTCGTCCAAGGCCCCGTGATGCGGTTGGCGTTCCAGCCCTCGGAAGCTGAGTGCGCGACGTCGTTGTGGAAGTACCACTCCCACGGGTTCGCGGTGAGGATGAAGCCGTGGCCGGCGTCGCCGAAGCGCCCCTGCATCATGCGGCGCATCGTCCCCGAGACGAGATCGCCCGTGATGACCGAGTCGCCGTAGTGGAGGATCCGCGTGACCGCGCCGGGCTCCTTCTTGTCGGTGCGCGTGAGGCTTCGGTAGAACGCGTCGAGCGCGTGACCTTTTCCACTCGCGAGCGGAGGATCCTCCACCGCGAGGGAGCCCGCGGTCTCCGCCCGCGTGACCGCGTCGGTCTTCTCGGCGGGCAACGCGTTCGTGACCGTCCCCTGGTTCTCCGAGGCGTGAAGCGACTGATCGCCGAGCGTGGGCGTCGGGGCCGGGACGAGGGTCTCGGCCGTGGTGGTGGTCTCACTCGACGTCGTGTCCCACGGCGCGCGCGCTACCCGGAAGGCGCGCAGACGCGGCGATGCGTACGGAATCGCAAGCAGCGTCAGCATCACGCCGAGAGCCACAGACGTCTTGCCCAGCAAGGGATGCGATTCCGCCACCTCCGGCAGATAGCGAAAAATCCGCTTCGGCGCTACGTTCCGCGCTCTTTCCGCGATGCTCTTCAACAGCGCGCTTTACGGCGTCTTCCTTCTCGGCGCGTTCGTCGTCTTCTGGTTGCTCCGGAAGCAACGCCTGTTGCGCGTGCTGTTCCTGGTCCTCGCGAGCTACGGCTTCTACTTCTACGGCACCTACGACACGGCGCTCGAGCAAGACGTCCCGCTCGGCCCGCTTCGATGGAGCGTCCTCTGCCTCGGCATCATCTTCTTCGGCAGCACGCTCGACTTCATGGTCGGTCGCGCGCTCGGTCGCATCGAGTCGCCCGCGGGCCGCCGCGCCCTCTTGCTGCTGTCGATTCTCTACTATGTGGGCGTGTTGGCCCTTTTCAAATACTTCAACTTCGCGGCCGACTCCGTCACCGCCGTTCTCCACGTGGTGGGCTACCAGGTGAAGCCGGTGCACCTGCGCCTCGTGCTGCCCTTCGGGATCTCGTTCTTCACCTTCGAGACGATGAGCTACACGATCGACGTGTACCGCCGCGAGGTGAAGCCGGCCGAGCGTTACCTCGATTATCTCCTGTTCGTTTGCTTCTTCCCGCACCTCGTCGCCGGCCCGATCGTGCGCCCGCACCAAATGCTGCCGCAGCTGGCGCAGACGCCGGTCGCCGACCCGGCGATGCAGGCGCGCGGCCTCTTTCGCATTGCGGTTGGCCTCGCAAAAAAGATCGCGATTGGCGACGTCCTCGCCGTGAACATCGTGGGTCGCGTGTTCGACAATCCGGAGCGGTACTCGTCGCTCGAAGTTCTCTTCGCGGTCTACGCTTACGCGTTCCAGATCTACGCTGACTTCTCCGGCTACACCGACGTGGCGCTCGGAAGCGCTGCGCTCTTTGGCTACGAGCTGCCGGAGAATTTCGACCGCCCGTACCTCGCCTCGGATCTGCAGGACTTCTGGCGCCGCTGGCACATCACGCTGTCGAGTTGGCTTCGCGACTACGTGTACATACCGCTTGGCGGCTCGCGCGGCTCGTCGCGGCTGACGTACCGCAACCTGATGATCACGATGCTGCTCGGTGGCCTCTGGCACGGCGCCTCTTGGAATTTCGTCATCTGGGGCGCGCTCCACGGCGTTGCGCTCGCGGGCACGCGTATGTGGCAGCGCGCGCGCGGCACGCGCTCTCGTGTGCCGAGCGGGCTCGCGATCGTGCTCACCTTCCATTACGTGTGCTTTGCATGGATTTTCTTCCGCGCGGCGTCGTTCGGGCACGCGGTCGTCATGCTCGAGCGGATGACACACCTCACGTTGGGTGCCGGCAACGTCTCGCTGAAGGTGGTGCTCGTTCTAGCTATCGCCATCGGCTTTCACTTCTCGCCGAAGCGCCTCGGCGACGAAGCCCGCGACGTCTTCGTTCGGAGCCCGGCGTGGCTTCAAGGCTGCGTGCTTGCCGCGGCGGCGTACGGGCTTCACTTCGCCGCCGGAGCGAAGGCGGAGCCCTTCGTGTACGGGCAGTTCTGATCCGGACCTTCCGCGCGCAGGCCGCGCCGTGGTAGCGAGGCACATGGCAAGCGCTACTCCGGACGTCGTGCGTCGCGTGTTCGCTGGTTCCGATCTCGCGTCCGCAGCGCTCCTCGGCATCGGCGTGTTCGTGGGCCTGCCGGCGCGATGGTGGCCGGTCGACACGAGCGCCGCGGTCGTCGTCGCGCTCCTCGTCGCGTCGGGCGTCGGCCTTCTCGTGCAGCACGCCTGGTCGGCGCGCGTTGCGCGGATCGCGGCTCTCGTGGCTCTCGCGTATGGCCTCGTGCTCACGACGATGTTGCTCGTCACGGCGAGCTACCTCGCTGGAATTTACGGCGCGGTCGGGAAGGGTGGCGCCGTCATCATGCTGCTCGTCCTCGCGATGGTCCTGCCGTACCTCGTCTTTTTCCCCGCAGCGCAGCTGCTGTGGCTCGGTCCGTCGCCGGCCCCCACGCCTGCCGCAGCAAAAGACTCGTGAGCGCCCGGTCGCTCGGCCGTCTGCTCGGCGCATGGGCCGTGGCGATGGTCGTCCTCTGCATCGTCATTCAACGCTGGGTCGTGCTGCATGCATCAGCGTCGCCTTCGCACGAAATCGTTGCCAGCGTGTGGAGCGGCGGCAAGCTCGATGAGCGTGCTGTCTTGAGCGACGCGAACGCGAGCGACCCGAAGCTCACGACGGCGCTTGCCGCCCCAGGCGCGGAGCTCGTGCACGAGATCGTGGAGGACGAGGGCCCGCTCCTCGTACGCCCGGAGCTCGCCTTCGCGTTCTCGTTCGTGAGCGGGCGCGACGGTCTCAAAGCCACGCTCGACGGTAAGACGATCTACGTGACGCCCGATGACCTTTTGGTGCGCCAAGCGTACGACCGCGGCATCAGCATCGAGGGACTGAGCCTCGCCGTCGGCACCGACGTGCCACTCCTGTTGGCGGTCGCGGCAGAGCGACTCCACGCGCCTGCCCGCCGCGTCGTCGATGACGCGCGCCTTCGCCGCATCCGCGTCAGGCGTGTCTATCCTTCCCGTCCGCAGCCCCCCATCGTCGACGCCTCCACGCTCACACGCGCCATGGTTCATGACGCGGCAGTCGACGCCGCACGCTTCCTCGCGCGGGGCGTCGACGCCGAAGGGCGCTTTCGCTACACCGTCGACGCGTCGACGAACCGTACGCTTGCCGGCTACGACTGGCCTCGTCACGCCGGCGCGACCTACTTTCTCGCGCAAGCCGCCGCGCTCACCAAGGATCCCGACATCTCGTTCGCGGCCTTGCGCGCCGCCTCGCTCCTGCGCGACAAGGCGCTCGAGCGCTGTGGCGAGGACGCCTGCGTCGCTCACGACAACATGGCGGAGATCGGCTCGAGCGCCCTCGCGATCATCGCCTTTGCCGAGATTGCCAAGACGGGGCTCGATCCGACGTACCGGAACGCGGTGACGGAGCTCACACGGTTCTTACGCGCGCAGCAACGGCCCGACGGCGAGCTCATGCACCAGTACGATCGCCAGGCCAACCGCCGCGTCGATGTGCAATTTCTCTATTTTTCGGGGGAAGCGACGCTTGGCCTCGCGCGCGCGTTCGCTCTGACGGGCGATCCTGCCGACCGCGATGCGGCTTCGCGCGCGCTCCATCACCTCGTCACGCGCGCGTGGAGCTTCTTCGGCGACCACTACTACTTTGGTGAGGAGCACTGGACCTGCCAGGCCATGGCCGATCTCTGGGAGAGTGCCCCCGATCGTGACGCGCTCGAGTTCTGTCTTCACTGGCAAGCCTACGGACGAAAGCTCCAGCATGTCGCTGGCGACACTCCCTACGATGCCGAGGGTGCGTACAGCCCGGACCCCGTTCTCACACCGCGGCTCACGCCGGTGGCGTCGCGCTCGGAGGCGGCCGTCTCGACACTCGACGCTGCGACGCGCGCGCATGCCGGCGAGGGGGATCGCCAGGCGATCGATCTCCAGCTCCGTCGGTCGCTCGCGCTTCTCGTGAAGAAGCAGTTTCGTCCCGGGCCGACGCATCTCTTCGCGGACCCTGCCGCGGTGCATGGCGCGATTCCGGGGAGCGAGGTCGATTGGCAATTACGGATCGATTACGCGCAGCACGCAGGCAGCGCGATGATCCGTTGGCTCGCCGTCACGCCGCCCTGATCACCTTGCCCTACAGGTCGCGCCTGCGAACAAGCAAATAAGTAGTTCACAAGGCTTGCGGCGTGGTTATGGTGATGATTGTAGTGTTCACGCATTCAGTGGTGCTCCCTTCGAGCTGCACGAATGCCTTCGAGGGGACGGCACCAGACGCTCACCACACCGCATCAGGGGCCGCCGACGCTCACCGCTGCACGCACGCCAGGCGACGACGACGTCACCGTCTGCGATGCGTTGACGACGCCGCGTAGGATGCCCGCCACGAGCGTCGTCTGTGACAAGCGCGACAGCCGCGGGGCAGAAGATCCCTTTCGCGCGCCGCGCACGGCGGTGGTGTCAGGTCGAGTATCTGCCGAAGCGCGGCCGTTTTCTGCGCCCGATCGAACTTTGCGCGGCGTCTGTCCACGACGCGCGCCCGCTGCCGACGGCGGCATCGTCTTTGCTCTCCATCTCTCCGTTGAGTCTGTTCGTTCCGTGTCCCAACCCCTGCCCAGGCAGCTACACGACCTGGCAACATTTCCGAGGTGACCACGCCATGAGGAAGCTCCCCGCCATCACGAGCCTCGATACCGTGTCTCCGGAAGAAGCACGCACCTTCCTCGCCGCCGCCGATGGCGACGAGCTGACGGCTGCGTTGTATCTGGCGATCGCCCGGAACGAGCTCGATGGGTCGTCGGCCTCGCCCGACGACGCCGAGGTCCACCACGCTTACTTTCTCATTCGCCGAGCGTGTGGCCTCGAAGCGCCGAGCTTCGACTCGATGCGTGTTCAGTTGAAGAAGCGCATGGCTGCGTAACACCTCAAGCGGCGCGTGCTCGCGCTATGACCGACGTGCGGATATTCAAAAAACTCGCGCGCGAAGATCGACAATTCGTCGATTTTCGCGCGCTTGTTCGTTTGTTTCCGCCCTTCCCGAACGTGGTACTCTGGTACTTCGGCGAGCCGCCTTCAACCGAGCTCGCGCTTACGAAACCGAAAGGGAGAAGCATGCAGAAGCGAGCTTTGATTCGATTTAGCCTGGGCGCATTGATTGTTGGTGCAGGCGGCAGCGCTTGCTTCATCGCAGGCTGCGGAGACGACGACGATCTCCCGGTGACCACCACGGACGGCGGCCCGACGGCCGACGTCGTGACCGTCACCGACACCGGTCCCGGCAACGAGACGGGCCCGAAGCCCGACTCGGGTCCGCCCGACGCAGGTCCTCCGCACGCGAAGATCATCCTCGTTCACGCTTCGCCGGGCCTTCCGGCGCTCCGCGTTTGCTTCAAGCTCGGCAAGGCTGCCGACGGCTCGGACGGCGTCATCGCCCCCGTCGCGCCCCTTCCCGATCAGGCGAAGCCCGGCCAGCCTTACCCCGGTGTTTTCCCCGGCACCGGCGGTGCCTTCCCCGACCTTCTCGATCTCTCGGTCTACGCGCTCACGCCCATCGTGATCAATGCGGCCAAGATCCAGGGCGACGTCCGGAGCACGGACGGCGGCACCGAGCGCAGCTGCCAGGACATCCTCGCGCCCGACGGCGGCGTCATCGGTACGGCCGACGCGGTCGCGTTCCCGACGCTCCCCGTCGGCACGTTCACGCCGAACACCACGCTCCTCCTCGCGCTCACGGGCTGCGCGGCGGGCGAAACCGGCGGCAGTACGCCCTTCCCGTACACCGCGCAGCAGAAGTGCGGCGCCGCGTACACGTCGGCGAACAGCAACTTCGCCATTCAAAAGTACACGCTCGACAGGACGGCCGCTGGTGCCACGCAGCTCGGCGGCCAGTTCATCAACCTCGCGCAGGGCATCGAGGGCGAGGCCCTGCCGTTCGCAACCGCGTGCGGGCTCAACACCGCGTGCACGTCGAACGGCGTTTACCCGCTCATCATGAAGAACGATCCGACCGACGCATCTGCGCCCGTCGCCACTCCGCTCACCACCGCGCCGGTCAAGTTCCCCTTGCTCGCGCCGGCTACGGCGAAGGGCGTCACTGGCGTGTCTCCAGCGAACGCTTCCTTCGCGTTCGCGGGCTCGTTGACGGCTGGCGACGGCGGTGTCGGTCCGGTCCTCGGGAATGTCACGTTCCCGATCGTCCAGACGTTCACCACGGGTGCAGCCACCCCGGCGGACTACTTCAAGGACGGCCGCAACTACACGTTCGTCCTCCTCGGCGACCCGACCTATGGTCCGGCGTCGTCCACCAACGGCAACGGCGTGCACGTCCTCGGGTTCGACAACGATCCCGTCCTTCCCCCGAAGTGAACGGCGACACTTCGCCGCCGCTCTCCATCTGAGAGCGCGCGGCGTCGTGTGACTCGAGAACAAGCGGCGGTGCGCTCAGGCGCGCCGCCGTTTTTTTATTTCGAAGTTTTTTTATTTCGAAACGGGCGGAGCCGGCAGCGTCGGCGGCGAGGGCGGTTCGATCGCCTCGCTCCTCATCTTGTCGCGGTACGCCAGGACACCGAGCGCGCACACGGCGAGAGCGACCGTCAGCACGACCCCCGCGAGCATCGCCGTGCGCGACGACATCGACTGAGGCTCGTCCAGCTCCTCGAGCGCAGCGAGAGCTTCCGGAGTGGCCGGCTTCAAGCGGTATTGAACAGACTCGACGTCGTCGACGAGGCTCGGGCTCGTGGCGCGCATGACACCGCAAACGCGATCGAGCGCGTCGGCGAGCTCGGACGGCGTCTGGAACCGCTTCCTTGCGTCACGCGAGCACGCACGCGAAAACCACGCGTCGAAGCCCGGCGGTACTTCGGGATTGAGCTGCGATGCCACCGGCAACGGCGCCGCGCAGACCTTCAGAACGATGTCGCCGAGGACGTCGCCCTCGAACGGAATCCGAGCCGTCATGGCCGCGAAAGCGCACGCGCCGAGCGACCAGAGATCGGTGAGCGCGCCGGGCATTCCGCCGAGCGTGAGCTGCTCGGGGCTCATGAAGTTCGGCGTGCCGATGACGGCGCCTTCCATCGTCGGGCCGCCCATCGGCATCGCCACGCGATCACTCACGAGCGGCTCTTGAAAGATCTTCGCGATGCCGAAGTCGACGAGCTTTACGGTGTACGTGAAGTCGTCGCCGGTATCGTCGACGTTGGTGCAGAGGAAGATGTTGTCGGGCTTCAGATCCCGGTGAACGATCCCCGCGGCGTGCGCCTTCGTCAGCGCACGCGCGGCCTGGCGAATCATGCGCGCGACCTCGGCGCCCTTCATCGGACCTTCGCGAATCAATCTCTCCGAGAGCGATTCCCCCTCGAGGTACTCCATGACGATGTACGGGATGCCGTCGTCGGTGCTGCCGTAATCGAACACGTGCACCGCGTGCTTCGTCGAGAGCTTCGCGGTAGCGCGGGCTTCGATCTCGAAGCGCTTGCGCGCGTCGGCGTGCGCAGCGTGCGAA
This sequence comes from uncultured Polyangiaceae bacterium, assembly GCA_964236615.1. GTDB lineage: Bacteria > Myxococcota_A > Polyangia > Polyangiales > Polyangiaceae > CAXSGV01. Next base: position 8,899 of record CAXSGV010000030.1, read on the forward strand.
GGTCGGATGAACTTGATCGCGACCGGCGTGCCGAGGGCGGCGTGCGCGCCGAGCCAGACGGTACCCATGCCGCCGGATCCAAGCAGGCGGTCGACGCGGTACTTCCCGCCGATGACCTCGCCGGCCATGGACGGAACGCCCTCGGGTAGCTCCGGGTCGAGGTTCATCGCTTCACGAGCGTCTCACGAGAACCGCGCGGAGCGAAACGGATGCAGAAACATCGCCGCCCACGAGCCGTGTCGCGCAGCGCTCCGAGGTCGCCGTGGTGGCAAAAGATCCCGGCTGAGGCAGAAGCGCGCGAAACCTGCCCGATTCCTCAATGGTTCTACGGCCCACTTGATGCTCCTAGGTTAGCCATGGCTGACCTTCTGCCTCGAGTCCTCGTCATCGACGATTGTGCGCCCCTCGGTCGCACGATCGCTCGCCTTCTTCGCGATCACGACGTCACGTGCGTCACGAACGTCCAGAGCGCGCTTTCACTCATGGTGGCGCAGGGCCATCGCTACGACGCCATTCTATGCGACCTGCACATGCCGGGAATGAACGGCGAGGACTTCTACGACGCGCTCTGTGTGGCGCAGCCGCACGAAGCTCGCCGAGTCGTTTTCATGACGGGTGACCTGCTCACGACGCCGTTTCTCACGCGCACCTCCAACGAGTGCCTCGCGAAACCGTTCTCGTCGGCCGCACTTCGCGCCGCCATCGCGCGGACCACCATGGGTCCCACCGCGCTGGCCTCTTGAGGAATCTTTGGCGGATCAGCCCTAGGCGGTAAACGACGAGTCACGCAACTCCCTCGGCGACGGGCCGAAAGGGAGCCGTGAGCTGCGGGCAGCCTTACCAGTGTGAGGCGCCAGACCATGCGCCACAGTGGACTCTCAGCGAGATCACGCGGGGGGCGGACGCCTGCCAACAGGATGGTTGGGTGTGGTACGCCGATGGACGAACGACGCTCGATGGCGAGGACGCCGGCCGGTGGTCGGGCGACTCGCGGCGTTGGTCGTTCGAGTACGGCGGCGAGATGCTCACCTGCACACCGTACTCTCCGGATGGTGGCCCTCCGCCGGACTAGACCTCATGCAGGGAACGGGGTGGGTCGTGCGCCACTTCGCGGATCTGCTGCAGCGGCGACTGCGACCACGTCGACGGCACTTGCTGGTGAGAGCCCGAACCGATCTGCACGGTTACTTCAGATAATCTTCGGTGGAGCAAAGGGGGATCGAACCCCTGACCTCTGCATTGCGAACGCAGCGCTCTCCCAGCTGAGCTATTGCCCCATCTCGTCGCCGTCTCGTGCCGGGTCCCCAAGAGGACCAGGCCATCAACGCGGCGCGGACTCTACGCGGGGACAATTGGATGTCAAGGCTGGCCTCACGCCTTCAACGGTAGCCCGCGACGAGCGCTTGAGCGAGCAGGCCCCAGCCATCGATCGCCACGAAGAGCAGCAGCTTGAAGGGCAGACTCACTTGCGTCGGGCTCAGCATCTGCATCCCGAGCGCGAGCAGCACGTTCGCGATCACGAGATCGATCACGAGGAAGGGGAGGAAGATCAAAAACCCGATCCCGAACGCCTCGGTGAGCTCGGTCACGACGAACGATGGGACGAGCACCGGCAGATCGGTCTCCGCGAGCTCCTTGCGCTCGGCCTCGGGCCGCGCCTGCTTTGCGACCGCCAGAAAGCGCGCTTTCTCCCGGGCGCTGGCGTTGTGCGCGAGAAACTCGCGCATCGGCTCGCGCACGGCGTCGATGCCCTGACGCACGAGCACGATCGTGTCAGGCGTCTCCTTCGCGTTGAGCAGCGGCGCCGCGCGGTCGAAGATCTTCTGGCCGACCGGCGCCATCGCGAGAACGGTGAGGGCCGCCGAGAGCGCCATCACGACGGTGTTCGAAGGCACCGACTGCGCGCCGATCGCGCTGCGCACGATCTGGAGCACGGTGGAGATTTTCACGAACGACGTGACGCTCATGAACACGAACGGAAGCAGCGAGACGAGAGCGAGCGCGACGACGAGCGCCAGCGGCCGCCCGAGGAGATCGTCGGAGCCGACCGTGCTCGCAGCCGGGGCCAGCGCTGCGATCACGACGCATCCTCGTCGGCGCTCTTTTGCTTTCGCGTACCCATCGCGCGCGCGAGCACGTCGGCGAACGCGGGCGACTTCCTGATCGCTGGCGCGGGGACGTCGCTTGCGGCGAGCTCGCCGAGCTTGGTCATCCCGCCCTCCGCCACACCCACGACGAACACCTGCTGGCCCACCTTGACCAAGTAGACCGCGCGACGTGCATCGAGCGGGAGTTGTCCAACGAGCTCGATCGATCCGCTCGCGCGCCCGAGCCCGAAGCGACGCGCACCGTAGAGGATCACGAACGCGAGCGCGCACACCGCGACGAGCGTCACGAACGTCTCGATCAGGTAGCTCGCGTACGGGCTCATCGCGCGGGCCGTTCGTACCACGATCTGCCAATTATCCGTTGGTGCGCGTTGACGCGCGGGGTGCTGACGCCGTAAAGAGTCGTCGTTCCGTGGCCCTCATCGTTCAGAAGTTCGGCGGCACCTCGGTAGGATCGATCGATCGCATCCGCAACGTCGCGCGTCGCTGCTTGAAGACACAGGCTGCGGGCCACGACGTCGTCGTGATCGTCAGTGCGATGAGCGGCGAGACGAACCGTCTCCTCGGCCTCGCGCACGAGGTGATCAAGCTGCCCGAGGCGCGCGAGATGGACGTCATCGCGTCGACTGGCGAGCAGGTCACCGCGGCGCTCACCGCCCTCGCGATCCAGGCCGAAGGTGGCAAGGCGCGCTCGCTACTCGGTCACCAGGTGAAGATCCTCACCGACGGTGCGTTCACGAAGGCGCGCATCAAGACGATCGAGGGCTCGAAGATCTTCTCGACCGTCAAACGCGGCGAGATCGCCGTCGTCGCTGGCTTCCAGGGCGTCGACGAGCACGGCGACATCACGACGCTCGGGCGCGGCGGATCCGACACCACGGCGGTGGCCGTAGCAGCGGCCATCGGCGCCTCGGCGTGCGAGATCTTCACCGACGTCGACGGCGTCTACACGACCGATCCCAACATCTGCCCCTCGGCGCGGAAGGTCGACCGCATCTCGTACGAGGAGATGCTCGAGCTCGCGTCGCTCGGTGCCAAAGTTTTGCAGATTCGAAGCGTGGAGATTGCGATGAAATACGGTGTCCCGGTTCACGTTCGCAGCTCGTTTTCGGAGGCCGAGGGGACGTGGGTCACCGGCGAGGACAAGTCGCTCGAGGACGTCGTCGTCGCGGGCGTCGCCTACGACAAGAACGAAGCGCGCGTTCATCTGATGGGCCTCGAGGACAAGCCGGGTGTCGTGGCCCACCTCTTCGGCGCCATCGCGGAGAAGAACATCCCCGTCGACATGATCATTCAGAACGCCGCATCGGGCGAGCAAGAGCGCGCGGACGTGACGTTCACTGTCGCCAAGACCGATCTTTCGCGGGCGCGGCCCTTCATCGAGGAGATCGCGAAGGGCCTTGGGGCGCGCGGCGTCCGCTACGACGAAGACGTCGTGAAGGTGTCGATCGTCGGCCTCGGAATGCGCTCGCACGCCGGCGTCGCCGCCAAGATGTTCAGCCTCCTCGCGAAGGAGAGCATCAACATCCAGGCGATCTCGACGAGCGAGATCAAGATCAGCTGCCTCGTCGCCGACAAGTACACCGAGCTCGCCGTGCGCACGCTGCACGAGGGCTTCGGCCTGTCGGTCGCGCCGACGAAGGTCTAATCAGAACAAGGTCTGATCAAAAGCCCCACGTGTATTCTGCACGTAGGAAGAAGTTCGAGTAGGTCGGGTAGGTGCTGATCTTCGTGAGCAGCATGTGCTGTCGGAACGCGAAGCCGACCGCGAAGTGGCGTGAGAACGCGTAGTCGAGACCGGCCGCTAGCTGGGCTCCCGCGATGATCACCGTGCGGTCCATCGAGCCGCCGGCGAGCGCGTAGCCGCTGCCGAGAATGCCGACGTAGGGCACCCACTGGAGCACGTCGATCACGTAGGTGACGCCGAGGCCGAGGCTGTCGACTCCGCTCGGGTGCGTCTTCGGGATTTTCGGGCCCTTCGCCTCGTCCAGCGCGACGAGTGAGCTCGTGCCTTCGGCCACGAGGTTCCACTGATCGTTCAGGCCGTAGGTGTAATGGAGACCGAACCCGCCGCCGACCGACAGCGTCGGCTTGTCGTCGATCTTCAGCATGCTGAGCCCGGTGCTCAAGCCCACGTGGTGCTGGTGCTCGAATGCGTGCGCGTCCGACGTCGACGCCACCACCCCAAACGCAAGCGCGGCGGCGACGGCAAGACGCGGAAGGGCGCGAGGAATCAAAGCGAGCCGTTCTAACGCAACACGCGATTGGATGTCACTTTGCTTCGGCGAGGGCTCGATCGACGAGCTTCTTGAACTTCATGAAAGGCTGCGCGCCCGAGACGAAGTACCCGTCGAGCGGCGTGTTGGGCTTGCCGTTGACCACGATCAAAAAAGCCGGCGTCCCGGAGATGCCGGCGTCGCGCGCGGCCTTCGCGTCCGCTTCGACGAGCGCGTGGTGGGTGCCGGCATCCATCACGGTGGCCCACTTGACCATGTCGAGCCCGACGGTGCGGGCGTAGCGGTCGAGCGCGTCCCGCTCGAGCCCACGCGGAACGGCCTGGTTCGCGTAGAGGAGCTCGTGCATCTTCCAGAACGCGGGCGCGCCTCGCTGCTGGAACGCTTCAACGGATGCCTGCGCAGCGAGGTCGGCCTGCGCGTGCATAGGAAGCGGCATATGGAGCCAGACGAGCTTCACGCGGTCGCCGTAGGTGGCCGACACTTGCTTCAGTGCGTCCTCGGCCTTCGCGCAGTAGGGGCACTGGAAATCCGAGAGCTCGTAGATCGTGACCTTCGCGTTGGCTCCCCCCTTCGACGGCGCGGCGTGCGCGGGGATCGTCATGGTCCTCCGCTGTGGCGGCGGTGGGCCTTCGCCGTCCTTGATGAGCGCCTCGTAGAGCGCCGCCGGCGCCGTGCCGCGTGCCTGCTCGACGCGCGCACGCGCCAGCTCCTCGGTGATCACTTTTTGAAAGACTTCGACCGACTGGGATCCGCTGATCTTGCGGCCGTTCACGAAGAAATACGGCGTCCCGCTCGCGCCGAAGTCGTCGGCAACCGACGCATCGCTCTCGAGCTGCGCCTTGTACTTGTGCATCCGGATCGCGGTTTTGACCTTGTCGACGTCGAGCCCGCTCGACGCGGCGACGGCTTCGAGGTCGGAGTCCTCGAGCGTCTGCTGCGAGCCGAGCAGCTTGTCCATGATCGCCCAGAACGCAGCGTCGCCCTTCTGCGCGCGAGCCTCACGCGCGAGCTCGGCCGCGGGCTCCGCGTGCACGTGGTAGGAGAGCGTGAGATCGCGCCACACGAGGCGCACGTCGTTCGCGTTCGAGGCGAGCAGCTTCTTCAGCGTGACGGCCGCACGCGCCGTGTACGGATCCTGAAAGTCGCCGAACTCCACGATCGTCACGGGCGCGTCCTTCGGGCCAAGCGACGGACCCGCGCCGAGCGGCACCTTGTGAATGACCTTCGAGATCGCGGCGTCGGGGCGCGGCTCGGTCGCGGGCGCGGCGTTGTGGTTCTCCGCAGTCATTGTAAGATACACGCGAGTCGGTGACGTGCCCGCCGCGATCGTCTCCTGCGCTTTGACCAACTCGGCGTCGATGACGGTCTTGAAGGCGTCGAACGGCTGGGCGCCGGAGAGCTGCGTACCGTTGATGAAGAAGCCGGGCGTGCCGTTGTTCCCGAGCGATCTGGCGAGCTCGAGATCTTTGTCGACCTTGGCTTCGGCGGCGCGCAGGATCCGCGGGTCGCGTAACGCCTTCGAGTCGACGCCCGCGTTGCGCGCCCACTCGTCGTAGGAGACGGGCGAGAGCGAGCGCTGGTTCTCGAACACGGCGTCGTGAAATCGCCAGAACGCATCCGAGCCGCCGGTCAGGAAGACGCTCTGCGCAGCTTCGGCCGCAGGTCGCGCGTTTGGGTGAAAGGGCAGCGGCTGGTGCTTCCACACGATACGGAGCCGCATCGGTCCGTAGGTCGTCTTCAGCTGCTCGATCGTCGTCTTGGCACGCGCGCAGAAGGGGCACTCGAAATCCGAGAGCTCCACGATCGTGACGAGCGCGTTGCGGCTGCCCCAGGTGGGATCGTCGCGGCCAATCGGAACGGCCCCCTCGTCCTCGCTGACGCCCTCCTGCGCGACCTGCGGTGGACGTCCGTCGGCCGTACCGTCGCCGCGCGCCACTTCGACGGTGACCGGTGCGTCGGCGGGCACAGGCGACGCGCCGCCGCACGCCGCGAGGGAAAAGAGAACGACCGAGATCCAGTGACGTCGAGAAGACAGCATCTACAAAAACGAAAACGCGCCGCCCTCCATCGGAGAGCAGCGCGTCGTCGTCTCGTCTTGCGACGAGAGTCAGCCCGTGAAGGCGATCGTCACTTCGCTTCGGAAAGCGCGCGCTCGATCAGCTTGCGGAACTTCGGGTACGGCTGCGCGCCGTTGATGTAGTAGCCGTTGATCAGGAACGCGGGGGTTCCCGAGATGCCGGCGTCGTTCGCGAGCTTCGCGTCCGCGTCGACTTCGGCCTTGTGCGACTGACTGTCGAGAGCGGCCTTGAACTTCGCCTCGTCCATGCCGAGCTGCTTCGCGTACTTCTCGAGCGCTTCACGCTTCAAGCCGCCTTCGGTGGCCTGGTTTGCGAAGAGCAGATCGTGGAACTTCCAGAAGCCGTCCGAGCCCTTCTGCTTGAACGCTTCGCGCGAGGCCTGGGCCGCGAGCGGTGCATCCGGGTGCATCGGGAGCGGAAGGTTCATCCACTGGACCTTCACCTTGTCGCCGTAGTTCTTCATGACTTCCGTCATCGAGTCTTCGACGCGCTTGCAGTACGGGCACTGAAAATCGCTGATCTCGACGATGGTCACCTTGCTGCTGGTGTTGCCCTTCGTCGGAAGGTTCGCCGGGATGGCGAACGCCTTCTTCTCCGGCTCGGGCGTGCCCTTGCCGTCCTTGATCTGCGCGTCGTAGATCTCGTCAGCCTTGACGCCCTTGGCGAGCATGTCCTGGCTCTCTTTGATCTCCTCGTCGATGATCTTCTGGAACTTGTCGAAGGGCTGCGCGCCGACGAGGCGGCGGCCGTTGACGAAGAAGTGCGGCGTGCCGGAAGCCTGGTAGTCGTCGGCGACCTCCTGGTCCTGGTCGATTTCCTTCTTGTACTTGTGGTCCTTGATCGCCGACTTCACCTTGTCGGCGTTCAGGCCGAGCTCGCCGCCGATGCGCTCGAGATCGGCATCGTCGAGCTTGGGCTGCGCGTCGAACAGCTTGTCGTGCGCGTCCCAAAAGCCCTTATCGCCCTTCTCGGCGCGCGCTTCGAGCGCGAGCTCCGCAGCCGGCTCGGCCCGCGGGTGGAAGGGAAGGGGCTCGTTCTTCCAGACGACGCGAACCTTGTCGCCGTACGTCTCGTGGATCTTCTTCATCGTGTCCCCGACCTTCTTGCAATAGGGGCACTGGAAGTCCGAGAACTCCATGATCGTGACGAGGGCCTTCGCGTCGCCACCCTTGCTGGGGCTCTTGCCGACGGGGACCTTCCACACGGTCTTCGTGTCTTCTTTTTCGCCTTCTTCTTCGTCAGCCGCCGGGGGAGCGTTCTTCTTGTTCTCCGACGACATCGCGACGTAGATCTTGTCCTTCGGCGTACCGGCCGCGATCTTCGCGGTGGCCTTCTGGAGCTCGGCGTCGATGACGGCCTTGAACTTCTCGAACGGCTGCGCGCCCGAAAGCGAGACGCCGTTGACGAAGAACGCGGGCGTTCCGTTCACGCCGACCTGCTTTGCGATCGCGTGATCCTTCTCGACCTTGTCCGCCCATTTGTGCGCGGCGATACCGGCCTTGAACTTCGCGGGATCGGCACCAGCGGCCGCTGCCCACTTCTCGTAGTTGTCCGGGCTCAGGCCCTGCTGGTTCTTGAACGCGGTGCTGTGGAACTTCCAGAACCCGTCGTTGCCCTTGAGCGAGAACACGCCCTGGGCCGCTTCGGCCGCGGGCTTCGCGTTGGGGTGGAAGGAGAGCGGCTCGTTCTTCCAGATGACGCGAACCTTGTCGGGACCGTACGTCGTCTTGACCTGCTCCATGGTCGCTTCGACCTTCGAGCAGTACGGGCACTGGAAGTCCGAGAACTGGACGATCGTGACCGGCGCGTTGCGGTTGCCCCACATGGGGTCTTTGCTGTCGACAGGGACGGGAGAGTCGTTGTCAGCCCAGTTCGGGCCGGCTGCCGACGACGAGTCCGCCGTGATGTCGCCGCCGCCCTTGATGCGGTGCTGCTCCCAGCCCCACATGAGGCCGCCACCTGCCATGAAGCACAGGATGAAGCCGATGATGGCGACTCCCGTGTTCATGCCGCCGCCATCGCTGGCCGGCAGCGCGTGCGCGGGGCTCTTCTGGCCTCCGCGCGAATCCTTTTCCTTGACCATGGATCTCACCTATTTCGAAAAACTTCAGTCGTTGCAGAGAGAAGAAGGGGAAGGGCGCCGGCCGATTCGCAGCGATGGCGAACGGCCCGCGTCGCTCCCGAGTGGGGTGCGAATCGGAAATCTGAAAGCGGTGAAGCGACGCTCGACGACATTCAAGAAGGCTCGCGCCCCAAAGGACGGGTCAGCGCGAGGTCGCTTCTTCAAAAAAGCTTACTGAGGCGGACGTTCGAGCGAAGCGCGAACACCGGCACGTGCGCCATCGGCATGCTCGTGCATCAGCGGAAGGTCGGTGGCGGCCGCTGCCGGCACACGGTGCGCTCGCGGAACGACCGCTTCGGCGCGGGCCGGCGGTGCGTCGTCGTGCGGGGCGCCGTTGCGGAAGCTCTCGACCGCCGTCAACGCGACGCAGGTGGCGTCGTCGTCGCCCACGTCGATCGAGGCTTGCGGCGGATCGAGGGTGGGTGCGGGCGCAAACGTGGTGGCGCCGCGGGTATCGCACTGCGGAGCGGCCGAGCGGCCCGTGCCTTCTTCGCCAGCGAATGCCGGGGAGGCGACGAGCCACAACGCGAGCGCCGCGATCGTGCTGACGATCAGGCGAAGCGTTTGGCCGAACCGAGAACCCATCGGGCCTACTTTGGCTCGACTTCTCCCACCGGCGCAAGGGGGGGACCGATCTTCTTCGCCCGCGCCGAGGTCGCGTAGCGCCGCGCCCCAAAGAATCCAAAGGTTGCGCCCACCGCCGCGCCGGCAAACACATCCGTAGGAAAGTGACAGCCGAGGTAAACACGCGAGTACGCGATGAGTGAAGCCAGGCCGAAGACGAAGCCCGACGCCGCCTGGAGCTGCTTCGCGCGCGCCGGCTGGGCTCGACCTGCCTCGTAACAGACGACCCCCATGAAGGTCGCGAACGCAAAACACCCCGCGGCATGTCCGCTAGGGAACGAGTGATCCGTCGGGTTACCCACGAGAGCACGCACCTGCATGAGCGCGAAGGGGGGGCGGTGGCGCCCGATCATGGCTTTTAACGCCCATACGGTGATGCCCGTCGCCGACAGCGTGGCCAGCAGCGAGATCGCAAAGCGCCTGGTGCGCAGAGGGTAGATGAGCGGGATGGCGGCGAGCATGCTCCACCCGCTTCCCAACCAGGTTGCTGCGACCATGAGCAGGTAGAGCGTACCGCTCGGGCTGCCGGCGTAGCAGTAGCGGAATACGGAGTGGTCGAGCGCCTCGAGCATCGCTTTCGGTTCCCTCCTTAGCGCGTCCTGGGCGTAGTCGGGCCGAGACGAAGTGCGTCCGTGCCACACTAATCGCCTCAATGTACCTCGCGGCTTAGCGAAGCTCATCTTTGTAGCGAACTGCCACACCCGGAATAAATTATCGAAAACACGACGTTTTTCGGTACACGGCGCACCTGATGCCCCGGCGAGGACGCCGTTGAGAAACTCCGTCGCGTGGTTGGGAAGCGAGCCCCCTGCCAACGCGGTTCCAGCAACGCTTTCCGACCCTTACAGCGGCCTTGCCAGCGCAAGCGTGGCTGGAGGGCCGAAGCTACCTCTTCCAGAGAGGTATTTTGTCTCGCGGGGCGAAACGCTACAGTTGAGGTATTTTCTAAGCCTCGGATTTCATTCGGAACATGGTTGGCGCAGGATCTGCTTAGGCTCAGGTGCCCGGTGGTGATTCTTCGCCCCGTCCGAACTTTCAAACACGCCGGGATTTCGATCCCCTGCATCATCAGGAGCCGCACCATGCACGACGAAAACGATCGCCTCGACACGCAGAACGCCGACAACGAGACCACCACGGAACAGCCGTCCGAGCAGCAGGCTCCGAGCAGCCAAGAGACGGAGCAGCCGCGTCGTCGTCGGGATTTCGCCGCAATGGATCCGAAGCTCGTGAGTGAGCTCGCCAGCCGTGGTGGCAAGGCCGCTCAGCGCGCCGGCACCGCCCATCGCTTCAACAGCGAAGAGGCACGCGTGGCTGGTCGCAAGGGTGGACAGGCCACGGGCGCCAAGCGCCGTGCGAAGTCGACGAGCAACTAGTTCTCACACATAGCCGGCTCGCCGCTCGAGGCGTGGTGCTCACCGCATCACGCCTCGCGCTGTTTTGTTTGCCCTGCTTTTTATTCGCGCTGCTTTCCTCGCGCTGCTTTGCTTTGCTCACGCTGCTTCTCTCACCGGTGTGTTCGCTCGCCGTCACAGACCGACGAGCGAAGAGGGTCACGCAGAAACGTGAGCTTTCATGCAGCGCGCTGCTCGTCCCGCGCGAGGCGCGCGCGAAGGAAGGCGAGGACCGCTGCCTCCTCGGGGCGGAGGTCGGTGAGCGAGCTACGGAGCTCGGCGTCGGCGCGCTCTCGCAGCGTGTGCAAGAGATTGCCGTCGAGGTACGCGTCGAGGATCGCGGGGTGCACGTAGCACTTGCGGCAAACCGTCGGCGTGTTGCCGAGACGCTCGGACACGTCGCGAATGGCTTGCACGATGTTCTTCTTTCCCTGCGTGGCGCTGTCGAACTGTTCCAGCTCCTGAAGCGCCTTTGCGGCGAGCACGGTGCCCGCCCATGTCCGAAAGTCCTTCGCCGTGAACTCATGGCCGGCGATCTCTTTCAGGTAGGCATTCACGTCGCCCGACTCGATCTTCTGGCCTTCACCGTTCTCGTCCACGTACTGAAACAAATCCTCGCCGTCGATCGCCTGGCACTGCTTCACGATCTTCGCGAGGCGGCGGTCGCGGATGTCGATGTCATGGTCCTTGCCACTCTTGCCGCGAAATCGAAAGCGGATGACGGGGCCGTCGAAGTCGACATGCCCGTCTTGCATCGTGGTGAGGCCGAACGAGTGGTTCGTGCGTGCGTACTCGGCGTTTCCGACGCGAATGAGCGTGACCTCGAGCAGCCGCACCACCGTCGCAAGCACCTTCTCGCGCGGCAGTCCGCGGAGCGCCAGGTGCTCCTCGGTGCGAGCGCGGATCTTCGGCAGCGCCTCCGCAAACGCGATCGTCTTGTCGTACTTGGTCTCGTCGCGCACCTCGCGCCAACGCGGGTGGTAACGGTACTGCTTACGGCCTCGTGCATCCCGGCCCGTCGCCTGGATGTGCCCGTTTTCGATTGGGCAGATCCAGACGTTCTCCCATGCGGGAGGAATGACGAGCGCGCGGATGCGCCGGAGCACCGCAGGATCTCGGACGCGCGCGCCATCCGGCGTCGCATACGACCAGCCCTTGCCCGCCTTCTTCCGCGTGATACCCGGCCGCGTGTCGTGCACGTAGCGCAGGCCTGCGGCCTTGGCGGAGTGGGCCGGCTCGGAAGCGATCGGCGCACGCATGGAGACCCTTCGGTGTGTCCGGCTCTTCTTTCTCATCGCCCTGCGCTGCGCTCCTGCTTCACGCCGTTGGCTTTCGCCGGCTTCGCGAGCGGCGTCTTGATCATCGGATCCTCCGCCATCGTCGCGGCGTAACCCTTGGCGATGGTCGCCTCGAAGAGCTCGCTCATCTGCGTGCCCATCAGGGCGAGCTCCTCCTCGTCGATCACGTCCTCGACGTCAGGGAACAGATCCTCTTCCTCTTCGCCGACGTGGTGCTCGATGAGCTCCTTCAATGCCGTCACGCGAGCCTGGAACGGCTCCTCGTCGAGCGCCGTCGCGAGCAGGCGCATCAACGCGACCTTTGCGAGCGCATGCTCTTCGAAGCTCTCGAGCACCTGCATGCGGCCGTCGTCGTCGAGTGCCTTCTTTACCGCGGGGTAGAAGATCTTCTCTTCGATCACCTGATGCGCGGCGAGGTTGTCGGCGAGCTCTTCGACGAGCTCACGCTTGGCCGTTTGCTTGTCCTCGAGCTTCGCGAAGATCGCTTCGACTTTGCGGTGCTGCTTCTCCAACAGGTCCGTGGCTTTCATGTTCGCCTCCTGAGGTGGGCGTAAGGGTGGTTTCAGCGAACCCAATGCAGTCGATGTGCCGAGGGGTGTGCATCGGGTGATCGCTGCGGAAGGCACGCGCAGTGCAGTCTGGTGGGTGTGCACACCAACCCTTCCTCAGCACAGACCGGTGCGGCAGAACACGACCGCGATGCGCTCCTCGCCACACTGAACGAGCTCGCTGAGATGTGCCGTCAGAGCGAACGCGATTGGCGAAGCGCTGCCGCGGCGATCGAAGAGCCGGTCTACCGTACGCTGCTCGAGTGCTACGCCGACCAGCGCGCGCAGTTCGTGGTCGTGCTCGAGACGATCGTCGAGCGACTTGGCGGACGACCCGCTCGTCGTCCCAACCCGGTCAGCGCGGTGCTGCAGCGCGGGCTCCGCGGCGTCCGTTCGGTGTTCTCCGAACCCGGTGACAAGGGTGTGCTCGAAGGCTGTGCGAGCGCGGAAAATGCGGCAAAGCGCGTGTACGAAGACGCGTTGAAGAATCGGCTACCGATCGATCTGCATTCGATCGCCGAGCAGCAGTACCTGAACATCAAAGAGGCTCACGCCCGCGTCGAGAGCCTGCGCCGCGCACTCTGATGCCAACGGTCGCGTCGCGCGTAACTGCCCCGTCGAGTGGCACGTTGCCACGGCCACGCGAATGACCGCCCAGCAATTCGCGCCGCTCCTGCTCGGCACAACCCGTGCGAACAAGCCGAGCATGAGCACGATGGAGATCAACCCCGGCCAGCCCGGGAACCCCAACGCCGCGCCTTCGCCCAACCCTTCGCCGTCGCCGGAAGGGCCGGCGCCGGAGCGCCAGTCGCCGGAGATCCCGCCGGAAGTGATTCCGCCCGCGCCACCGAACGAGCCGAACATGCCGTCGCCGGGTCCCGGGCCCGCCCCGAATAGCCCGAATCCGAATCCGCACGAGCCGATCCGCGTCGTCTGATCGGGGTCGCCTCATCCCCGTTGCTTCGGGCGTTCATCGCCGCTACTCGCTCTTCTCCACGAAGAGGAGAAACGGCAAGATGGGCGTACGTATCGAGTCCGACAGCATGGGCAACGTCGAAGTGCCGAGCGACCGCTACTGGGGCGCGCAAACACAACGCAGCCTCCAGAATTTCAAGATCGGCGGGCACCGCTTTTCGCCCGGGATGATCAAGGCGTTCGGCATCGTGAAGAAGGGCGCCGCGCTCGCGAACAAGGACCTGAAGAAGCTCGACGCGGAGAAGACGGACCTCATCACGCGCGCATGCGACGAGGTCATCGCGGGCAAGCTCGACGATCACTTCCCGCTCGTCGTCTGGCAGACCGGCAGCGGCACACAGTCGAACATGAACGCGAACGAGGTCATCTCGAACCGCGGAATCGAGCTCGCCGGTGGGGAGATGGGATCGAAGAAGCCGATCCACCCGAACGACGACGTCAACAAGTCACAGTCGTCGAACGACGTCTTCCCGACGGTGATGCACGTCGCCGCGGCGATCGAGATCCACGAGCGCCTCCTTCCTGCGGTGAAGAAGCTCCGCTCCACCTTCGAAGCCAAGTCGAAGAAGTTCGCCGACATCGTGAAGATCGGGCGCACCCACTTGATGGACGCGACGCCGCTGACGCTCGGCCAGGAGATCAGCGGGTACGCCGCGCAGCTCGAGGCGTGCGAAGGCCGGCTCGTGCACGCGCTCGACGGGCTGTACGAGCTTGCGCTCGGCGGCAGTGCCGTGGGCACGGGTCTCAACACGCACCCGGAGTACGCCACGCGCGTGGCCGACCAGATTGCGAAGCTCTCGGGCCTGCCGTTCCGTACGGCGCCGAACAAGTTCGCTGCGCTCGCAGGGAACGACGCGGTCGTGGCTGCAAGCTCCGCGACTCGCACGCTCGCCGTCGCGTGCTTCAAGATCGCGAACGACATTCGCTTGCTCGCGAGCGGACCTCGCTGCGGCATCGGCGAGCTCCGCATTCCGGAGAACGAGCCCGGTAGCTCGATCATGCCGGGCAAGGTGAACCCGACGCAGTGCGAGGCCATGACGATGGTCTGCGTCCAGGTCATGGGCAACGACGCCGCGGTTGGCTTCGCCGGGAGCCAGGGCCACTTCGAGCTCAACGTCTTCAAGCCCGTGATGATTCACAACGTGCTCGAGTCGGTGAAGCTGCTGACCGACGCGTGCCACAGCTTCGACGACAACTGCGCGATCGGCATCGAGCCGAACCGCGACGTCATCGCGAAGCACCTCGCGAGCTCGCTCATGCTCGTGACTGCGTTGAACCAGCACATCGGCTACGACAACGCGGCGAAAGTCGCTAAGAAGGCCTTCGAGAAGAACATCACCTTGAAAGAGGCAGTAATCGAGCTCGGCTTGCTGACGGGGCCCGAGTTCGACGAGAAGGTCCGCCCCGAAAAGATGGTCTCGCCCTGAGCTTGTTTCGACCCTAGACAAGGGCGTATACGAGGGGCGATTTTCCCGCAAAAGAAGGCGCAGGTCTCAGCCATATGGACACGTTCGGCAGCCAGGCAGTTCTTAAGGTCGATACTCGCGAGTTCACCATTTACCGGCTCGACGCGCTCGACAAGCACCCGTCCTGCGCGGGCGCGGCGCGTCTTCCCTATTCGCTCAAGATTCTCCTCGAGAACCTCTTGCGAACGGAGAATGGCACCTCGGTCACGAAGGAGGACATCGAAGCCCTCGCCCAGTGGAAGCCGAAGTCCGAGCCGAATCGCGAGATCGCCTTCACGCCTAGCCGCGTCCTCCTACAGGACTTCACCGGCGTCCCCGCGATCGTCGATCTCGCCGCCATGCGCGACGCGATGCGCCGCATGGGTGGCGACGCGACGAAGATCAACCCGCTCCAGTCCGTCGAGCTCGTCATCGATCACTCGGTGCAGGTCGACTCGTTCGGCACGGCCGACGCCTTGCTCCACAACTCCGAGCTCGAGTTCGAGCGCAACTACGAGCGCTACCAGTTTCTCCGTTGGGGCCAGACCGCGTTCAAGAACTTCCGCGTCGTCCCGCCGGACACCGGCATCGTGCACCAGGTCAACCTCGATTTTCTTGCGGGCGCCGTGTTCACCGAGAACGATCA
>CAXSGV010000031.1:0-1895 GCA_964236615.1 uncultured Polyangiaceae bacterium
GTGGCTCAACGCCGGAGCGGCACCCGCGGCGAGCGCGGTGCGGAGCTTGGCGAGGGCCTCGAAGTAGTCGCCTTGGAACGTGGCCTCGACGAGGACCTTCTGCTGCGACGCGTTGAAGCGCTGCACGAGATCGAGCAGCACCACGCGGTTCTTGCCGCCGTAGGAGAACCACAGGGACGTGACGGTGCGTCCCTCCTTTCTCTCGGCGCGCCGCTCGGCGCCTTTTGCGCACGCGCCCCCGCCGATGGCGAGCGCCATCGCCGTCAAGAAATCGCGCCGGCGCGTCACGCCGTCAGCCGACGAGCACCGCGACGATGTGCCCTTCGCTGAACGCCACGGGCGTGCCGGTCGCAAGCAGGTTCTTGTCGAACAGCTTGGGCTCGTTGGCGAGCTTGCCCTTGTAGGTGCCGTCTGCGAGCAGGCTCGTGATCTTGACCCACAGCATCTCGAACTCATCGCGAGCGCGCGAAGGGATGGGGATGAAGACGAGCTTCACGAAGCCGCCCTTTTCGACCGATGCGGCGACCTTCATCGAGACGCCCTGGAGGGCGGCGTGCGTGTCGCGCGGGACGATCGCCCAGCCGCGCTTGCGATCCTTCTTGGCGGTCCGCACGTGACGGCGTGCACGGTCCTTCCAGCAGCGAAGGCAGATCACGTGCACGTTCATCTCGTCGAGCACGGCCGGATCATCGTTCGCCGCGTCGATGGAGATCGCGCACGCGGTGCACGCGGTGTCGGGGCACTTGCCGGGCTCCTGCGCGCCGGCCTCGTAGGTGAGCTCCTTCCCGTGCACGAAGTGCTGGCATGCGAAGCCCGCCGTCTTTTCGGTGAGGACCTTGTCGCAAAAGGTGCAGGTGACGGCGCGCTCGCGTTTGGCCATTGGAGGAGACTAACCGTGCTTCGCGCGTAGGCGTGTGGCCGCGCGTGCCATGTTGCGGAGCTTGGCATAGGCCTCGTCGACCGGAATGTCGGCCGCGTTCCCGGGCGCGAAGCCGCAGTCCGGCGCGAGGACGATGCGCTCTTTCGCGACGTGCTCCATCGCTTGCTCGACGCGCGCGACGATCGTCTCGGGCGAATCGATGACCTCGCCGCGGCAGTCGACGCAGCCGAGGCCGATGCCGATGCGCTCGGGGAGATCGCGAAGGCAACGGGTGTCGCCGGCGGCGGGGATGGTGAACTCCATCATGAGCTGATCGACCGCGAGCGACTTGAGCGGCTCCATGATGGCGTCGTACGAGCCCGAGCCGATCCAGCCCTGGCGCCCCTTGTTGCGGCGACAGAGGTGGACCGCCTTCTTGGGGACGCTGAGCCCCTCGAACACCGAGTTGATGAGCGCGGTGCAGTGCATCGCCTCGGCATCGGCATCGGGGTACGTCTTCCTCACCTCGGGATCGACGAAGAGGCACAGGTGCGGATCGTCGATCTGCACGGTGTGAACGCCGGCCTCGACCAGCGCCTCGACCTGGGCGCGCAAAATAGGGACGATCGCTTTCGCGAAGTCCTGGCGCGTCGGGTAGAACTTCTTGCTGAGGGCCTCGTCCCACATCCGCACGCTGAGCAGGTACGGGCTGGGGAGCGCGACCTTGATCGGGCGACGTGAATGCGCGAGCGCAAACCGCGCGTGCCTCGCGAGGAGATCGGCTTTGCCGGGGCGGACCTCACCGGTGACGGTGTGCCAGTATTTACCGTCGCGCTTCTCGCCGGAGAGGCCGCGCGTGAAGCCGCTCGCAACGTCGCTGATGACGCCGACATAAGAGAAGCGACGCCACTCGCCGTCGCTGACGATGTCGACGCCGGCGGACTCTTGAAGCGCGAGCACCAGCGGCACCGCCTCGTCGAGCAATCGCTCCCGCTCGGCATCGTCGCCGCCGCCCTCGTGGAACTCGTCGAAGAGC